>NZ_JARESO010000013.1:0-212629 GCF_046030175.1 Paraburkholderia sp. RL17-373-BIF-A
TTGGGGGTCTCCCCCCCCCCCCCGGCCCCGCCCCGGGGGGGGGCCCGCTGTTTCAATGGCACTTCACGTGCCGCAGTGGAGCGAGGCGCCGCAATCAGCCGGCGGTCTTGCCGCCGTCGACGGTCACGATCTGCCCCGTGACGAACGACGCCGCATCCGATGCCAGGAACACGATGGCGCGCGCCACGTCGTCCGGCTTGCCGATGCGGCCGAGCGGCACCTTCGCGGCGAGCGCGGCCTTGTTCTCCGGCGTGCCGGTGAAGCGGTCGAGCATGCCGGTGTCGGTCGGCCCCGGCGCAACGGCGTTGACCCGCACGCCGGTGGACGCCACTTCGAGCGCCGCCGACTTGGTCATGCCTTCCACCGCATGCTTGCTGCCCGCGTACACGGAAGCGAAGGCCGCGCCTTCATGGCCGTAAGTCGACGAAACGTTCACCACGCTGCCGCTCTTTTGCGCCGACATCACGCGCAGTTCGTGCTTCATGCTGAGCAGCGTGCCCAGCACGTTGGTGTCGAACGTCGCGGTGTAGCTCTCGACGGTCTGGCTGGTGATGGCACCAGGCTGGCCTTCGGTGCCGGCGTTGTTCACGGCGGCGTCGATGCGGCCGAAGCGCGCGACGGTCTGGTCGACGAGGCTCGCGACTTCCTCGTCGCGGCGCACGTCGGCCGGGATGAAGTGTGCGTCCGCGCCGAGTTCGCGCAGTTCTTTTTCGAGCGCCTTGCCTTCGGCCTCGCGACGGCCGGAGACGACGAGACGGGCGCCCGTTTCGGCGAAAGCAAGGGCCGTGGCGCGGCCGATCCCGGTGAGTGCGCCGGTGATCAGAATGACGGGGTGGCTCATATTTAACTCCTGGAGGGTATGTCTTTGCGGTATGAGAGCGAAGCAGGCGGCGTCCGGTTAAACGGGTTGCGATCTGCTTAAAATCATTGCCTTGAGTGCAATTTAGTGGTTTCCCGGTCGGAGTAAAAAGACTTTATAAGCTGGCTGGCATGCCTGACGGGCATGGAGAAGGCATTTGCGCAATGCAGGCGCTCGACGCAGGCCGGCCGTTCGGCGGCAGCGACCTGAGTCCCTCTGCCGATCCGCCAACGTCCCAAGACGATTCATCTGCCGATTGATCGAAGCTGGAATAAAACCGGCGCCGGCTCAGTCATGCCTGACGAACCGACTCGCGAGGGCCGCCGGATGATCCACGGCTCGGCTGCGACTCTTTATCGTGAGGTCAACATGTCGTCACATCAATCATTCGACGCGTCGCGGCGCGGCGCACTGAAGTGTCTTGCATTCGGTGGCTTGGGCACCGTGTTCGTTCTCGCCGGCGGCATTCTCACGCCGGTGGAACTGGCACTCGCCGCCGACCCGAAATCATCCGCCGCTACGGGCGGTGTGCCGCTTTTCCTGCAAATCAGCGACTCGCATATCGGCTTTAACAAGGAAGCCAATCCGGACGTGGCGGGCACGCTGAAGCAGACCATCGAGTACGTCAATGCGATGCCGGTCAAGCCCGCGCTGACCATCCATACCGGCGATATCACGCATCTGTCCAAGCCCGCGGAGTTCGATCTCGCGGCCCAGTTGATGTCTGGCCTGAACATCACGGAACTGCACACGGTGCCCGGCGAGCACGACGTGACAGACGGTCCCGGAACCGAATACTTCAGCCGCTTCGGCAAGGCCTCGGACAACAAGGGCTATTACAGCTTCGACCATCAGGGCGTGCATTTCGTCGGCCTGGTCAACGTGATGCATTTCAAGCCGAACGGCCTGGGCGGCCTCGGCGACGAACAACTCGAGTGGCTCGAAAACGATTTGAAAGGGCGCTCGTCCAGCACGCCGATCGTCGTGTTCGCGCACATGCCGATGTGGACGATCTACGAGCCGTGGGGCTGGGGCACCGGCGACGCGGGCCAGGCGATGAGCTACCTGAAACGCTTCGGCTCGGTAACGGTACTGAACGGCCATATTCATCAGATCGTGTCGAAAGTGGAGGGCAACATCACCTTCCACACGGCGCGCTCGACGGCTTATCCGCAGCCGACCGCCGGCAACGGCACGGGCCCCGGACCGTTGACGGTGGCGAGCGACCAGCTGCCGAAAATGCTCGGCGTGACCAGCATCAAGATTGCGCGGCATCCGCTGAAAGCCACACTCAACGACACGACGCTGGTCTGATAGCCAGCACTTTTTATCGCAGGAGATCAGTTATGCAAACTAAAAATATTCGCCGCGTATGGTTGGCATTGGCCGCAAGTTCGGCGTTGCTCGCGGCATCGTCCGGGTTTTCCTTGGCGCGGGCGGAGACGCCGAACGCGGTCGTCATCAAGAACTTCATGTTCTCGCCGATGGAACTCACGGTCAAAGCCGGCTCGACCGTGACCTGGAAGAATCTGGACGGCGAACCGCACACCGTCGTGAACGACGCGGGCATGTTTCGCTCCGCGGCACTCGATCAGAACGACACGTACCAGTTCAAGTTCGACAAGCCGGGCGTGTACAAGGTGTTTTGCGGCATCCACCCGAATATGAAGGAGACCATTACCGTGCAGTGAGCGTCGTAGGAGACCAATGTATAGACTGCGGCCAGGGCGCTCACGCATTGCATGCAGCTTCGCTGCGGGTCTTGCCTGTGACGCCTTCGGCGCACGCAACACGGAGCTGATGCCGGGACGCTTGATCGGCAGCGCCCCCGGCGGCATGGCGGCGACGCTCGACGCCATGCGTTTATAGGCGTCGCTGCGTGCCGCCAAAATCGACGGGTAGAGCGCAAGCCGGAGCATGGCCGATCCGGCCAGTGAAACGGCGGTTCTGGACAGCCGCTCGGGGCGATAAAGTAACCCACACGTATGCTGCTATGCGCTGCGCGATTCGCCCGGCGCACAGCGCCCTTTCAGGGCAACGGCTACCGCCGCCAGGCCGGTGACCAGGAACGCCACTTGCGTTTAAAACGCAGCCCCGAAGCACAAAAAAACCTGCCGTGCTTGGGCGTGGTTGTTGCATGACTGACGGCCACCTGCAGCCACTTGCGCGATACCCGCTACTCACGCCCTGTACGGCTCGCCCCGTTGCCCTGCGAAGCTTTCCCGCATAGCGCGCGACTACACGCGGCGTGGAACGTTTTACCTGTTTCTTCCGCGCAAAACTGCCTCGCAAAGACGACGTTTAAAGCGCAGCATTGCCGTGTTGTGGTTGTTCGCGCGATGAGCGGGTTTCAGTCTTCGAACGGCTTTGCATGGACCTGCAAAATCGTGTGAATAAAGTCGGCCCACAGGGCAGACGTGAGGATTCCGGAGAGTATTGCGATGTACAACGATACGGACTCGCCAAAATCGGTGCTCGATGGCCAGGATGCCGGTGGCCAGATGAGCGGTCTGTCAATTTCCGCCACGCCGCCGAGGTTCGGACGCCTCGCCATGTGCGTGGCCGCGGCCAGCGCGCTCGCCATCGGCGTGATGGGTACGGTGGCGTATAGCGTCTGGTTCAATCACGATCAGCAGGCGTACGCCGAAGCCATGGCCGGCGCGCGGCGAGCGCTCGGCAACAGCGCGTCGGCGAGTGCTGCTGCGATCGCGAAAAGCGCGGGCGTGACGGCGTTGCCGGCAGCGGCCGTGCTGGCGAAGTCGCCGCAACCGTCGCCAGCAACGTCCGCGAGCGGCGTGACGGTCGCGGCATCGGCAGCCGGCGCGGATCCGGAAGCGGGCGGGCAGTTCGCGTCCTGGGCAGGCCAGGTCAAGGCATCGAAGGCGCGGCTTGACGTCGTTGCGGATGCGGCACCCGGCACGCCCGCATCGGCCGCTACGCCGCCTACTTCGGCCCGCCGTTCGGCAGGCTCAACCACTCCGCCGACTCAGCAACTCGCCGCGTCGCGTCCGGGTAAAGAGGGCCGGGCCACGCCACAGGAGCGCCGCGGCGCCTCCGAGACCGCGCGGCATAAGAACAGTCTGTTCGCCCGCATGGGGCTCTTCTTTCGTCGTGTGAGTTACCGGCAGCATGGCAACGCAAATCGGCAAGACCTCTACTCCCATCCGTGAGCGGCGCCGAGCCGGGCGCGCCGGATCAAAAGGCGCCTTCATGAGCCGCTTCAGGCGGGCTCCCGCCATGCTGGCGAGCGCGTCATTGCTGTGTCTGCTGGTCGGCCTTCTCTATCTCGCCTTGCAGATCAGGACGATCTTCTCCGATCAGTTGAAGCAGGAATACGCCGGGCTCGTGCTCGAAGCGGCGGAGCGCGCGGAAAGTGCTCGCGCGATGGTCGGCGTGTGGCAGCTACACTCCGGCGACAGTCAAGCGCAAACGCAGGGTTACCTCCATGCACGCATCGAACTCGCCGATCGTCTGAACTCGCTCGCGGCATTGGTGAATGCCAGTCCGTCCGCTGCGCCGCGGGTGCCGGCGTCGGCGTTGACGCCGGATGCCAGCCTGACTGGAACCGATGCGTTGCTTGCCACGATCCCGCCGTATTGGCGCGCCCAGCGCGATGCCGATGGCGCCGACGTGCGCCTGCGGATTGCCCATGTCGCGAACGTCTTGATCGCGCTGGCCGCGCTGCTGTTCGGCATGCTGCTCACCGCGCTCGGCATGTACGCGAAACGCAATCGTCAACTGGCGGGCGAGTCGCACGAGTTCGAGTACGCCGCGTTGCACGATCCGATGACCGGCTTGCCGAACCGGCGCAAGCTGTTCGCCACGCTCGACGAGGCGGCGGCGAATCTGCAAGCCGGTCCCACGGATCGCAACATCGCCGTGCTGTATGTGGATCTGGACGGCTTCAAGCAGGTCAACGACACGCTCGGCCACCGCGTCGGCGACGAATTCCTGATTGCGGTGTCGCACGCATTTCGCGAGTCGGTGCGTAACGTGGATGTTGTCGCGCGCATCGGCGGCGACGAATTTGCGGTGCTGGTTCGAGAGTATTCGACGGCGTATGAACTCGCCGAGATTGCTCAGCGGCTCATCGCGTGTGTGGTCGAGACCGACGAGCAGATGGGTGTCGGCGTGGTGCGCGCGAGCATCGGCATTGCCAGCTATCCGGATCTCGTCAGCGATTACCAGCGCCTCGTCGCCGCGGCGGACGACGCGATGTATCGCGTCAAGCGCGGCGGCAAGAACGGTTACGCGTTTGCGGTGCAGGCTGATTGAGCGGAGCGCTCAGGACGTTTGTGTCTCTTGTGCCGCTTGCATCGCTTGCGCTTGCGTTTCTATTCTCAGCATCACTTCCCGACCTGGCCGTTCATTGATGACCGCGAGACGCACGTCATCGCTCATGGTCTTCCAACCGCGAATTTCGTCGCGCGTACGCAGGCAGCCGAGGCAGAAGCCGGTTTTGCCGTCGAGTTTGCAAATGTCGATGCAGGGTGACTGGATTGTCATGTTCAGACCAGCGCTTCCGTTGGATTGACTTCGACGGTGATGTGCGAGAGTCGGTTAAAAAATGCTGCAGCATTGTAGGGGAGAAGTGCGCTTCGCGGATCGAAGCTCGCGCACTGTCGCGCACGCTGAACTTTGTTTCGTGTTACAAAATCGAGGCTTGCCAGTAAGCGCTGTTTCATGCGCCGGCACAGCGGCCGTCATTCCGGGTTCATCCACAGCGGAAAGATTCATGTCCAGATATTCGTTGATGCGCGCCGTCGGGCGCTTGAGCCAGCCTGAGTGGATCGTCGCCTTCGTGGCTGCGGCACTGGCCGCGTGTGCGCCGGTGCCGCCGGCCAGCAGTCAGGTGGCCGTTCCGCCTGCCGTAATTCAGCCCGCTGTTCAGCCCGCCAGCCGCGCCGACGCCCAAGCCACCGGCCGCCCAGCGGATGGCCCGCTGCCGGTACCGCCGAACCTCGTCGCGTTGGCGCAGCCGGCCGGCCAGAAACGGCTGACGAGCTCCGCGTCCAACCAGTCGTACTGGCCCCTCTCGCAGTATTTCGAAACCCAGCGCAACGAAGCTTATTGCTCCGTCGCGACCTCGGTCATGGCGCTCAACGCATTGGGCATTCGCCGGCCCCAGTCGACGCAGTACCCCGACTTCCCGTTTTTCTCGCAGGAGGATTTCTTTCACGGCATCGATCCGCAGGTGGCCAACGCCGCGCGGGTCTCGCACGAGGGCATGACGCTCGACCAGCTCAGCACGGCCCTGAATGCCTTTCCGGTCGATGTCAGGAAATACCACGCGGCGGACCTGTCGCTCGGCCAGTTTCGCGACCTCGTGCGCGCGACCACGGGCCACAGTGACCGCTTCGTGCTGTTGAATTTCAGGCGGGTGGAAATCGGCGAGACGGGCGGCGGACACTGGTCGCCGCTCGCCGCTTACGACTCGGCGAGCGACAGCGCGTTGCTGCTCGACGTGGCGCGCTACAAATATCCGGCCGTCTGGGTGCCGCTCGCGCAGTTGTACGCGGGGGCGCTGGCGGTGGATAGCGTGAGCGGGCTTTCACGCGGCATCGTGATCATCGGCAAGCGGCCGAATTGATGTCTGCTTGCCAAGGCGGCCACGACATTCAAACGCGGGTCAATCTTCCTCGTTACGCCATTCGGTCAGTCCTTCGCGCGCATTCAATTCGATGAACGAAGGTAGCGCACGTAGCTTTCGAATATAGCGGGCAAGATTCGGCCAGCCGAGCGCGGGGCGCGGCATATTGCGGGTCCAGCGCATCAACATGACGGCCATGAAGTCGGCCGTGCTGAGCTTGTCGCCGATCAGATAATCATGGCTTTCGCCGAGATGGGCATCGAGCTTGTCCCACGCTGCGTCGAGCCTACGGCATGCGAGCGCGCGAACCGCTTCGGCGCCGGAGGGGTCGCCGTCGGAGTCCGCATAGAACCAGTCGCGCATGGCGGGCAGAATCGTGTTGGCGAGATAGACCATCATTTCGAGCCACGCGGCGCGATCGACGGAATTCGGCTCGGGGGCGAGCGCGGCTTCGGGATGCCGCTCGGCCAGCAGCATCAGCAACGCGGCCGACTCGTGGCGCGGCGCGCCGTCGATCATCAGCGTCGGCACCCGTCCCGCAGGATTGAGCCGCAGATACGCCGGGTCGTGCTGCTGGCCCACGTCGATGTCGATCAACTGGGATTCGAACGAGATGCCCAGTTCTATCAGCATCCAGTGAACGGCCATGCTCGCCGCGCCGGGCGAATAGTAAAGCACGTAAGGTGTGGAATCGCTGTGCATAGTGGGTTGATGTCCGGAGTCGATCCGGCGGACAGTCTACCGCCGTTCCTGACGGATGCCCATGCGCAAACGCCGAAGGAACGCGCAGTCTCGTAGTAGCGCGCTCGCGTTTTCGCGACTAACATCCCTTCACTCATTTTTTGTCGACTGATAGAGGCGGCGACCCGCACGCGATTATTCGCGCGATGCGCTCGGGCGAGCCCTGTGCGGGCACTCAGGCACGCGGTCATGTTTGCGGAGGTGAAGCAACGTATGTGCGCACTGGACCGTCGGACCTTGCTCAAGGGCGTGCTGGCCACGCCATGGTTGAATGCGGCCCTGGCATCGCCGGCACACGCAAAGCCTTCGCGAGCAAGTTCCAAAGACGCGACGACCACACCGACACTGCACCGCGTGCGGCCCGGCGACCCAGCGTGGCCTTCGGCGAACGCCTGGCAGGACCTCGACCGGGCCGTAGGCGGCCGCTTGAGCCTGGTTGAATCGCCGCTGGTAACCTGCGCGGAATCTCCAACGAGCGCCGCGTGCCTCGACCTGTTCCGGCGTTTGAAAAATCCCTACTACATCGGCGATACGCCCGCGCTGACGCAGAGCGCCGGATGGCTCGACGCGTGGACATCCGCGCCGAGCGTGTATGTAGTGGCGGCGGCCAACGCGCAGGACGTCGCGAGGACCGTCGACTTCGCCAGGCGGCATCGTCTGCGGCTGGTGGTGAAGGGCGGCGGCCACAGCTATCAGGGCACATCCAACGCGGCCGACTCGCTGTTGATCTGGACCAGGTCCATGCGCGACATCACGTTGCACGATGCTTTCGTGCCGGCGGGTTGCGAAGGACGAGTCGAGCCGGAAGCCGCGGTGACGGTCGGCGCCGGTTCTCTGTGGGGCCATGTCTACGACGCCGTGAGTACCCGAGGCGGCCGCTACGTGCAAGGCGGCGGCTGTCTGACGGTGGGCATCGCCGGTCTCGTGCAGGGCGGCGGCTTCGGCAACTTTTCGAAGAAGTTCGGCACCGCCGCGGCCGGTCTTCTGGAAGCCGAAGTCGTGACCGCCGACGGCGTGGTGCGAATCGCCAACGCGTGCCGGCACCCGGACCTCTTCTGGGGCTTGAAGGGCGGCGGTGGCGGCAGTCTCGGCGTCGTCACGCGGCTGACGTTGCGCACGCACGCATTGCCCGACACCGTCGGCGTCGTGCGCGCGACGGTGAAGGCCTCGTCGGACGCGGCGTTCCGCGCATTGATCGGCGAGTTCATGGCCTTCTATGCCGATAACCTGATGAACGAACACTGGGGCGAAACGGTCGCCTTTCATGGCGACAATACGTTGGGCATTTCAATGCTGTACCAGGGACTGAGCCGCGATGAGGCGTCGCGCGTCTGGCAACCTTTTTTCGACTGGATCGCGAACCGTGAGCACGGCTGCGAGACGAGCCCGCCACAGATTCTTGCCGTGGCGGCGCGCCACTTCTGGGACGCCGCGTTCATCATGCAGCATCTGCCCGGCGTGCTCGTCGCGGACGACCGTCCGGGCGCGCCGGCGGACAATGTGTTCTGGGCGGATAACGTCGTCGAAGCGGGCCAGTATCTTTATGGCTACACCTCGACATGGCTGCCGGCTGCGTTGCTGAGTGCGGCGCAACGCGGCCGTCTCGCCGACACGCTATTCGCAGGCACGCGGCAGTGGACAGTCAACTTGCACTTCAACAAAGGGCTGGCGGGCGCACCGGCCGACGCCTTGAACGCCACGCGCGATACGGCGATGAACCCGGCGGTACTCGACGCCTTCGCGCTCGCGATCATCGCGGCCGAGGGACCGCCGGCCTTTCCCGGCATCGAAGGGCACGAGCCGGACGAGCAGAAAGGGCGGCGTTACGCTGAGCGCATCAAGCAGGCCACGCGGACGCTGCGCGAAATCGTCGCTGTGCCGGGGGCGTACTTTTCCGAAAGCGATTTCTTCGAAGACGACTGGCAACAGGCGTACTGGGGCAGCAACTATGCGCGGCTAGCTGCCGTGAAGAACCGGTACGATCCCGATGGCCTGTTCTTCGTTCATCACGGTGTGAATTCAGAAGCGTGGAGCGCGGATGGATGGACGAAGGTGAAGAACGGGCCTGGCTGAGCCAGATAGCGACATGGCGGACCCAGCAGTGTGAGCCACTCACGGCTCACGCCACGCACGCTTGATTCCAACTACTTCACCCGCTTGACCACCGGCGTCTTCCACTTGCCATCCAGCAGCACTGGTTTCGGCCAGTAGAACCGCATGGTGATCATGAACGGTCCTTCCGGCGCCGGCAGCCAGTTGGCCTCCCTGGCTTTGCCCGGCGAATTCGCCTGGATGTAGATCGTCAAACCGCCATCGCGATCCTTCTTCAGTTGCGGCAGCATCGGCGAATTGATCAGATACCGGTCGATCGGATTCTTCACGAGCAACTGACTCGGCAGCGCATACATGGTCACCGACCAGAACGCATTCACAGGCGGCAACTGTCCTTTCGGAAAGCGCAGCACATAGCGACGCTGGCTGCCGTCGAGCGGCTGTCCGGTCGAATCCTTGTCGAGCACCGGATACAGCGCTTCCTCACGCGAGTTCGCGCCGATTCCGACCTGGGTGCCGGTGGCGCGCGCCACGTAGTCGTTCTTCAGATACTCGCGCGAGCCGAACAGCGTATCGGTCTTGCCGCCGAGCGACGCGCGCTTGTCGTCGATTGCCTTCTGGCCATCCTGCATGCCGGCCTGAAATGCCGCTTTCTGCTCCGGCGAGAGCGCGTTCGCATCGAACCGTTTGCCGGGCACCACGCCGATCTGCGCGAGGCGGTTGCGCAATCCGGCCTCGCTCGGATTGACCGGCGCGAACTGCAACACGAACGCGAGTTGATTGAAGAATTCGAGCGGGCGGCCGGTGCGATCGGCTTGACCCACTGCACCGGCGGCGCGGTCGGTGCCGGCGTGCTGCCGGTGTATGCCGACAGCGTTTGCACCTTGTAGCCCGCCTGAATTTTCTTGACGTTATCGAGGTCGTCGGGGTTGAACAACTGCGTGCGTCCGACCACGTTCACGAGATCAGTCTCGGAGCGGATCACCTGAGTGATGCCGTTCGGTGTCTGGCCGTTCCAGCGCGGGCCCGCGATCAGGAATTTGCCGCCGTTGTTGCCCGTGGTGCGGCTGCCGATATAGGCGAAGTTGAACGTATAGAGATCCATCAACTGGAACACGAAGTAGCGCTTCGCGTCCATCGGCGGGACCGTGATGACCACCGGTTCCGCGCGCAGATCGAGGCCGGCGAACGAATAGGGCGTGTCGGAGTTGGGCGTGACGAAGGCGGTGTCGTCCGGCGTGAAGACACGCGAGATGTTCAGGATGGAATTGAACGGGCCTTTGTATTGCGGGTTGGTGGTGTCCACCGAAAACGCATACATGACGGCGTACGAATTGACCATCGGGGTGCCGTAAGGAATGCCGTATAGCATAGCGCGCCAAAGCACGCCCGAGTGCCTCATGCGCTTCACGCGCTACGCGCCATCTCCCCGACGCCCGCGTTGAACTCTTCCCTGCGCGTACCTGCCGAGGCGGCCGTACGCGCCCGAACCGGGGTCTTGCGAACCCGCGTATCGCGCAGCGCCGGACGTGCATCGACCAGATCCGCATACAACGCGAGATAGTTCTTGGTCGACGCATCCCAACCGAAATCGCGGCTCATCGCATTCCTCTGCAATACGTGCCACGACGACGGCTGCACGAACGCAGCCAATGCGCGGCCGAGCGCGTGCATCACCTCGTCCGGACTTTCGCCGTCGAACAGGAAGCCCGTTGCTCGCCGCTCACCACGAGGATCGTGCGGCACATAGTCGACGATCGTATCGGCCAGGCCACCGACACGCGAGGCCACCGGAATCGTGCCATAGCGCATCGCATAGAGTTGGGTGAGTCCGCAGGGTTCGAAGCGGCTGCCATGCAGCAGAATGTCCGCGCCCGCGTGCAGCATGTGCGCGCGCCGCTCGTCGTAGCCGATCTGCACGCCGACGCGTCCCGGCCATGCGGCCGCGACGTCGCGCAGCGCCTGTTCGAGACCGTGCTCGCCCTGGCCGAGAATCGCGAACTGCAGCCGCGGATGCCGTTCGAGCAGCGCCGGCAACGTATGCACGACGACATCGGCGAGCTTCTGTTCGGTCAGGCGGCTGCCGATGGCGACCAGCGGTGCGAACGGATCGCGCGTCAGACCGAAGGCCTGTTGCAGTTCGCGCTTGCAGGCCTGCTTGCCGGCGGTGTCGTCGACGGAATAGGGGCGCGCGATCTGGTTGTCGGTGGCCGGGTTCCAGGCGGCGGTATCGATGCCGTTGACGATGCCCGACAGCTTGCCGGCCTGCGCCTGCAACACGCCTTCCATGCCATGGCCGAAGTGCGGCGTCAGGATCTCGCGCGCATAGCGTTGGCTCACCGTCGTGACGCGATCCGAATGGACGATGCCCGCTTTCATCATGCTCAGCGAGCCGTAGAACTCGATGCTGCGTTCATCGGAGAGCGCGGGCGCCAGCAATTCGGGCGGCACACCGATCCAGCCGCCCATGGCAAGCGGATGATTGCCCTGGAACGCCAGGTTGTGAATCGTGAAGACGCTTTTGGCGGCGACGCCCGCGAGCCGCAGATAGAGCGGCGTCAATCCTGCATGCCAATCGTGCGCATGCACGATGTCGGGGCGCTTCACGTTGCGCACGCCGCGCGCCACTCGCGCGGCCGCCGCCGCGAGCGAGGCGAAGCGGGTGAGATTGTCGAGATAGTCGCGCCCTTGCGGATCGCGATAGAGGCCTTCGCGCGCGAACAGGTGATCCATCTGCAGAAGCAGCACCGGCACGCCGGTGTCGGGCATCTGGCCGCGCAGCAGCCGGGCGTCGCCGCCGGGCAGGCCGGTCATGCGCGCGACCGGCGCGACGTCGGCCGCGCGTTCGAGCGCCGCCGGATAAGCGGGCATCAGGATCGAGACATCGACGCCGGCGTCGCGCAGAGCGGCGGCGTATGCGCTGACCATGTCGCCGAGGCCGCCGGATTTGGCGAGCGGCAGGGCTTCGGAAGCGACAAGAAGAACGTTAAGCGGCAAAGTGGCCCCCAAGGACGGGTTTTGTGCACTTGCACAGTGCGGTGGGATTCGCGGACGCGTCAGTTCAGCAAGGGGTGTGCCTGAGGTCCGTGGTTTAGCAAGGACCGCGAGGAGGGTTTGTGTTGCAGTGCGGGTGAGCGATTGTTTGGCCTGGAAGGCCTATTTATTTGTCTTGACGTTTCTCTCCTGGAAAGCGTTTTTGCATCCGTGTGTAGATTTGACATTCGACAGTTAAACATCGGATGCGTCGCTTGGCGTCGCTTCATCGTTGCACATCTTGACAATTCATCAGATGAATATCGGTTAGCCTTGTTGTTCTGTCTCGGGGCACACGTGGGTCTGGAAAGGTGACCAGGATGGCCATATCGATGCGGCCACTGGGCGAGGGTTTTGAACGGAAAGGCGGAATGAACAGCGACAAAAGACGGGCAAAGATTCTGGGCGACATCGCCAATCGCAGCGGCGAGAGACTTAAGAGCCAAGCGGGCTCGTCGTCCATATCCAACCGTGCCGCCTGGCGTGACCACAGAATGTGTCACGGCGAAACGCTCGTGCGCACTTGCCCCCGGACTTGATGAAACGGAGCCAAAGTGGACCCACGACTGCTGGAGTACTACACGAGTGAACTGCTCTACATGCGTGAGCTGGCAGGCGAATTCGCGCAGGCCCATCCCAAGATTGCCCGGCGCCTGGGCATGCAGGCGGGTGAGATTGGCGACCCATACGTCGAGCGGCTGATCGAATCGTTCTGTTTCATGTCCGCACGCATGCAGTTGCGGCTCGATGCTGAATTTCCCCGCCTCACGGAACGGTTGCTCGAAGTCGTCTATCCGAACTACGCTGCACCCACGCCATCCATGGCGGTTGCCCGACTGTTTCCGGGCAGTGACGAAGGCAATCTTGCCGAAGGTTTGCACATCGCACGCGGTGCGTCGTTCATCAGTGGTGTGCTCGATGGCGAGAATACGCCTTGCCAGTTCCGCAGCAGCCAGGACGTGACGCTGTATCCGCTTGAGATCACCGGCGCGCGTCTGACCGGCATCCCGCCAGACATTCCCTCGCTCGATCGTTACGTGCGCCACGGCGCCGAGGTTCGGGGCGCTCTACGGCTGCGCCTGCGCACCACGAATTCCATACCGATCGCCAGCCTCCAGGGACTGAACCGCCTGCCGGTTTATCTGGCGGGCGACGAGCGGACTGCGTCACACCTGTTCGAACTGCTGCACGCAGCTGGACTCGCATCGATCATCGGCGAGCCAGGACAGTTCGGCACGCCCGGCAGTGTCTTTCACGCGGTGAGCGACAAGGCGGTGGTTCATGAGGGGCTTGATGCCGGACAAGGGCTGTTGCCACTCGTTGCGCCGAAGTTTCACGGACACAACCTGCTGCACGAGTTTGCGGCATGCCCGTCGCGTTTCTACTTTTTTACACTGACCGGCCTCAATGCAGGCCTGCGCCAGGTGCGCGGATGCGAAGCGGAAATTGTCGTGCTGCTGGAGCGCTCACCCGGTGCGTTGGCGGAGCAGGTGGATGCCTCGCAATTTGCGCTGTTCTGCACGCCGGTCGTCAACCTGTTCAGGAACAGGTCCGATCCGGCGGAAGTGCACGGCACAGGCGCTGAATTCCAACTGGTGCCTGACCAGCTCGCGCCGCAGGACTATGAAGTGTTCTCGGTCGAGGCATTGTATGGTCAGGTCCGCGAGACATCGGAGCCACTTGAGTTCCGTCCGCTGTATCAGGCGCTGACCAACGACGAGGGCAATCACAGGCGGTTTTTTACGCTGCGTCGCGAGCGCCAGCAGACGTCAGACTCGTTGCGCCGTTACGGGACGCGCACGCTGTACATCGGCACGGAGGCTTTCGTTTCACTAGTGGACCAGGACGAGCGGCCCTATGAACAGCGCATGCGTTACCTCTCGATTGACGCGTGGCTAACCAACCGTGACCTGCCCAACCTGATCCCGTGCAACGGCGTTAGCGATCTCACGCTGGTGCAATCCTCACCGGTTCAGCACGTGGGCCTGATCCGCGCGCCCAGTGTCCCCCGCGCACCGTATGCAGAGCGTGAGGCGGCCTGGTCGCTGATCCGCCAACTGAACTTCAACTACCTCACGCTGGGAGCACGACCTGACGAGGCGTCGGGCGGGGGCCTGCATGATCTGCTGCGACTGTTCCTCGCCGCGGACGACACGGCCTACCGGCAGCAGATCGGGAGTCTGGTGGCAGTCGGGAGCCGGCCGGTGACACGCAAGCTTCCACCGTCCAACGATCTCGTGTTCGGGCGCGGCATCGCGTGCACGCTGACCGTTGACGAGTCCGGTCTGGGCGGCGTCAGCCCCTATCTGTTCGGCCTGATCCTTGAACACTATCTGGCGCGACACGTATCGGGCCATTCGTTTACTCAGACCGAACTGCATTCGGTGCAGCGCGGCCGCGTCGCGGGGTGGCCGGTGCGCATGGGCACGCGTGGGGTGACCTGAACAATCGTGCAATTCAGGGATAGGCAGTGAGAAGCAGTGTCTTGATTTGGATCAAAATAATTAGGATGGCTACAAAAATGCGAGAATCGATGAAAAGGCGCGTGATGATGTACGGTAAGGGCGACGTGTCTGACGCAGCCTGTGGCGAGCCGGTCGCACGGCAAGGAAGCTGCATATGCTGAACTTTGTGACGCCACGTACGCTGACGGTCAGCGGGGCGGCGCTGCCGACGTTGCCCGATGGCGAGCCGGCATTGCAGCTACGCGCTATCGCGGGCGAAGAAGCCCTGTCGACAATCTATGAATACGAGCTGAGCCTCGTCACGCCGGTCGATCCGCTGCTGCCGGACAGCACGGCTGCCAACTTCGACCTGAAGGCGATGATTGGCAAGGAGCTGACTGTCACCATCCAGCTCGATGGCATGGGAACATTCGTGCCGGGCGTCGCCGGCGGTGGCGCTGCGAATCTCGGTGCCGGGATACGTGAGATTAGCGGCATTGTTACGGCGGCGAGTCTGGTGAGTCAGTTGAACCGCCAGTACCTCTACCGGTTGAAACTGCAGCCGTGGATCGTGCTTGCCGAGCGGCGCACCGATTACCGGATTTTCCAGAATAAGACGGTGGTCGAGATCATTGACGAGGTGCTCAAGGCGAATTATCTCTACGGCTATGTCAAGCGTCTGGGCGGCAAGTATTCGAAGCTGGTCTATCAGGTCCAGTACGGTGAGTCGGACTTCGCCTTTATTCAGCGCCTGATGGCTGAGCACGGCATCTACTGGTTTTACGAGCACTCCAGGGAGGTGCACCGGATGGTGCTCGTCGACAATCTCGGTGCGCACAAACCCGTGGAGAGCGTCGCGTATCAGACGCTGTGGTACTACCCACCGGGGCACAAGGTCGATCGCGAGCACATCGAACACTTCGATACGACCGAAAGCATCCAGTCGGGCATCTGGACCACCGACGATTTCGACTTCACGCAGCCGGGTGCGAAGCTGGCGGTGGAAAATGCGCTGCCGCGGGACACCTCGCATAACCAGCTGACGGTTTATGAGTGGCCGGGCGACTATGCCGACCCGATGCAGGGCGCACGGTTCGCACGGGTACGCATGGAAGAAATCCGCGCCCAAGGCGAGCGTGCTACGGGCAAGGGCCATCTGCGCAACGTGGTGTGCGGCACGACCTTTACGCTCGCGGGCTACCCCCAGGAGGCGGCGAACCGCGAATACCTCGTGATCCGCGCGAAGGTGATAGCGGAAGAAACCGGCGATCAAACCGGCGCGGGCCAATACAGCATCAACACGACGTTCGAGGTGCAGCCGGCGACCACGATGTTCCGCGCGCCGCGCACGGTGGACAAGCCGCGTACGACGGGTCCGCAGACGGCGATCGTGACAGGACCTCCCGGGCAGGAAATCTGGACTGACAAGTACGGCAGGGTGAAGCTCAAGTTTCACTGGGACCATTCGCCCGTGAACGACCAGAACTCATCGTGCTGGGTGCGCGTGTCGTATCCGTGGGCGGGGAGCAGCTTCGGCGGAGTGAACATACCGCGCGTGGGTCAGGAAGTGATCGTCGATTTCGAGAATGGCGATCCTGACCGGCCGATCGTGACGGGGCGGGTTTTTAATGCGGCTTCCATGCCGCCGTGGACGCTGCCGGGCAGTGCGACACAAAGCGGGATCATCAGCCGCTCGATGAAGGGTGGCAAATCGAATTACAGCGGTATTCGCTTTGACGATACGCAGGGTTCGGAAGAGTTCATGTTGCAGGCCGAGAAGGACATGAACAGCACCATCAAGAATAACGAGACGCATGTGGTCGGTGCGGACCGAACGAAGATCGTCAAGGGACAGGAAGTGACAACCGTGAAGGGCGACCGGACACAGACCGTCAACGGACAGCACACGGAGACCATCAAGCATGACATCTCTCAGACCTCGACGGAGGGGAATATCAGCGTGACGTCTGAGAAAGGCACGGTGACGATCTCCGCGAAAACGCAGATCAAACTGGTTGTCGAGGGGACGACCGTCGTCCTGACCCCGGAGCTGCTCAGTCTGATCTCAAAGACGATCGACAGCAAATCCACGGGCGAGACGAATATGAAAGGCAGCAAGCTAAATCTTAACTGCTAACTTCCAACCCGCCTCCCGAACAGACGATGACAGTGCAATACGCGATGGATGAAGGCAGCATCACCCTGCCTGCTGGCTACACCGACAGAACGGTCAATATCTTTGTGCAGGAGCCGCTGACGGATGGTCTTTCCAACCTTCAGGTGGCGCGTGACACCGCCCGGCACGATGAAACCCTTGATGAATATGTCGACCGCCAGATCGGCTTGCTGAAACGGAAGATCAAGGGCTTGTCTATCAAGTCGCGCGAGACAGTCGTGCTTGCCGGTTGCGAGGCAGACGGCATCGAGATTGAGACCCGTTACAACAGCAATGGCAAGTCTGTTTATCAGCGGCAATGCGCGATTCTCCTCGCCGATGGCAAGGCGCTTATCTTCACCGCGACCAACACGGTTCCCTTCACTTCAGCTCAGTTAGCGATCTGGCGGCGAATGATCGATACGTTCATACCGGCCTGATCGACTGTCGATGCCGTTCAGCAGGTCAATCCTGTGCCGCGCCGCGCAAGGCGCCCCGCTTTCGGAACCCGGGTCAAGAGGAAGAGCATGTTTGAAGCAGCACGTGTTGGAGACGAGATACAGCACACGTCAGCCCTGGCTGGCTTCCTGATCGGCGCGATCCTTGGGGCAGCGCTGATTTTTGCCGTGGCAATGCTGACGTTCGCGTGCCCATTTCTTGTCGGCTTTATTGCGGGCTTTCTGGCTAGCATGATTGCCGAACAGATTGTTGATATCGCCACCAGAATAGGAAGCATGTTCGCCAGTCCAACTGGCACGATTGCAGCGGGTTCGCCCAATGTGTTCGTCAACGGGCGCGCGGCCGTTCCCGCCCAGATAGGCGTCGCCATGTGCGGCCAGGATACGCCGCACGAACCGGTGGCCTGCGGTTCCAGCACCGTCTTTATCAATCAGCACGTTGCGGCGCGTAAAGGCGACGAGATTCAATGCGGCGCGACGATTGCAAAGGGATCGAAGAGCGTATTTTTTGGCAGCGACAAGGCTTGTGAAATAGCCGTTGCCAGCGAAATACCGCCGTGGGCAGTCAATCTGAAAAACGGCCTGTTCATGGTTGCGGGCGTTGCAGGCGGGCTGGCTGGCGCGCTGAAGAACGGCATGAAGGCAACGGCGCCATGCGCTTTGAAATTCATCGCCGGCCAGGTGGCGGGAATCTACGTTGGCTCAAAAGTCATGGAGGGGCTGTCCGGGTTGTTTGGTCACCCGGTTCACGTCCCGACCGGCCAGAAAGTTCTCACCAACGAACTGGATTTCAGCATGCCAGGTCTGCTGCCGCTCTTCGGTTCGCGCTCGTATTCCAGCGCGATTGACACGGGTGGCATGCTGGGCCGTGGCTGGCAGCATAACTGGGACATTCACCTGAAACGCAGTAGCCGTGGTCTCGAATACGTGGGATTTCAGGGGCGTGAAGTCGGCTTTGACGATCTCCCGACCGGTCAGTACCAGTACAACCCGTTTGAGCAACTCTATCTGTCTCATGCGCTGGATGGCCGCTATATCCTGAACGGCCTGGACGATACCTTTTACGGATTCAGCGCGGAACCGCTGAAAGGGCGCCACGTGCTGGAGCGCATCGAGGACAAGTTCGGACACTTTATCGAATTCCGTCGCGATGAACACGGCGCGCTGGTCGAAGTGCGCAGCGACGCGGATGTCATTCTTGAATTGCAGCATCACGACGGCCGTCTGACGGGTGTCGACCGGATCGACGGTGCGAGGCGCAATCTCGTGCGTTACGGCTATGACGGCAATGGGCAGTTGATCCGCGTGCGTGGCCGGACCGACGAACTGGAGCGTCAGTTCGCCTATACCGACGGATTGATGACCCGGCATGTGAACGCGCTCGGCTTCACCTGTGATTATCGCTATGCGCAGTACGACGACGGGTGGCGGGTGGTTGAACACAGCACCGGTTCCGGTGAGCAGTACGCCTTTACCTATGACATTGAGTCAGGGCAGGCGCGCGTTAGCAGCGAAGACCAGGGTACGCAGGTTTGGAAGTACGACGCGGATCATCTGGTGACGCAATGGACCGACTATCTAGGCGCGTGTTACCAGTTCGAGTATGACGGGCACCAGCAACTGGTGCGCGTCGAATCTCCCGATGAGCGTGTGCAGCGCCTGGGTTACGACGCACTGGGTCGCGTAACCGACACGGTGGACGCCACGGGACGGGTCTGGCAAAGCACGTATCACCTGAAAACGCTGCGACTGGCGAGCGACACGCTTCCTGATGGCAGCGTCTGGCAATGGAAGCATACGGAACAGGGCTTACCCGTTGAGCGGATCGATGCCTTGGGGCAGGTCGCGCGGTTCGAACACGACCGGCAAGGGCTGCTCACGAGTTACACCGACGAACGCGGCGGCACGAGCAGGTTCACCTACGATGAGCGCTACGGTTTGCTCCTGAGCCGCACGGACTGCTCCGGTTCGACCACGCGCTACGTGTGGAATGAGGAGGGCGAGCTGGTCCGCCAGACCGATGCACTCGGACAGGTGACTCAACTGCTACGGAACGCGGGCGGAGCGGTCGGAACCGTCGTTCATGCCGACGGCACCCGTGAGACTTTCGAGTACAACGCGCTCGGGCAGATCAGCCGGCACAGTAATGCTTTGGGGCACGTGTCCCGGTGGGACTACAGCCCGCGCGGGCAACCAGACCGTTTTACGGACCGGTTGGGGCGCAGCCTTGAATATTGCTACGATCCGCACGGGCAATTGGTCAGGCTGACCAACGCGAACGGGGCGAGTTACAGCTTCGCTTACGACGCCATGGGGCGCATGACCCATGAAGTCCGGCTGAACGGCGTGCGGCGCGAATTGCACTACAACCTGAATGGCGAAGCGATCGCACAGACGATGACGGGCCGACAGGGCGAATCGGAGTCGATCGGCCTCGAACGGGATGCGGCCGGGCGACTGGTGTCCAAACACAGCCGATGTTCGGTCACCTGCTACAGCCATGACCTGCTCGATCGCGTGACGGCTGTTCACAGGCAGCCGGGTGCCGCCGGCATGGCGCTGGGTAACCTCGCCAGCGAGCTGACCTTTGAGTACGATGCGCTAGGCCGGTTGGTGGCGGAAACCGCGGACGGCCAGCGTTCGGAGTCGCGCCATGACGCGCTCGGCAACGTGACCGAACGCCATCTTCCGCTGGGCCAGAGAATCTCGACGCTGCACTATGGCTCGGGGCATGTCCACCAGATCAGTCTGGACGGCGAAACGCTCAGCGATATCGAACGCGATGCGCTGCACCGCGAAGTGCAACGCACGCAGGGGCCTCGCGTATGCCGGACGGCTTACGATCCGCGCGGGCGGACGGTGTCGCGGCTGAGCGAGCGGTCCGGACGGCAGGGCATGATGGGCAGCGAGCCGCTCGGGTCGGCCTATGAGTACGATCTTGCCGGCAACCTGCATCAGGTGACCCGACATGGCGGCGGGCGGCACGGGCGCAGCGTCGTGAATTACGCGTACGACGTGATGGGTCGGATGACGGGTTGTCACGACGAGGAGGGGCTGCACGAAAGTTACATCTACGACGCCGCGGACAACCTGATTGACGCGACGCGCGACCGGACGGCCAGCCGGATTCTGGACGATCTGCTGGGCCGTTTCCGGGGGACCGGCTACAGTTACGACGGCTTTGGCCAGCTCACGCGCCGGGTGCAGGACGGCATGGTCCAGGACTTCGTCTACGACGACGAGGGGCGAATGGTTCGCGCTTCGGGTCAGGGTCGGCATGGCGGGCACAGTACGGTCTATCACTACGACGCAATCGGTCGACGAACGGCCAAGGTCACGCGCCGCATGGCAGCGGATGGCAGCCCGGCCACCGACGAGACGCGCTTTGTGTGGGAAGGCATGCGTATGGTGCAGGTGCTGCGCGATGAGACGGTGCGCACCTATGTCTACTCACCGGATTCGCCCTACCGGCCGATGGCGCGGGTGGATCAGCCTGTCGTCAGCGTTGACGGAAAGTGTCGTGCCGGTGGTCGGCGCATGGTCTGGCATCACCATGCGCATGACAATGGTCAGGTGTACGACGTCACCAGCGCGAGCGGCGATGTGGCGTGGGAGCCCCGCTTCTCTGGCTTTGGGGAATTCAGAGGGACTGAGTGGCGCGATGACAGGGTCTTCGATGAGCCGCTACGGTTCGCCGGCCAGTATGCTGACGAGGAGACCGGGCTGCATTACAACACGTTCCGGTACTATGATCCGGGAACGGGGCGGTTTGTCAGTCAGGATCCGATTGGGCTTGCGGGGGGATTGAATCTTTATCGGTATGCAACGAATCCAATCTCGTGGATTGATCCGTGGGGGTTGAGTAACGCAATCGTTTCTTACTGGCCGCCTAATGATGGAGCATTTGGTCCGGTTAGTAAGATTACGTTGGAACCTGGTACGCTTATAGATCGTTACGGTTATTCGGGAGGCAGCTACACATCTCCAGTTGGAACTCCATACCCTATGAGAGCCTTGCCGCCAGGGTCGGATTTGAAACCGTATAATATCTATGAGGTGATCAAGCCAATAGAGAATGTTGAATCAAGCAAGATTGCACCATGGTTTGGTGAGCTTGGTTTGGGGAAACAATATAAATTGCCAGAATCTGTGCAAAGTCTGCTTGATTCTGGTCATTTGCGCGAAGTGAAAAATGGGATAGGTAAAGGTTGTGGATAAAAACGAGCTTGTTAAATTGCTTTTATCGTCCAATTTTCCGAATGACAGTTATTCGGTTGATGAAGTTTTAGATGAATCGCTTTGTTTGATTTACGAAGGGTCTATTTGGAAAGTGTTTTATAGCGAGCGTGGTCATCGGACTGAGGAGCAATCATATGTGGATGAAGCCGAGGCATGTGAGGTTTTTTTTAAGAGGCTGAAGCACATGTTGGGGCACTAGCTGTCACATGAGCGTGACTGGCCAATTTGGCGAATCCAAGTTCGGTGGCAAGGGCTGCGTGTGCAGCCCTTGCCATTCATTTGGCGGTAATGGTCAGCCGTCCCTGTTCGACTGCAATTCGGACGCGCTGCCCTGCTTCAAATCCGGCGTGCTCGATCCATCGTCTGGCGAGCTTCACCCACGGATAAAGCGACGGGATGGTGGGACTTCTCCCGTTGCGCCGGTGGCGCCGCGACTGCTGGATTGCCGCGTCGTACTTGGCGCACATCGTGATGCGGATGATGGAGGGCGCCGGCATTCACAAGACAGGCTCGTGTCACATGGCCACGCACATGCTGAACAACGGAACCGATACGCGGTTCATTCAGGCAATGCTGGGGCATACGTTGCTGCCAAGCACACAGATCTACACGGTGGCGTCGGTGGAGTAGCTCCAACGGGTCCACGCGGTAACACACCCGTCGCGGGTCGATGGCGTGATGCATGAGCCGGAGATTGAGGACGACGCCGAAGTGGCCGGTACGGTTTCGCTGTTAGCGGCTATCGACGCTGAAGCGGCTGAGGACGCGTCAGAAAAAAGTGAGTGACGAAAAAGGCACTAGCAAGGGGCTGAGTGGCGCGATGACAGGGTCTTCGATGAGCCGCTACGGTTCGCCGGCCAGTATGCTGACGAGGAGACCGGGCTGCATTACAACACGTTCCGGTACTATGATCCGGGAACGGGGCGGTTTGTCAGTCAGGATCCGATTGGGCTTGCGGGGGGATTGAATCTTTATCGGTATGCGCCTAATCCGGTTAGCTGGATCGATCCGTGGGGATGGGTCGGTGAAACAACGCCAGGATATAATGTTTATAGTCTTTACGATATGGATATACATGGCAATCCAATTGGCGATCCATACTATATCGGAATTACCAATGATCTTGAGAGGCGAGCTGCCGGGCACTTAGAAACTGGTCGCCTATCAGGGCAGTCAGGAATGATTCCTCTTGATGAAGGTGTAACGTATGGGCAAGCACGTGGATACGAGCAAGCATACATTGAGCATTACGGGACAAAGACCGGAGTGATCGGTGAGTCGATATCTTCCACTAACAGGGGAAATAAAGTGGCATCTTTCGATCAGAATAATTCTACCCGGCCTGCTGCAAGGCAGCAGTATTTCGAAGAGCACTATAATTCAAAATCAAGATCGCTTAAGCCCGGCGCTGCAAAGGGAGGCTGTTGAAATGGTCAACTTAAAGATTCATGGTTGGGGGAAAAAAGAGCGAACCATGATTCGCTTTATCAATTCTGGGGATATTTTTTGTTTCAAGTTGAACAATGGGAAATATGGATTTGGACGAATTATCTCAAAGGTGAGTATTGGACACACGGCGGAGATTTTTAATTTTGTATCGTCCTCTCCTGATATATCCGCCGACATGCTTGAAGTGACTGCGCTAGTATTTCCTCCAGTTGTTCTGGATTCGTATAGTTTATTTGATAAGAGAATATCTGGAGATTGGCAGATTATAGGGCATCAAGATGGTTATTCATCTGTTGGCCATGCGGGTGTCTTCTTCTCTTATGGTGTCGGCGATTCATGCAAGCGCGTGGACATTAATGGTAATGTGCAAAGTATCGCGTCCGCAGATAAGAATAACTATCCTCCGTACACTCCCAAGAATGATAACCATATCCAAGCAATGATTCATAATGCTCAAACTTGAAAGAATGGTTAGTTATCGTCGCTGAATAGAACAAAGGGCCGCTGACGCGGCCCTTTGTTCTATTCAGCGGTAATAGTCAGCCGTCCCTGTTCGACAATGATCTTTACGCGCTGGCCAGCCTGAAATCCCGCCTGCTCGATCGATCGTCCTGCGAGCTTCATCCAGGGATAAAGCGGCGGGATGGTGGGCTTCGCCAGTTGCGCCGGTAGCGCATCATCTGGATCCTCACGTAGATGGCGTCGAGCCGGCAACTTAGAAAAAACAAACGCAAACGGCACGGGTCGTTATCCCGTGCCGTATTTGAATGACCAAAGAGCCCACTATCCAGCCAATCAGTCTGTGAAGACTCAATCACGAGCCAACACAACCTGCCCCAACTACAGCTCAATTCACCGACGCATGCGTCTGCTCGACCGGCCGCGCCTGCGTCACCGCGCTCACCGCCGCGAAGACGATGATATTCACCGCCAACGCCAGGAAGCCGATGTTGATGTCCTTCAACGCATCGGGCAGGAACGGCATCAATTGACCGATGCTCAAGTGCATGGTGGTCGTCACGGCCACCACGGCAACGCCGGCCAGAATCCCGCAAAACGCGCCTTGCTTGGTCGCGCGGTTATGCGGACGCAGACTGCAGATCACCGCCGGAAAAAGCTGGGTCACGAAGCTATAACCCATCAGCAGCAACGCAACGATCGTTTCGCCGCCTTGCAGCGTGAAACCGACCGCGACAAGCGCCACGACCGGCACGAGGAATCGCGCGAGCTTCGCCACCGTGGCATCCGATGCCTTGCGGCTCACCATGCCGCGATACACGTCGTTGGCGAGCAGCGTCGACGCGGACGTCAGGATCATCGAGCCCGGCACGAGCGCGGTCAGAATGCCGGCCGCGCCGATCACGCCGACAAACCACGGGTCGAAGGTCTGCAACGACAGGCGGAACAGCGACAGGTCGATGTCGCCGCCCTTCAGACCCGGCACCTTCAGCGTCGCCGCGAAGCCCACGAAGAACACGAACAGCAGAATCAGCTGATACAGCGGCAGCACCATCGCGTTGCGACGGAAAATGCGTTCGTCCTTCGCGGTGAAAATCGAACCGAAGGTATGCGGCCACATGAAGAAGCCCAGCGCCGTCAGCAGCACGGTCGACTGGAACCACGTCACGCTCGAGCCCTTGGCCGGGAAAGTCAGGAAGCCGGGGCGCGCGGCGTCGATCGCGCGGAACATGTCGCTGAAGCCGCCGTAGTAGTGCAGCGGCAGATAGATGCCGAGGAACAGCACGTTCGCGAGAATCAGCAGATCCTTCACCACCGAATTCCACGCCGAGCCGCGCACGCCGGAGACGATCACGTAGGCGGTCACGACGCAGGCGCCGATCCACACGGCCGCCGTCGACGAAATCGCGCCGTACGAGGCCGTTGCGACGATAATGCCGAGCCCCTTCAGTTGCAGCACGAGGTAGGGAATCAGCGCGGCCACGCCGACCAGCGCGACAAGCGTGCCGAGCGCCGGGCTTTCATACTTGCGCGCGAAGAAGTGCGGCTGCGAGACGAGGCGGTGATTCTTCGCGTAACGCCAGATTGGCGGCAGCATCCAGTACGAGAGGATGTACGCAAGCGTGCCGTACGCCAGGATGTAATAGACCGGCGCGCCCTTGCCATAAGCAAAGCCGCTGCCGCCGAGGAAGGTGAAGGTCGTGTAGATTTCACCGGCCATCAACAGGAACACGAAGGCGGTGCCGAAGCTGCGGCCGCCCACGGTCCATTGTTCGAGACTCATGTCGTGGCCGCGCTTGGCGCGCACGCCCAGGTAGAGCGCAAACAGCGTAATCGCAGCAATGATGATGAGTGCGCTCATGAACTAGCCTCCTCGCCATCGGCGGCGAGCTGACGGTTGGACGGATCCAGACGGTAGACGATCGCCATGATGATCGAACTGAGCACCACCCACATGACGATCCAGGCCAGCACGAACGGCATGCCGAGCATCAGCGGCTCGACACGATTCACAAACGGAACACCGAGCAGAATGCCGATGAACGGCAGCGCGGCAAGTACACGAAGCAACATGGGGGCAACTCCTCGAACCGGTAAGTACGTCTCGTTGAAAGTGCGGCTTCGCTGGGGACTGTATGCCGGATGCTTTGGTCCCGTAAAGCAGGTCAAAAAAGTGTAGGCTTTCTGAAAGTTGCGGACGCATCTTTATGGGGTCGGTTGCTGCGCTGCAAGACGGGCTGCATAGTGAGGCGCGCCGCGGCACGCGCGCTGGTGGCTGGCTTTTTTACGGTTTCCCTGGCGCGCCGCGATATCATCTCGCCACGCAGCGCGAGCATCATCTGGAGCGCCGGAGAGAGTCCGGTTTCATCAACATGGCGCGGCATGCCGGGTGCGCAGTGGAGCCACCCGAGCCGCCGCTCGACACGGAACGCATATGGTCGACAGTCTGATCTCGGACATTCTGTTTGGCTTTACCGGGCTGATCAGCATCATCAACCCAATCGGCATTGCTTTCGTTTTCCTGGACCGGACTGCTTCGTTGACCACGGAGGAGCGCACCGCGCTGGCCCGCAAAATCGCCATCAACGTGATGTGCGTGCTGCTGGTGGCGTTTTTCATCGGCACGCCGATCCTGCATTTCTTCGGCATCTCCATGCAGGCGCTGCGCATCGGCGGCGGGCTCGCCGTCGCGGTGGGCGGCTGGCAGATGCTCAATGCGCCCGACACGCAACCGGCCGAGCAGCCGGCGGTCAAGCGGGTGGACGCGGACAATGCGATGTCGAAGGCGTTTTTCCCATTCACCATTCCGCTGACCACCGGGCCGGGCTCGATCGCCACGGCTGTCGCGCTGACCGCGAACCGCACGCATAAGCTCTCCGAGTTTGTGATTTCGAGCATCGCGTCGGTGGTGATCTCGCTGGCGGTGGCCGTGACGGTTTATCTGATCTATAGCCGCGCGGTGGTGTTCGCGAAGTACCTCGGCGTGGAGGGCACCAAGGTCGCGATGCGTGTATCTTCTTTTCTGCTGCTGTGCATCGGTGTGCAGATCATGCTGACCGGCTTCTCCGAATTCCTGATTCCGATCGCGACGATGCAGCCGGTAGTGAAGTAGATGTGTACCCGGCGGCACGCCGCGCCGGGGCGCTGAAGCACCAACTCTGGTCGACCACAGCAAGTGCATGGGACCAGAGTAAGGCGCTAAAGCGCCAACTCTGGTCGACAGGAGAAAACCTCATGTGCCGCTGGCTCGCTTATACAGGTAACCCGATTCAGCTCGAAACGGTGCTGTTCAACGCCAAACACTCCCTGATCGACCAGAGCCTGCATTCGCGGCTCGGCCAGACCACGACCAACGGCGATGGCTTCGGCATCGGCTGGTACGGCCAGCCGACCGATATTCCGTTTCGCTACCGCTGCATTCAACCGGCGTGGAGCGACCGCAATTTGCGCGAAGCGGCGCGGGCGATCCGCGCGCCGCTGTTCGTCGCGCACATACGCGCGGCGACGGATACGCCTTCGCAGGAAACCAACTGTCATCCGTTCCGCTATGGCCGCTGGCTCTTCGCGCATAACGGCCTGATACGCAACTATCCGGCCGTGCGCCGCGATCTGATGGTGGCGATCGACCCCGATCTGTTTCCGTCCATTGAAGGCTCGACCGATTCCGAGGTGATGTTTTTCCTCGCGCTGACCTTCGGCCTGGAAGTGGCGCCGGTCACCGCGCTCGAGCGGATGGTGGCCTTCGTCGAGGACACCGGCCGCAAGCATGGCGTGGACGAACCGCTGAACATGACCGTGTGCGCCACCGACGGCGAGCAGATCGTCGCAGTGCGCTATTCGAGCGAAGGGCAGTCGCGCTCGCTCTTTCACAGCAGCTCGTTTCAGCAACTGCACGCGTTGTATCCCGACGATCCACGCATCGAGGCGGCCGGCGAGAATGCGTTTCTGGTGCTGTCCGAACCGCTCGCCGACCTGCCGGGCTGGTGGCAGGAGATTCCGGAGAGCACGGCGGTGGTGGCGCGCGGCGGTGAAATCGAACGGTATCCGTTCAAGCCGCAGTCGGCGTGAGCGCTGAGAGCCGCGTGAGCGCCGGCATCAACGCGTGAGCAGCATCGAGCTCAACACGGAGAACACCGTCGACGGCAGTTCGGCGAGGCGGCTGACCACCACATTGTGCGGATAGAAGTCCTCGACTGCGTCCGTCAGCACGCCGATCCCCACAAGCTCGATGCCGCGCTTGCCGATGGCCGCGACGCGTTCGCGCAGATCGCTGCGCAAAACCTGCGGATCGCCGTCGCCGGTCGACGGGTAGCCGTCGGAGAACATCATCAGGATGCGCCGTTCGGCCTGATGGTCGGCAAGCCGCGTCGCGGCCCACGCCAGCGCCTCGCCGTCCGGATTCTCGTGGCCGCAGTCGATCGCGGCGATCCCGCTCAGGTCCGTCGCGCCGAAGCGCTTATAGACCTTCAGATCGAGCCGTTCGACGAAGCGGTTATAGCGTCGTAAATCCGCGCCGGCGGCGCGTTGACGCTCGTAGAGCTGCTTCATGGGCGCGGATTCGACCGAGCAATAACCGAGCACTTCGCAATCGAACGACAACTGCGTCAGCGCATCGCACAAGGCGGCCGCGCACTGGCGCGCGAGTTCGATCTTGCGGCCGGCCATCGAGCCGCTGCGGTCGATCAGCAGCGTCACGGCGACGTCGCGTCCTTTGGCGGGCCGCTGCGTGCGAAACGGCGTGCGATAACCGGGCGAGGTCGCGAGCTTCGCCAGCGCGGTGCGATCGATCTCGCCGCGCTCCTGCTCGCGGCGCCAGCGCGTGCGCTCGTCGGCGCTCAGCGCGCGTTCGAGCTTTTCCTTCAGCGGCGCGGTGTCCGCGCGAGCCTGCGCCCGCAACTCGCGCCAGGCGGCGCTGTCGCCCTGGCCCGTGAGATCGCGGATGTCGTCGAATTCGGTGGCGAGCGGAATCGACAGCCGGGCTTGTGATGCAGCCGCAGCAACACGACCTGCTTCGCCTTCTGAACGCTCCGATGGCTGCTGCGCGTCCGCCAGCGATTGACCCATGCCGACCGCGTTGTCCGCCTGCGCGCCACCGCTTCGATCGGACGGCGGCGCGTTCGCGCTGTCCTGGTCGGGGAGCACGGTGTCGTCGTCTTCGAGCGGCACGGATGACGAAGCGGCCGTTTCCGTATCGATGTCCTCGACCGGATCCGCCGTGAACGCCATGCTGTTCACCTCACCCGCCGACAACGCGCGCACGCGCGCCACGAGCGCCTGCGCCGCCGCGATGCTCTGCGCGGTCGAGCGGCTCGCGCGCGCTTCGTGCAGCAGATCCTCCGCGGCATGCAAGGCGGCGAGCAGCGAATGGCTCGCTTCGGTCCGGGTGGGCGGTTCATCCCACAACGCGCGTTCGACCAGCCAGACCAGCCGGTCGCGCCAGTGCAGCTTCGGCCAGCGCTGCCGCACGCGCTCGGTCGCATGCAGGCGCAGCTTGCCGATGAACCAGCGCGCGCCCGGATATTCGTCGAGCAACTGTCCACACACGCGGCGGTCTTCGATCACCTGCGCGAGATTCGCGGCGACGCCCGAGGGCAGCGCATCGAGTTGCGCGAGCGACGCATGCTTGGCGCGCGCGACCAGCAGATCCAGATAGCCGATCAGCACATCGCGCTCGACTTCGCCATTCAACTCATATTCGGGAATCACAATGCGGCCGGGCTCCACGCGCGGACCGTCCGGACTGAACGCGACCGTCACGCCGTATTGCCCGGTCAGCACGCGGGCCACCTTGCTGAGCGTGGATTCGAAGGCGAAGCCGCGCGTGTCGCGCGTTGCGTGCATCGCGCTCACGCTTCAGGCGCCGGCGCGATGTGATGGCGAACGATGCCGCGAATCAACGCGGCGTCTTCCGGGCTCACCTTCGCGTAGATGGCCGGCCCGGCGGCGCGTTCGGGGTCGCCCGTGCGCAGCATCAGTTCGGCCCAGTCGAGCAGGCGCCGGGTCGAGAACGCGCTCGAGAGATCTTCGCGAGCGAACGCCGCGCGGCAGTCGGCGGCGATCGCGGCGAGCGTGGTGGCGAGCGCGCGCGTCATGTGCGGGGCGAGGGTGGCGATCAGCACGTCGGCTTCTTCGGCGGGCGTCAGATAGTCGAGCAGATACACGCGCCAGCGGTCCAGAAACGCCTCGTTCATCAGATTGGCGCCCTGATACAGATGCCGGAACTGACTCATCGCGCCGACCGCATTGGCTGTCGCGAACAACCGGAAGGCCGGATGCGGCGCGACGATCTCGTTGCCCTTTTCCTTCAGCACGAGGCGGCCGTGCGGTTCGAGCACGGCGGTGAGGGCGGCGAGAATCGACGGTTCGGCAAAATCGATTTCATCGACGATCAGCCAGAGCCCCTCGCGCATGGCCGTGGGCAGCACGCCGTCGACCCACAGCGTCTCGCCGCCCTTGACGGTCCAGAAGCCGACGAAGTCGCCAACCGTGGTCTGCCCGTTCATGTTCGAGCGCAGCACGCCGTGACGCGACCGCGCCGCGACCTGTTCGATCAGGCTGGTCTTGCCGGCGCCGGTGTGGCCGATCAGCATCACGCGCCGGTTCTCGACAATGTCCTCGACGATGTCGTTAAAGCGCTCGGAGAACAGATAGGCCGGATTGAGGCGTGGCACGAGCGGATTGTCGAAGCCGCAAGGCACCTCCACATGACCGATGCGCACGGTCGCGCCGGTGCCTTCCAACTGCCGATGTTTCGCCGCCGAAGCTCGCGCCGCGACGCGCTGCAATTCCGGCATGAAGGCGACGCGGCCGGCCGCGGACTGCTCGCTTGCGGCGTCGTCCGTATCGATGGCGAAGCCTTCGCGGCGCCATTTCTTCAGCTTCGCACGCAGATTTTCCGCGTCCACCACGAGATCGATATCGACCGCGCCAGGGCCGCTGCCATTGTCGACACCATGTTCGAGCCGATAATTTTCCGGCCGGTCGGCCACGCTCACGCGCCACCATTCGGCGCCGTGTTCCGTTGCGCGTTGGTAAAGGCCAAGGTTTTCGTCTTCGGTCAGTTCGGGCGAGTTCATGGCGAAAGTTGAATAGTCAATAACGAATCGTGCATTGCAATTTGGCTGGGGCCGAATGAGCGACTATCTTATCTTGAGCGGCTTTCGACTTTCCATTCCATTGGCAACCGGGCCTTGTCGAGCCCAGGCCGGGCAAATATTTATTGCGTCAAGCGAATAGGTCGTGGAGCGCGTATCGCCTATAGTTCGACGGACCCAGCGCTGTAGTTTACAAACGTCTTTCTCGCGGATCGTGTTTGAAGCATCCGCAGTCCTCTTTGCCCTACATCGCGACACAAAAAATTGACGGCAAAACAATGAGACTACATACAAAATTAATGGCGGCGCTCGCCGTGGCAAGTCCGCTGGCATATGGTCAAACCAGCGTGAGCTTGTATGGCCGCCTCGACGCCGGTCTGGAATACCTGAACCACATCAACAATGGCGCGGGCGGCAGTTCGAGCCGCTGGAGCGCTGAAGGCGGCGACTGGGGCACCAGCATGCTCGGCCTCAAAGGCAACGAAGATCTGGGCGGCGGACTCAATGCGATCTTCAACCTCGAAACCGGTTTGCAGGTCATGAACGGCACGACGAGCGGCGGGCGGCTCTGGTCGCGGCGCGCGTTCGTCGGATTGAAGAGCGAGCAGTGGGGCACCTTGCAGGCTGGCCGTAATCTGTTTATCGACAGCGACGGCGTTTGGGAATTCGATCCGTTCGTGCAGCAGGCGTTTTCGTCGGCCTCGCTCGTGCGCGGGCGCAACTGGCAGCAAACCAGCAACAACGTCGAGTATCACAGCCCGGTGTTCTGGGGTTTCGATGTGCAGGCGCAATATGCGTTCGGCAATCAGGCGGGCGCTTTCAACAGCGGCGCGGCCGGCGAGTTCGGCCGCTCGGACGGCATCATGCTGAGCTACCACTCGCCGCTCTTCGACGTGCGCGGCATCTACGACGAACTGCGCGACAACAACGGCCGATTCAGCAACATCTTCCAGGCATCGCGCGAATATTTCGCCGGCGTCAACGTGCATTTCGACGCGGTGAAGATCCAGGGCGCCTACACGCATTACTCGGCGCCCGATTCGCCGGTCGGCGTCGCCGACTCGGCCGATCACTACTGGCTCGGCGCCACCTACAACTTCCTGCCGCGCTGGGCCATGACGGCGGGCGGGTTCTACGTGAAGGTCGGCGACGGCTCGGGCGATGCCGCCCACGACCCGTCCGGCCACGCAATGATGTATGTGCTCGGCACCACCTACAACCTGTCGAAACGCACCTTCCTGTACGGCACCGTGGGCTACGTGCGCAATGGCAGCAACTCGAATTTCTCGCTCGAAGCATCGCCGCGCGATGCGAGCAACAATACGAGTCCGCTCGTGGGTGAATCGCAAACCGGTGCTTATGTGGGCATGCTGCATCAGTTCTGATGCAGCATAGGCGGCTGGCAGTTTGGCATCGCAGAAAGGGCGCTCTGATTCAGGCCGGCGCGCCCTTTCTGCATTCTCACGCTGCCAAATCCTCGCTCGCCGCCGACTTGCGCAGCCGCACCGGAATCGACTTCGACGCCGGCACCTGACTCGATTCCGCGTGATGCGAGAGCGGAATCAGGCGATTGCATTCCGGGTAGTAGCCCATGATGCAACCCAGCGGAATGTCGAACGCGTGGACATGCATGCCGTCCACTTCGCGCGTCACGTCGTCGTTCGAGACGGTGGAGATGCACACCGCGTCGCCTTCCGAAAAGCGGAGCCGCGTCATGTCGTCCTGATGCATGAGCAGTACGCTGCGGCTGCCACGCACGCCGCGAAAGCGGTCGTCGAGACCGTACACGGTGGTGTTGAACTGACTGTCGCCGCGCGCCGTCATCAGGCGCAGTACGTCTGGACCTCGCGACGGCATGTCCGCGTCTTCGTCGAGCGTCTCGGGCACGATGAAATTCGCCTTGCCGCTTGCCGTATTCCATTTGCGCTCGCAAGCGGCGAGTGGCCGGTGAAACCCGCCTGGTTGCCTGAAGCGCTGGTTAAAGTCCTTGAACTGATCCGGATAGGTGCGCTCGATTGCATCGCGCGCCAGCGAGTAGTCGTCCACCCACGCATCCCAGTCGATCTTCGGATTGCGCGGCAGCAGAGCTTTTGCAAGGCCCGCGACGATCGCGGGTTCCGACAGCAGCATGTCGCCGGCCGGCTCGGCGAGTCCGTGCGAGCCATGCACGCAGGCCGTGCTGTCCTCCACGCTGACCCATTGCTCGCCGCTCGCCTGGCGGTCGATCTCGATGCGCCCGAGGCACGGCAGCAGGTACGCGACCTCGCCGTGCAGCAGATGACTCCGGTTGAGTTTGGTGGCGATCTGCACCGTGAGCCGCAGCCGCTGCCACGCAGGGTCCATCACATGATGATCGGGAATCGCGACCTGAAAATTACCGCCTAGGCCGATGAAGGCTTTGACCTTGCCGTCGAGCACGCCACGGCATGCTTCGACCGTAGTCATGCCTTTGTCGCGCGGCGGCTCGAAGCCGTAGAGTTCCTTCAGCTTGTCGAGCGGCGCGAGTTCAGGCTTTTCCGTGATGCCGACCGTGCGCTGTCCCTGCACGTTCGAGTGACCGCGAATCGGGCAGATGCCCGCGCCCGGTCGGCCCATATTGCCGCGCAAAAGCAGCAGGTTCGACAGCATCTGCACGTTGTGCACGCCGCTGCGATGCTGCGTGATGCCCATGCCGTACAGCACCATCGCGGCATTCGCTTTCGCGTAGACACGTGCCGCGCTTTCGAGCGCGCCGCGGCTGAGTTGCGAGTGGTGCTCGATCTCTTCCCATGAAGTGGCGCGCATCGCGTCGGCGAAGGTTTCGAAGCCATGCGTATGGTCGGCGATGAAAACCGCGTCGAGCACCCGCGGCTCACCGTTGCGTTGCGCGTCGTCGTCCCATTCGATCAGCAGCTTGCAGAGTCCGGCAATCGCCGCCGCATCGCCGCCAATCTTCACCTGATGATATTGCGTGCTGATCCGCGTATCGGCCGGGGTGAGCATGTCGAGCGGCGACTGCGGGTTCGCAAATGTGACGAGCCCGCGTTCCTTGAGCGGATTGAACGTGATGATTTCCACGCCGCGTTTGCGCGCATCCTGCAACTGATGCAGCATGCGCGGCGCGTTGGTGCCGGTGTTATGGCCGAAGAACAGCATGCAGTCGGTATGCGTGAAGTCTTCGAGTTGCACGGTCCCGACCGGCACGCCGATCGACTTCGGCAAGCCGACCGAGGTGCTCTCGTGACACATGTTCGAACTGTCCGGCAGGTTGTTGGTGCCATACAGGCGCGCCATCAGCGCATACATGTAGGACGTTTCCAGCGACGCCCGGCCCGATGCATAGAACACCGCTTCATTCGGATCGAGCGCTTGCAGTTCGCTCGCGATTTCGGCGAACGCATGTTCCCAGGTGATCTGCACGTAGCGGTCGGTCGCCGGATCCCAGCGCATCGGCGCGGTCAGCCGCCCGCGCGACTCGAGTTCCAGACCGCTCCATGAGCGCAATTCGCTCAGCGTATGGCCGGCGAAAAAGTCCGTATCGATATGTTTGCTGGTGATTTCCCACGCGGTCGCCTTTGCGCCGTTTTCACAGAACTCGAAGAGGTGCGGGTCCGCGGGTTTGGCCCATGAACAGCTCACGCAGGCGAAGCCGTCGGGCTTGTTCTGCTGCGAGAGAATGCGGCTGCCGTTCAACGTCACGTGTTCCTGCACGAGGATCGACGCGACCGCTTTAACCGAGCCCCAGCCGCCCGCGGCGTTGCGGTACTCCTTGATGGGCGCGCTATCGGGTGTGCCGGGTGTGCCTTTCGTTGCGCTCTGCGGCGCGGTTTCGACAATGTGATCGGTGCTCATGTTGACTCCTGGCGGGTTGCCGGTCCCTGAGCGCCGGCTTACCCGAAGAGTCCGCAATTACCGGACCACTGGTTTAATTTGCGCTTACAAGCATTCCGCTCTGCCCTCGCTTTGCAACGCCATTTGGACAAGGCCATGCCTCGCTGACCGGCGGCGGCCTGGCGGGCGGATCGCCTTCGGGCGCACGATCCGGATCATTCGGCGGCACGTCGTCGGGCGGCGGCGACGGATCGGGATCGCTGGTCGGGCGCGGGGCGTCGGGGTCGACCTCCGGTGGCATCGGCGTATGCAGATGCAGATTCGGCATGCAACGCGTGCTCGTCATAGTCATCGTGGTCTCCGTGATGTGAATGCCTGTCGAGCGCAACCGGCATGCCACCGGCCCCATTCGCCGAGAATCTGGGCCCGTGGCGTGTGGAACAGCTATTGCTCGACCACAGCATGCGCGTGGCGCCACAGCGGCGGAACGCGCCGCGATATCACACCGGACATGACGCACAGAAGTGCAGGGACAAGGGAAAGACAAATGGCGCGACATAAGGCCGACGTTGCTGACGATGACTTCGAGATTTACGCCAGCTATCACGGAACAGGCGACGGCCGTTACGTAGGTGGACTGAAGGTTGTCAGAAAAGCGGACAGAAGAATTCTGTTTCCATTCGATGGCGCGCCCGAAATCGGGCCCTACGCGACCGCCGACGAGGCGCGCCGCGCCGCGATCGACTATGGCCGTGAGATCGTGGCAGCGGATCGCGCGAGCCCAGAGAACTGACGGATGGCGGCGCACTCGCGCCGCCGGAAGCAGGGATTGCCTTATGGCATGCCGCCGAGCGACGGAGAAATCGTGCTGCCACGACCTGGGTCGTCGGGATGTTCGTCAGGCAGCGTCGGCCGCGCCGAGAGCGGTGGATGCGTGCGATAGCAACTGTCGATCGAGGTATCGGCGAGGCAGCGCTGGAATGAGTCCGCGTCGTTCTTTTGCGCGAAGGTGTACAGGGTGCGTTCGACTTGTACTTCAGTATCGGATACGCGAATCGTCGTCATTGTCATGAGGTTCTCCTTTTTACAAATGTCGGTCCAGACCTCCACCGCACCTGCCGCAACGGCTGTGCCCAGCTTGCCGTTGGCGTGCTGAGGGGCGTGTTGACGGAGAGGGACCGGATGTTGCTGCATCGAAGACATATCCGAAATCAGAAGGAGGGCGGCATGCAGACCGAACCGCAGGACACCAACCCGCGGGACCAGCTCGACGCGCTAGTTACAGACGAAGTGAAACAGCGCAACAAGCCGAGTGGCACGCACTACGTCGAACCCAGCCCGCTCGGTATCGAGCCCGTCGAACAGACCGGCGTGGACAAGGCGACCAATCCGCCGCGCTCGAACGAGCGCCCGGCCCAAACCACCGAAGTCCCGCTCGGCACCGGCTCCCATGGCGAGCCGCCCGGAGGCGGCGGACGTGAATCGCGGCGCAAGCAATGATGCGGCGTATGCTGTTTCCGGAGTACAAGCCGGAAATCCGAGGGAGAGATGCATGCAACAGGAAAACGAACCGCTGAACCCCGGCGACGAAGACTCGGCGGATGCGCCCGGCGTCGGCGGCGGCTGACCAGCGGTGACGGGCATGCGCGGCACTCGACCTTCGCGGCCGGTGCCACGCAGACTGAGATAAACAAGCTAAGCGAGCAATACTTCATATGTTTGCGAAATTCGTCCATCGTCACGGCAGCGCGCACAGAATTGCCCAAAAAGAAGCGCGCGCGAAAGCAGGCGCGCTTTATGCGGCGCTGAAAAGATCGCCTGAGCCGGCTGGCGCGTTGTCGTCAACGCCAGTTGCAGGGGAGCACAGCGATCTTCAGGACGCAAAGGAGCAAACCATGTTCAACGATTCAAAGCATGGATTCGACGCCGCCAAGACCGAGTACGAAGCCTTCATGCTCAAGCCGCACGACTGGGTGCCGAACAACCGCACATTGCCGGTCGTGATTTACAGGCGCGCCCTCATGCCGGATAGCGGCGACCTCGCGGCCGCGTTCGAAATTCTCTTCGAACGCAATGCGTGGCCGCCGCAGTGGCGCGACGGCATTTTCGACTACCACCATTTCCACGCCACCGCGCACGAAATACTGGGCGTGACGGACGGCTCCGCGCAAGTGATCATCGGCGGACCGGGCGGCAAGGTGGTGACGCTATCCGCCGGCGACGCGATCCTGCTGCCGTCCGGGACTGGCCATTGCCTGCAATCGTTCGCCCGGCATTTTCGGGTCGTGGCCGGCTATCCGGAAGGCCAGCAGTGGGACATCCGCCGCGAGGCGCTCACGCCGGACGAACTCGCGGCCATGGAGGCGTTGCCTTTTCCGCCGCTGGATCCGATTGACGGCAAACATGGTCCACTAGTCGAGCACTGGCTGCGCGCGGCTTGATGCTGGCGCACGCCGTTTCTTCGCCCTTGTCCGCGCCGATCGGAACGGGCTCGCGTCGCAAGCCCTCCGAAAGATCCGCTTCCCGCAGCCAACCCATCCGATGCCGCGTGTAACGCTCCGTGCAGATTTGCGCGCATCGGCGCATCATCGTTGAGCCTCGCAGCGGTTCCTCATGCGTTCTTCCACGTAACACGGTTCGCCGGGTGCGCCGACACAGTGCGTCCCGGCTTTCTCTTCAACCGCCGAACAAGGAGTGTCCCATGCAAAACGATCCCGCCCTCGATCAGCTGTGCATCAACACGATCCGCACGCTGTCGATGGACGCTGTGCAAAAGGCCAATTCCGGTCACCCCGGCACGCCGATGGCACTGGCACCCGTTGCCTATCATCTGTGGCAAAACCATCTTCGTTACGACCCGGACGAGCCGTTGTGGCCGAACCGCGATCGCTTCGTGCTCTCGGTGGGACATGCGTCGATGCTGCTGTATTCGCTGCTGCATCTGGCCAACGTGAAGGCGGTGGACGAGGAGGGCAAACCGACCGGCGCGCCCGCCGTCTCGCTCAACGACATAGAGCATTTCCGCCAGATTGACAGCAATACGCCGGGGCACCCCGAGTACCGCATGACCACCGGCGTCGAGACCACCACCGGGCCGCTCGGCCAGGGGCTCGGCAACAGCGTCGGCATGGCGATGGCGGGGCGCTGGTGCGAGAGCCACTTCAACAAGCCGGATGCGCCGCTCTTCGACCATCGCGTCTACGCGTTGTGCGGCGACGGCGACATGATGGAAGGCATCTCGCACGAGGCGGCTTCGCTCGCCGGGCATCTGAAGCTGTCCAATCTGATCTGGATCTACGACAGCAACCGCGTGACGATCGAGGGCCATACCGACCTCGCATACAGCGACGACGTGGAAAGCCGGTTCCACGGTTACAACTGGCATACGCTGCGTGTGAACGACGCCAACGACGCCGCCGCGCTCGAAGCCGCTTTAGTCGAAGCGAAAAGCATCACCGACAGGCCGACTCTGATCGTGGTGCACAGCATCATCGGCTGGGGCTCGCCGCATAAGCAGGACACTTCGTCGGCGCATGGCGAAGCGCTCGGCGTCGAAGAAGTGGCGCTCACCAAGAAGGCGTACGGCTGGCCGGAGGACAAGTTCTTCTACGTGCCGGACGGCGTGCACGAGCGCTTCGCGGCGGGCATCGGCGCGCGCGGCAAGGCGGCACGCGAGCAATGGCAGGCGCAGTACGACGCGTACACGAAAAAATACCCGGAACTCGCGCGTGAATTCGCTCAGATGGAAGCGCACGAACTGCCGGCGGGCTGGGACAGCGACATCCCCACGTTCGACGCGGATCCGAAGGGCGTCGCGTCACGCGATTCGTCGGGCAAGGTGCTCAACGCGATTGCCGCGCGCGTGCCGTGGATGATCGGCGGCGCGGCGGATCTCTCGCCGTCCACCAAAACCAACCTGAAATTCGAAGGCGCGGGCAGCTTCGAGCACGATAGCTATGGCGGCTGCAATCTGCACTTCGGCATCCGCGAACACGCGATGGGTGCGGCGGTGAATGGCCTCGCGCTGTCGAATCTGCGGCCGTTCGGCTCCACGTTCCTGATCTTCAGCGACTACATGAAGCCGCCGATCCGCCTCTCGGCGATCATGGAAGTGCCGTCCATCTTCGTGTTCACGCACGATTCGATCGGCGTGGGCGAAGACGGCCCGACCCATCAGCCGATCGAGCAACTGGCCTCGCTGCGCGGCGTGCCGGGGCTCACCGTGCTGCGTCCGGGCGATGCCAACGAAGTCGCCGAGGTTTGGCGGGTGGCGCTGTCGGATCCGCGGCGGCCGTCATGCATCGTCGTGTCGCGTCAGGCGCTGCCCACGTTGGACCGCAGCCGCTATGCCGCCGCCAGCGGCACGCGGAAGGGCGCTTATGTACTCGCCGATGCGCCCGATGGACAGAAGCCGCAAGTGATCCTGATGGCGACGGGCAGCGAACTCTCGATCTGCGTCGACGCGTACGAGAAGCTCAAGGGCGAGGGGATCGCGGCGCGCGTGGTGTCGATGCCGTCGTGGGACATCTTCGAGCGCCAGGACGAGGCGTATCAGGACTCGGTGCTGCCACCGGACGTCGATGCGCGTGTCGCTGTCGAACAGGCTGCCTCGCTCGGCTGGGACCGCTATGTGGGCCGTCTCGGTGCGCAGGTGGTGATGCATACGTTCGGCGCGTCCGCGCCGCTCGCTGATCTGAAGAAGAAGTTCGGCTTCACGCCGGAGCGGGTGTACGAAGCGGCGAAGCAGCAGATCGCGCGGGTGCAGTCCAAGCGCAGTCAGGAGTAAAGGCACGGATAGGTCCGCCGCGGTAAAGAGCCGGTGGCTTGATAAGAGCCGCCGGCTTTTTTATCCGCCGCCGCGAACTCGCGGGCCGCCGCCGCTATCGCGCGATCAATTCGCCGGAATCGTCACCACCGGCGCCTTGCTGCTCGTATCGGCTTCGGCTAGCGCCATCAGATTCTGCACGACTGTAAAGGCATATTTCGAATCGAAGTCGTTGCGATCGACCCAATACGTCGACGGTCCATACGCGATCATCACGTAGGCATTCTCAGGCGGTGTTTTGCCGGAGTGCACGATGATGGTCGGCCTGGTCTCGCCGCCGATCAGGCCGACGGTCGGCTTGGTCGAGCCATCGCTGATACGCTCGACCGGCACCTGCACCTGGGCACCGAGGTCGGAAAGGATGCCAAGCACCGAGCGCGTCACCATCGGTATCTTGTCGCCCTTTTGCGATGCCGACGACGGCCCGTAGACAATCTCATAGGTCCGCGTATTCGACGACAGATGCAGCAGTTTGCGCACGCGGGCAAGATCGGCCGCCGTGGCCGGCGACTCGCCGCTGGTGGTCGCACCCATGACCAGATACACGCCCATCGCTCCGCTTTTGCCGTCCGCCTGGCGCGACTCGACGTTTAGTTCGCCGGCCAGTTGCAGACGCCGCAGCGCTTGCAGCAACTCGAAGAAACCCGGCGCACCCGCGCTGTTTTCGCCGCCGAGCGCATTGCCGTTCTGCAAGCCGCCCACCGATTGCGCGGTGATGCGCAACAGCAGATCGATCGGAATGCCGCCTTCGGCAAGCGGCAAAACCAGCGACGGCGCAAGCGGGCGGATGTACGCCGAGGCGAAGGCTTCACCCGTGGTTGGCGTGAAGGTGAAAGTCGGGTGATTCGAATATGAGGCGCTCCCCGTTGCGAGCGCGTAGTTCGGCTGGCTGCCCGAGCCGACGTTGGCCGTGGCGCCCGCGGTGGCATCGAACGTATAGGCGGCGATGATGCTGCTGACCGTCAGGAACGCGGGCGCGTCGCCGTAACGCAACCCGACCACGGCGGCGAGAATCTCGCGTTTCTTCGCATCGCCGAGGGCGCGCGCATAGTCGACCTGATCGGCTTTGAGGCGGGATGGTCCGATGTGGACGCAGGCGGAAGTGACGCAGGCCGCGCACAATGCCGCGGCGACAGAAGCGGTTCTGATCATAAGGACGGGAAGAGCGGAACGCTATCCCCTGAAGAATGGGCCCGCAACGGCGGTAGCAGGTCCTATTCCCGAATGGCGGCACGGAGGCGCCATCCGCCGTTTCATCCTATGAATAGCGGGGTTTTCTCTCGACGATGGCGATTGAAAGAGGATGCGCAGGATTTGCGATTGTTTTGCAAGATTTGCAGAATACGCACCTCCATAGCTGCCCGGCAGCTTAAGAGGAACCGTCCATTGCATCTGCCGGCGTGTCCGCCGAAACCTCGTCCATCCCGTCGAGCGTGTTGCGATAAGCGCGCGATTGCATTTCGGCGAGCCGGCTCAGCGTGCGCGACAGATCGTGCGCGCCTACCAGGCCGCTGAGCGCCGCTTCGATCGGTTCGTCCGAGGCGATGAACAGCGCACGCTTGCGGTCGTAGAGAATATCGACCAGCCAGATCAGCCGTTGTAGCGTGTGGGATTGGCTCAGCCATTCGGTGCGCAGATTGTCGAGAATCAGACCGTGCCATTGCTCGGCGAGATCCAGATAGTCGAGATGCGAGCGGCTCGCCACGCACAGATTCTCGAAGTCCGCCCACAGTAATGCCGCGCCCGCCGCGCGTGCGGCAAGCGGGCGGCCGGCCGCGCTCACCGTAACCGGATCCAGCGTTTCGCTGCCTTCATAACGCACGAAAATCTGGCGCATGGTTTCACGATTGGCGGCATCGAGCGGCGCGAAGAAATGCGGCACTTGTGCTTCTTCACCGCCGAAACGGTAGTCGCGCGCGCCGTCGAAATGAATCACGGTGAAGCAGCGTTTGATCTGGTCGATGGTCGGCAGAAAGCGCTCGTGAAACTCCGGGTCGGATAGCAGGCCATCCGGCGCGTAGTTCGAGGTGAGCACGATGTGTGTGCCGAGACCGATTGCGGTATCGAGAAAGCGGCCCATCAGGAACGCGTCGGCGATGTCGTGTACGTGGAATTCGTCGAAGCACAGCAACTCGACTCCATCGAGCCATTGCCGCGAGACCGAGCCAAGCCGGTCGTCGCCGCGCGGCTCGCTCACGAGCCGCCGGTTCATCTCACGCAGAAATTCGTGAAAGTGTAGACGCCGCTTGCGGCAGGTCGCCAACTCGAACACCGTGTCGACCACCAGGCTCTTGCCGCGCCCGGGCAGTCCGTGGCAATACACGCCTCGGTGCGCCATTGGCGAGTTGGACCGCGCGCGCCGGCCATTCGCGCCGAGCAGTGCAACGAGCGCGGCGATCGCTTCGCGCTGGCTCGCATCGGGCGCGATGCCACGCGCGGCCAAGGTGCGTGTGACTTGAGCGCCGTCAAGCATGAGCAAGCTTGCCGGTGCGTGGCGAAACGGTTTCGCAAGAGATGGCGGCGAATGCGGCAGCGGTGTCGATGGGCATAAAGGGGCGGCGGGCGGAAATCGCGTCAGTTTAACAAGGCGCGCTCATACCCGCTGCCGGCTCAACACCCGTTGCAACTCGCCCGGATCGACCGGCTTCGTGAAGTGATGGTCGAAGCCGGCGGCCACGGCCGTCTGCTTGTCCTGCTGCTGGCCCCAGCCGGTCACGGCGATCAGCACAATGCCGGCGTCCTGGTAATCGTGGCGAATGCGCCGCGCCACTTCATAGCCGTTCAGAAGCGGCAAGCCGATGTCGAGAATCACCGCCTGCGGCGCGAACGCGCCGATCAGTTCAAGACCGGCGATGCCGTCGCCGGCCGTGCGCACTTCGTGGCCTTCGAGTTCGAGCACCATCGCGAGACTGTCGGCGGCGTCCGCATTATCGTCGACGATCACGACGCGCAAACCCGCCGCGTGCGGCGTCTCAGTCGGCGCACTGTCGGACGGCAACGAAGCGGATTTGGTCAGCGGCAGGCGGATCACGAACTCGCTGCCTTTGCCGGGGCCGTCGCTGAAGGCCGCGACTGTGCCGCCATGCAGTTCCGCGAGGCCGCGCACCAGCGCGAGGCCGATGCCGAGGCCGCCTTGCGAGCGGTCCAACGCGGGCGCGAGTTGCGAGAACATTTCGAACACGCTGTCCAGATGCTCGCCCGGAATGCCGATGCCGGAATCGCGCACGACGATTACCGCTTCATCGCCCTCGCGTTCCGCAGCGAGCGAAATGCTGCCGCCAGGCGGCGTGTACTTGGCGGCGTTGTTCAGCAGATTCAGGATCATCTGCGACAGGCGCGTGGGATCGGCAACCAGATAAAGCGGCTCGCGTGGCAGCGTCACGCTCAGATGATGCGACGACGCCTGCACGGTCGGCCGCGCCGCTTCCATGGCCGATTGCATTGCGCGCGCCAGTTCGAGACGTTGCTTGCGCAACTCGAGCTTGCCCTGGGTGATGCGCGAGACCTCCAGCAGATCGTCGACCAGATGTGTCATATGTTGCAGTTGCCGGTCGAACACGTCGCGCGACCAGTTCAATTGTGGATCGGCGAATTCCTTTAGACGCAGAATCTCGAGCACGTTGCGCATCGGCGCCAGCGGATTGCGCAGTTCGTGCGCGAGCGTGGCGAGAAATTCGTCCTTGCGGCGATCGGCCTTCGAGAGTTCGAGATTCAGCCGCGTAAGTTGCTGCTCGGCGCGCCGTCGCTCGGTAATGTCGCGGTTGATGCTGACCGCCCCGTAAATATCGCCGCGTGCGTTCGCGAGCGGCTTGACCACGGTTTCGCACACGCCGCGCGAACCGTCGCGCCGCACGAACGGCAACTCGCCGCGCCACGTGCCTTCGGCGGCGAGCGCCGCGAGCGCTTCCCGGCGGATGCTCAGCGCTTCTTCCGGCGGCAGGAAGAGCGCGACCGGCTTGCCGAGAATCTCGCGCATGCGATAACCCAGCATGCGTTCGCCGCCCACGTTGAAGTCGGTGATATTGCCGCGCAGGTCGGTGATCACGATCGCATCGCTCAGGTGCTCGAAGATCGCGGCCTGGCGTAACAGGACCGTCTGCGCTTCCTTGCGTTCGGTAATGTCGATGCCGAGGCCGTAGATCATCAGCGGCTCGCCGTGGCGGTCATACGTGGCGCGCCCGCGGCCTTCCATCCAGCACCAGTCGCCGCTCGCATGCAGAAAGCGGAATTCGGCGACGTAGTCGTCACCGGCTTCCACCGCATGGTCCACTGCCTCGTTCAGCGCAACCAGATCGCCCGGATGAATCAGTTCGAAAAAGCCGCCGGGCGTATTGGCGAAGCGGCCTTCGGCATAACCCGCGAGCGCTTCCAGTTCGCGGCTCCACCAGAACTTGCCCGAATTCGGTTCGTGCGACCACGCGCCCATGCGCGCGCCGCGCATGGCGAGACTCAACACGTCGCGGCTTTCCTGCAACTCCCGCTGCGCGAGCTGATGCGCGGCCACGGACGCCTCGGCATTGCGCCGCGCGAGCAGCAGCTCCTGCTCGTACTTATGACGGTCGGCGACGATCAGCACCGCCACTTCGAGGTAAGTCACGTCGCCATGACGGCGGCGCACCGCGTTGAGCAGCATCGGCACCATGTGGCCGTCGCGATGCATCATGTTCAGCTTGACCTCGGCCACCGAACCCTGCATTTGCAGCAGTGGCGCCCAATGCGTCTGATAGAACACCTTGCCGCCCGCGCTCAGCAGATCCTGGATTTGCTTCGCCCCGGCAAGCTCCGCGGTCTCATAGCCGAGCCAGCCGCAGAAGGTCGCGTTCACGCGCAGGATGCGTCCGTTGGCATCGGTGACGAGCAGGCCGCAGGCGGCGTGCTCGAATAATGCGTCGGCTGAGGGCAGCGGGCGGTCCGTGCTTTGCATCGTGCTACAGGCTCATCGGCCCGAGAAAGGCGTTCATCGCGTCCGCGCTTGCGCTCGGTGAGCTGAGGTGCGGACAATGGCCGACGTTCTCGATGAGATGCAGCGTGCTGCCAGGCATCATGCGGTGCAGATATTCGCCGACCGCGCACGGCGCGATGATGTCGTCGCTACATTGCAGAATCAGCGTGGGCGTGGTCGCGCGCGACAGTATCGCGCGATGGTCGGAGAGAAACGTGACGCGCGCGAATTGCCGCGCGATCTCGGGGTCGGTGCGGCAGAAACTGTTGGTCAGTTCGACGCCGAGCTCCGGCTGCTCCGGCGCGCCCATAATGGCCGGCGCCATCGTGCTCGACCAGCCGAGGTAGTTGCTTTCGAGGGTGCGCAGCAGGTCTTCGATATCGTCGCGCGAGAAGCCGCCGACGTAGTCGCCGTCGTTCACATAACAGGGCGAGGGGCCCACCATGATGAGCGCGGAGAAGAGTTGCGGCGCCTTGAGACTCGCGATCAGGCCGATCATCGCGCTGACGGAGTGGCCGACGAACACCACCGGACCCTCGGCGACTTCGCGGATGATCTCGATCAGGTCGCTGGCGTAGCCGTACAGCGAGTCGTACTTGTCGATGTCGTAGGCGCTCAGATCCGACGAGCCGCTGCCGACGTGATCGAACAGCACGGTCCGGTATTCGTCATGAAACGACGGTGCGAGGTAGCGCCACATGGTTTGATCGCAACCGAAGCCGTGCGCCAGCACCATGGTCCGCTTGCCGTTGCCGGAAATCTGTATGTTGTTGCGCAGGGTGATGCTCATTGTCGGGTCCTGAAGCCTGCCGGGTGGAGGCGGTTACGCCAGGCGTGCGCCTCGGCCGGTATTCAGGAGAATGTTACCCCAGTCTTGCCATTCGCCATGTTGCCCGAGGAGTAGGGCGCATCGCGGCGAGGCTCAATCGGTCTTGATTTCCGGTTGCGGCGCCTGAAGCGGCTCGCTTCCGAATCGTTCGTATTGCGAAATCACCTGGGCTCCCAGCAGCAGCAAGGTCGCCAGCCACTCCAGGCTGAACAGGATCACGATGGCCATGGTCAGCGATCCGTACACCAGGCTCACCTGCGAGAGAGTCGCGAAATACCAGACCAGCACGTGCCGCGTAATCTCCCATAGCACCGCGGCGACCACGCCGCCGAACAGCGCATGTTTGAGCGAAGGGCGCCCGACCGGCATCACCATATAGATCGAGGTCAGCACGAACACCTCGCCCGCGAGGCCGAGCAGATACAGCACGACGCGCGAGAGTCCCTGCAACGAAACATGCAGGCCGAATAGTTCGATGCCTTCGGCGCCGATCGCCTCGAGACCGCTCGACACGAAGGTGACGATCAGCAGGCCGACGCCGAGACACAGAATGTAGCAATACGGCAGCATCGCCGAGAGCAGGAAGTGACGCCGCCTTACCACCACGCGGTGGACGAAAATCAGCGACATCGCGTTTTCGAGCACGGTGAAGGCCAGCGAACTGAAGAAGATCATCGTCAGCAACAAGACCCAGCCGATCACCGCGCGATGTGCGAGAAAATTGGCCAGTTCGCGCACCAGCGCATTTGACTGGCCCGGCACCAGCCATTGCAATAGATGCGCGAGCGCCGCGAGCAAAGTATGTTGGGGCACGAAGCGCGACAGGGCGATCACGATCAGGATCATGAGCGGCACGATCGAAAGCAACGCGTAATACGCGACCGCGCCCGCGAGCAGCAAGCCCTGGTTGGCGCGAAATGCCTTCAAGGTTTGCAGCGCGAATGTACCGGGATGTTTCGCCACATATAACGCGTGGTCGTCGATGATGGATTGCATGTGACCTCACAGCGCGCGTGGCTGGCCTGCCGGAATGCCGGTTTTGCCGACGCGCTTGCCTTGTTGCTCATGCATACTTAAGCAAGAATGCAGCCACGCTGGCGTTGCCGTTTCTTGCTGTCACGCCGATTCGCCAATGCGCGCCAGGAATGCAGTTTGCTTGGCGGCTGTATCGACGTTGCGTCGACATGCTTCAACACGTATGAAAACGGCGATTGTCATATAGACATCTATCATTCGCAGACACGACGTGCCATCTTTCCCATCGGAATCACCATTGACTATAGCCTCTGACGAAGCAGATCTCGCGGACCTGGTGGTGGCGCGGCCCGAGGGGTTGTATTGCCCGCCCGGCGACTTCTATATCGACCCGTGGCGCCCCGTGGAACGTGCGGTGATTACGCATGCGCATTCCGATCACGCGCGCTTCGGACATCGGCACTATCTCGCGTCGCAAGCGGGGGCGACCGTGCTGCTGTCGCGTTTGCCCGGCGTATCACTGCAAACCCTGGCGTACGGCGAGCGGCTCGATCTCAACGGCACGACGGTGTCGCTGCATCCCGCTGGGCATGTACTCGGCTCGGCGCAACTGCGGATCGAACACCGCGGGCGCGTATGGGTGGCATCGGGCGACTACAAGCTCGACCCCGACCCGACCTGCGATGCCTTCGAACCGGTGCGCTGCAATACCTTCATAACCGAGTCGACTTTCGGCCTGCCGATCTATCGGTGGGACCCGCCGCAAACCGTGTTCGACGGTGTCGATTCGTGGTGGCGGCATAACGCGGCCGAAGGACGCGCATCGGTGCTGTTCTGCTATTCGTTCGGCAAGGCGCAGCGCGTGCTGGCGAGCGTCGATGCCGGCATTGGGCCGATCTTCTGTCACGGCGCCGTGGAGCCGCTCAATCGCGCGTTTCGGGAGGCCGGCGTGCGCTTGCCGCCGGTGCGTCTCGTGAGCGAGATCCCGCTCAAGGACAAGGTGGCGTTCCGGCAGGCGTTGATCGTGGCGCCGCCGTCCGCGCAGGGCAGCGCATGGCTCAAGCGCTTCGGCGACTATAGCGACGCGTTCGCGTCGGGCTGGATGCGTCTGCGTGGCGCGCGCCGCAGGCGTGGCGTCGACCGTGGCTTCGTGCTGTCGGATCACGCCGATTGGCCCAGCCTGCAAACGGCCATTCAGGCGACGGGCGCTGAACGTGTGATCGTCACGCATGGCTCGGTCGAGCCGATGGTGCGCTGGTTGCGTGAGCAAGGCCTCGAGGCCGGCGCGTTTGAAACACAATATGGCGACGATACCGTCGAGGCCGACGCCGCGGGCGCGGATGAAACAGCCACGACGGGCAGCGTGCCGCACGAGTTCGATGAGGCCGCCGAGCAAGACGCCGCCACTGACGACACGGCCAACGCCGCCGACCCGTCGAGCCGCGCATGAAACGCTTCGCCGCCCTCTACACCGCGCTCGACGCGACCACGTCCACGCACGACAAACTCGAAGCGCTCACGAGCTACTTCGCCGTGGCCGAGCCGGAAGATGCGGCGTGGGCCTCGTATTTTCTCGCCGGCGGCAAACCGCGCCAGTCGGTGCCGACGCGTCTACTGACGGAAATTGCCCGCGAGCGCGCCGGTTTGCCCGCCTGGTTATTCGAGGAGTCCTATCACGCGGTGGGCGACCTCGCCGAAACCATCGCCCATATCCTGCCGCCAGCGCAACGCAGTTCCGAATTGGGCCTCACGCAATGGATCGAGCAACGCGTGCTGACTTTGCGTGGCGTCGCGCCGGAAGAGTTGCGCACACGCTTGATCGGCTACTGGGACGAGCTCGACTGGGGCGGCCGTTTTCTGCTGACCAAACTGATCGGCGGCGGGTTTCGGGTCGGCGTCGCGCGGCAACTGGTGGTGAGGGCGCTGGCGGAAGTAGCGGGCGTCGATCATAAACGGATCGCGCAACGCATGGTCGGTTGGACCGACTCGCAACAGAAGCCCGATGCCGCGCGCTATCTGCGTTTGATCGCACCCGAAGCGACAGGTGACGAGACGCAGTCCGGCGATCACCAGCAGGAGAGCGATCTCGGCCTGCCGTATCCGTTCTTTCTCGCGCATCCATTGCAGGCCGATCCGGCGACGCTAGGCGACCCGTCGCAGTGGCAGATCGAATGGAAGTGGGACGGCATTCGCGCGCAACTGGTCAAACGTGGTGGACGTGTCTGGTTGTGGTCACGCGGTGAGGATCTGATCACGGATCGATTCCCCGAAGTGGCGGCTTTAGGCGAAGCGTTACCGGACGGTTGCGTGATCGACGGAGAGATTCTCGCTTGGGAGCCGGGCGCGATGGCGCCATTGCCGTTCGCGCGCCTGCAACCACGGATTGCCCGTAAAACGCTGACTAAAAAAATCCTCGCCGATTCGCCCGCCACACTGCTTGCCTACGATCTGCTCGAAGCGCACGGCAAGGATCTGCGCATGACGCCGCTCGCCGAGCGGCGGTCGCAACTGGATGCGCTGGCCATTTCCATCGACAGCACGCTCGCGCGCGATCTGCTGCGTGTGTCGCCGCTAGTGCGCGCCGCGGACTGGCAGGCGCTCGCGGCGTTACGCGACGAGAGCCGATCACGCGGTGTGGAAGGGCTGATGGTCAAGCAACGCGAATCGATGTATGGCGTGGGCCGCACCAAGGCATCTGGCACATGGTGGAAATGGAAGATCGATCCGTATGCAGTCGATGCCGTGCTGCTTTATGCGCAACGCGGCCACGGCCGCCGCGCCAGTCTCTACACCGATTTCACCTTCGCGGTGTGGGACGAAGCGAACGGCGTGCGCACGCTGGTGCCGTTCGCGAAGGCTTATTCCGGACTAACCGACGAAGAGATGCGTCAGGTGGATGCCATCGTTCGCAAGACCACGATCGAAAAGTTCGGCCCTGTGCGCAGTGTGACGCCCACCCTGGTATTCGAAATCGGCTTCGAGGGCATTCAGGCAAGTCCGCGTCATAAATCCGGCGTGGCGGTGCGCTTTCCGCGCATGCTGCGCTGGCGCACGGACAAACATATCGACGACGCCGATACGCTGGCCATGCTCAAGGGCTTCATCGATGATCGTGCGGGATAACCCGCTGAGTACAAATCCCTAAAAGGGTGCCGGGTTTTTCTCGACAGGATTCCTGCGTTATCGATGATAGCCTCAAGGCGTGCCATCCAGCGCACGCGGCAAGGGCGGCCTGCGCGACACGAGTGCGTCTCGCCGACGCGTGAACGTCCGTTCTCAATGCCTCAACGCACTTAAATCAACCAGCGGCGTTTTATTGCGTGAGCTATGGTGAGGTAAGGCGTACGCTGCGGCGCTGCAAGCGCGGTGCGACGCGAACAGAAACCATCGTCTGGAGAACGATGAGCTTTGTCTGCGCGTCAGGAGCGAATCTTGCGCGCGTGTTCCGAAGTGCCCGCGAGTGGCGCACGGAAAAAAGCCAAGGAGAAGATGGTGACGTTCGACGACCGGATGGACGATAACGAAGACGTCGTAGTGTGGCGGCCTATCCAGTATGCGATGGCGTCGCACCGGCGCGTCCTCGTGGTGGACGATTACCGGGAAGCGGCAGAGGCATTGCAGATGTTGCTGACTGCTGACGGCTTCGAGTGCCGCGCGCTTGAGGATCCCTTTGCTGTCTGCGCGATGGCCCATGAATGGCAGCCCTTTGCGGTGGTGCTGGACATCAAGATGCCGGGCCTGGATGGCTTGGAACTGGCTCGCCGCCTGCGCGCCCATCCTTCCACTTCGCATATGTTGCTGGTGGCGTGCACCGCATTCGCCTCGCGCGACGACCGGGCACGTGCCAAGGCCGCCGGTTTCGATGCGCATTGCGCGAAGCCGTTGACGCCCGAGCGTCTGTTGCGTGTGCTCGAATCGGCTGCGGCGCTGCATGCGGCCGGGCCGACGTAAAGGCTGCGTGCGCTTTGAAAGAAATTCTCCATGCGGCAATTATGGAATTCGCGGCAGATTGAAGCAGATGCAGAGTGTCAAGGGGCACTCAGATTACTTAGGTTAATTGAATATATCGCCGTGACGGGCTGTTGACCTGTTACAGATAACAGCGCAACTAACCGGTCTGCAAGGGCAGTCCCTTGCAACCGGTCGACCGGATCAGAGACCCGCGCTTAGTCCGGCGCGTACTTGAACTCAGGCAGCGCCTCGAGCGACTTTTTGGTGGCTTCAGGCAGCACCACACGCCGGTTATTGATCTGTAAGTCGTTGAACGGCACGGCGACCAGATGTTTGCCCATGCCGAGAAATCCGCCTACCGACAGGATCGCGTATGTGCTGCGATCTCCGCTCGGCGAGACGATCAGATCGTCCAGCGTGCCGATAGTGTCCTTGTTCTTGTTATAGACATCGGCGCCACTCAACTTCGACGCGCGGTAGCCGCTTGCGAGTTGCACCACGTCCGTCCGTTTTTCCGTAATTGCCTGAGGCGCGCCCTGAGCGTACGCATTGCCGTACGACGCGAGCGTGGCGAGGAGCAGGGCGGTGGCGGCCAGTGAATTGATCTGTATTCGTTGCATGATGATTGTTCTCCCTGATGACATGTCCGGCGCTTCTTGTGCCGCGCCGCTTCATTGAGTCAGCTTTCACCTTGCTTGCTGCAAAAGTTGTGCCGCGCAGCGCCAATACCTACGTCAATCCTCTCAGGTCCGGAACTTGCTAAATCAGCGGGCTTGCTGTTTGATGTTCCGATGATGCATTCCATGCGGACGGAAATCCCTGCATCGACGGATCCTCTGCCTACACTAAAACACGCGCGTCAGCGCCTCTTGCTTCCACAGGACCCACTATGTCATCCCAGGCCAACTACTCGACGCGCATCTCGGAAGGCACGCCTTTTCCGCTTGGCGCGACATGGAACGGAAGCGGTGTCAACTTCGCGCTGTTCTCGGCGCACGCCACCAAGGTCGAACTGTGTCTGTTCGATGAAACCGGCGCAAACGAAATCGAACGCATCGAACTGCCGGAATACACCGATGAGGTGTGGCACGTGTACGTGCCGAACCTCAAGCCGGGCGCGGTTTACGGCTATCGCGTGCACGGCCCCTATGAACCGGAGAAGGGCCATCGTTTCAATCCGAACAAGCTGCTGCTCGATCCGTATGCGAAGGCGCATATCGGCGAACTCAAATGGGCGCCGGAAATCTTCGGCTATACGCTGGATTCCGAAGAGGGCGACTTGTCGTTCGACGAGCGCGACAGCGCGCCCTTCGTGCCCAAGTGCAAGGTGGTCGACGCCAATTTTTCGTGGAGTCATCCCGAACGCAACGCGCTGCCGTGGGAGCGCGTGATTTTTTATGAAACCCATGTGCGCGGATTTACCAAACAACATCCGGAAGTACCGGAAAATCTGCGCGGTACTTTTGCCGGGCTCGGGCAGCAGGTCGTGCTCGACTACATGAGAAACCTGGGCGTGACGTCGGTTGAACTGATGCCGATCCAGACCTTCGTCAACGACAGCTATCTGCTCGACAAGGGCCTCACCAACTACTGGGGCTACAACACGATCGGCTTCTTCGCCGCCGATCCGCGCTTCTTCGCGTCGTCGATTGATTCAGTGGGCGAGTTCAAGGAGATGGTGGACCGTTTTCACAACAACAATCTCGAAGTCATTCTCGACGTGGTCTACAACCACACTGCCGAAGGCAACGAACGTGGCCCGACGATCTCGTTCAAAGGCATCGACAACGCGTCGTACTATCGGCTGATGCCTGACGAGCCGCGCTATTACATCAACGATACCGGCACCGGCAACACGCTGAACCTGTCGCATCCCCGCGTGCTGCAAATGGTGACCGACAGCCTGCGTTACTGGGTGACGGAAATGAAGGTGGACGGTTTCCGTTTCGACCTCGCCACGATTCTCGGGCGCGAATTGCATGGTTTCGACGAAGGCGGCGGTTTCCTCGACAGTTGCCGGCAGGACCCGGTGCTCTCGAGCGTGCGGCTGGTGGCCGAGCCGTGGGACTGCGGCCCCGGTGGCTATCAGGTCGGCGGCTTTCCGCCCGGCTGGGCCGAGTGGAACGACCGCTTTCGCGACACGGTGCGCGAATACTGGAAGGGTGACGAAGGCAAGGTCGCCGATCTCGCCACGCGTCTCACCGGTTCGGGCGACAAGTTCAATCATCGCGGCCGCCGCCCGTGGGCGAGCGTGAACTTCATCGCCGCGCACGACGGCTTCACGCTCAACGATCTGGTCTCGTACAACGACAAGCACAACGACGCCAACGGCGAGGACAACAACGACGGCCATTCGGACAACAAGTCCTGGAACATGGGCGTGGAAGGTCCGACCGACGACGCGGAGATTCGTCAGCAGCGCGAGCGCCAGAAACGCAATCTGCTCGCCACGCTGCTGCTCTCGCAAGGCACGCCGATGATTCTCGCGGGCGACGAATTCGGCCGCACGCAGAAGGGCAATAACAACGCCTATTGCCAGGACAACGAGATCAGTTGGGTCGATTGGGAGGCCATCGATGACGACGGCCGCGCGCTCATCGAATTCGTCAAGAATCTGACCACGTTGCGCCACCGCCTGCCGGTATTGCGGCGTGGCCGCTTTATCATCGGTGAATACAACGAGGCGCTGGACGTGACTGACGCACGCTGGCTCTCGCCGGACGGCACGGATCTCTCGCAGGAGCAGTGGGACGATCCGTCGATGCGCTGCTTCGGCCTCGTGATCGACGGCCGCGCGCAGGCGAGCGGCATTCGCCGTCCGGCCTCGGATGCGACCCTGCTGCTGGTGCTGAATGCGCATCACGATGTCGTCAACTTCACGTTGCCCGATATTCCCGAGGGCGATCAGTGGACCTGCCTGCTCGATACCAACATGCCGGTGCGCTCCGAGTTGCCGCTCTTCAGTGCCGGCGACGCGTATCAGGTGACGGCACGCTCGTTGTTGCTGTTCGCGCTCGACGCACCGAACCGCGCGACGCAGCGTGTTTTCGACCGCCTCGAAGAGCAGCTCACTACCGACGAAAGCGAACCCTCCGCCTAAGCCTGACACACCAAGGCGTAAAACGCTGTCGAGCTTGCGCTGCCGGGTATAGCGCTTGCTCGATTGCAAGGGACTGCGCGCCATGCCGCTCTTTTTGCGGCGGACGCGCAGCGCAGCCGACATCGGCCCACGCCAGGTTTAACCGAGGTGATCAAATGGAACAGGAACAAACCTCTGTAGAGAAACAGATCCGCATGCGCGCTTATTACCTGTGGGAGCAGGCAGACGATCCGAAAGGCACGCCTGACGAGTACTGGGACCAGGCACGCGCCGAGGTAGAAAAGGAAGCACCGCCGGTAGAAAGTGGCCCGATCGCTGACGAGCCTTTGAAGTAAGTGCGCTATCGCAATGGGACTTCGACGATGGTCCGATAGTCCTATTGACCGGCATATTGGCCCAAAAGATTGGCACGCCTCACAAGAACGGCAACCGAACGTAACCGGACAGATTCGCGCAAATGAAGGACATACCCCAACCGCGCGGCGTGAGGCCGGCCGCCCGCATTCAAGCGCCCGCCACGGCCTTCGGCCTGGACAGCCTGATCGCGCTTGCGGTGGGCGTCACGGTGGTCGCTTGCCTTTACTTTGCGAGCGCCGTGCTAATTCCGATTACGCTCGCCATCCTGCTCAGCTTTCTCGTCGCGCCGCTCGCCGATGCGCTGACGCGTTTGCGGCTCGGTCACGTGGCGTCCGTGTTCGCCGCGGTGGTGATCTCGGTGTCGGTGATCGGGATGCTCGGCGCGGTGATCGCCACGCAACTGACCGATCTCGCGGCCGGCATGCCACGCTATCAGGCGACCATCGAGCAAAAGATGGAAACGGCGCACAGCCTGACCATCGGCAAACTGAACCGGTTTGCCAGCGCGGCAGGCCAGGCGCTGCAACGCGCGACCGTCGAGCCGCCGCAACCCGCACCGCAGGCTGGCCCGACGTCTCGCGGCAGCGCGCATACGACGGCCAGTGAACCCGCCGCCGTGCCCGTCGAAGTGCGCGAGCCGGTGCCGACGCCGTTCGAACTCGCGAGACGCGTGCTGTCGCCGGCTATCAGCCCGCTCGAAACGGCGTTCATCGTTTTCGTCGTGATGGTGGTGATCCTGCTGCAACGCGACGATCTGCGCGACCGCGCAATCCGTCTGTTCGGCTCGCGCGATCTGCACCGCACGACCACGGTGATGGATGAAGCCGCGCGCCGTCTGAGCCGTTACTTCGTGTCGCAACTCGGCCTGAATGCGGGCGTCGGCGTGGTGATCGGCACGGGGCTTTTTATGATTGGTGTGCCAAGTCCGATTCTATGGGGCATTCTCGCGGCGTTGCTGCGGCTCGTGCCTTACGTCGGCATCTGGATCTCGGCGACCTTGGCCACCGCGCTCGCCGCCGCCGTGAGTCCGGGGTGGGCGATGGCGATCTGGTCGCTGGCGCTATTCGCCACTGTGGAGTTGCTGGTGGGGCAGATCGTCGAGCCGCTGCTGTATGGACGCAGCACGGGGCTCTCGCCGTTTTCGGTGGTGGTGGCGGCGATTTTCTGGAGCTGGATCTGGGGGCCGATAGGACTGATTCTGTCGACACCGTTGACGCTTTGCCTGCTCGTGCTCGGCCGGCATGTGCGGCGCCTGGAGTTTCTCGATGTGCTGCTGGGCGACCAGCCGGCGCTCACGCCCATCGAAAACTTCTACCAGCGTGCGTTGGCGGGCGACCCGGACGAGGCGATCGAGCAAGCCGAAGTGCTGCTGCGTGAGCGCTCATTGTCCGCGTACTACGATGAAGTTGCGATCAAGGGCTTGCAGCTCGCAGCCAACGACGTCGAGCGCGGCAGCGTCACGGCAACGCAGCTTGCACGCATCGAGGCGACGACGAACGACCTCGTGGACGGCCTCGACGGCTACGACGACCGCGAGCCGGTCACGTCCGCGGCGGAAGAAAACTGGAGTGCGGTGGGACCGTTGGCACCTTCTTCGGCATCCGAGACTTCCGACGATGCACAAGCTCAACCCGCGAATACGCGGCTCGTTTCTCCAGGCAATTCGAAAGAAGAACGTGCAATAGACCCGTCGCCGCTCGCAGCCAGCAACCGTGTGTTATGCATTCCCGGACGCGGTCCGCTCGACGCATTAGCGACAACGATTCTGTTGCAGTTGCTCGGCAAGCACGGCTTCACGTCACGCGCGTTGCCGCATGAGGCCGCATCGCGCGCGTCGATCGATCAACTCGACGCGGACGATGTCGGCATCGTCTGCATTCTCTACCTTCAGATCGACGGCATTCCGTCGCATCTGCGCTATCTGGTCAGGCGTATTCGCGCGCGATTGCCGAAGGTGTCGATCGTGGTCGGGTTGTGGGCGGCGGAGGATACGGAGAAGTGGAGCGCGGATCTGCAAAGCGCGATGGGTGCGGAGTGTTATGCCACCTCATTGCAGGAAATCGTCGCTGCTTGCCGGCGTGTCGAGACGGCCAGAACCCAGACCGAGGAAGAACTGCCGCTCGTGGTCAATAGCTAGCGTGCCACGAATCCCTGCACGTCACCCGCCTTGACACGTCATCAAAGCGAAGGTGATGAGGATCGGGAGTGTCGGTCAGAGGGGTTGCAATTGCAGAAGTGGAGAAAACCGCCCGTCGGCAGCGCGTCGGGCGGTTCACGTTCGGTCAGCAAGGCCTAATGCCTGGCCGGTTTCTTTGCGGCCGACTTGTCTTTCGAAGCGGCGTCCTTGTCGGGGACGATCTTCGTGGTGCCGCCGGTGGAAGGCGGATCGCTCGCGGGAAAGCTATCCTCGACCTGCTTGTCGATCTGCTTTTCGCTCTTGTTCGAGTGCGGGTGCTTTTCCTTGTGCTCTGTCATCGCGTTTCTCCTTCAGGTTACGGGTGTTCATTTCGTAGCGCACGATGCGCCGCCGACGATTGCAATTGCATCCGCGCGCGACACGCCGCCTCTCATCGCATCGATCAGGCGCGCGGTCTGCGCTTCGCGTTCGCAGGCGAGCACAGCGACCACGATGTCGTTCTTCACGTACAGCGAGACGAATTGCTGCTTATCGAGTTCGCCGTCGGTCACGATCTCGTCCCACTCGCTCGCATGGCCAAGATATTCGAAGTTCTTGCCGAAGTGATAGGTCCAGAAATAAGGCACACCGGCGTAGCGATGACGCGCGCCGCACATGTTTTGCGCGGCAATGCGCGCATGCTGCTGCGCGACGCGCCAATGTTCGATGCGCAACGGTTCCTGATCTTCATGCAACGGAAACACGGCGATATCGCCCGCTGCATAGAGACCAGGCGCAGCTTGCATGCCCGCGTTGACGAGCACGCCGCCGTCTTTTTGCAGCGGCAGTCCTTCGATGAAACCGGTGGCCGGTGCGACGCCCGTGCCTAACAGCACGATGTCGGCGGCGATATGCTCGCCGTTTTCGAGCATCACCTGATGCACGTTGCCTTCTTCGCCTTCGAGGGACGTGACCTTTGCTTCGAAATGGAACACCACGCCATTGCGCTCGTGAAGCGTGCGGAACATGGCGCCCGCGCGCTCACCGAACTGCCTCGCGAACGGCACTTTCTCTGGCGAAATCACGGTCACTTGCGTGCCGCGTTTGCGCAGCGAGGAAGCCGTTTCGAGTCCGATGAAGCTGCTGCCGAGAATGACGATCTGGGTTTGACCGGCATCGTCGCCGATGGCGTCGACGAGCGGGGCGGCATCGGCGAGACTGCGCAGCACGTGCACGCCGCCGAGTTCCACACCGGGAATCGGTGGAAGCTTCGGCACACTGCCCGTAGCAAGCAAGGCGGTGTCGTAAGTCAGTTCGCCGCCGCTTTCGAAATGAATCGTGCGGGCGGGCACATCGAGCCGCGCGACCCTGCCGACCATCCGCTCGACATCGTGCCGCTCGAGCCAGTCCGGCGCGAGTAGCGGCGGCACATCGGCGGGCGCCATTTCACCAGACGGGACAAATTTACTCAGCGAAGTGCGGTCGTACGGCGCATGCGGCTCATCGCCCACGAGCGTGATACGGCCGCCAAAGTCACATTCGCGCAGCGTGGCGCAAGCGGCTGCGCCTGCCGCGCCCGCACCGATCACCACGTAATGCGGTTCCTTCGCGCTGGCATTGCGCGTCGGTCGGGGGAGTTTTTCCGGCGTGACCATCACGTCGTCGCCTGTCACGACCACGGGATAGCGGTCGAGCGCGACCAGCGCGGGCGGTTCGAGCACGTTGCCGGTGGCGACGTCGAACGTCCCTTTGTGCCACGGGCAGATGATCCGGCCGTGGCATAGGGCGCCTTCTTCAAGTGGCGCGCCGGCGTGCGGGCAATCGGCGGAATAGGCGTGCACGGTATCGCCGTCGCGCACCAGCAGAATCTTTTCGTCGTTCACCACGACACGTTCAGCGCGGTCGGTTCGCAATTGCGAGAGCTGAGCGACGCATCGGGCAGTCGTGGGCATGGCCGGTTCCTCGCGGATGGTGGCATGAGCAATGATGAGCAATGGCAGCGCAGGCGGCGCGCGACGCGCATCAGCACGCCGCGGTGCAGCACGCCTTTCAGGCCGCCGAACGCCAATGGTTCAGCAATCCATGTGCCCGAATGCGCGCGCCTGCACGAGCGCTGCTTCGTCGCCCATCACGCTTTGGAGAACGGCCGAAGTGCGGTAAATTCCGGAAAAGGAAATAGCGCACGAACATGCTCCGAGCATGTCGTGCCGTGGCATCCCTGACCTGTATTGACCTTTCATGGAGATCGTGACCGTGCAGCGTGCGGAACGTGCCGCAGTCGATTTCCCCATGCCGTCGCGCAATTTCGCGGCGACGCGGCGCATGCTGCTGATCGTCCTCGCCGTTTCGGTCGTCTTTCCTCTGATCTGCCTCGCGGGCTACGGCTACTTCGATTACCAGCGCCGGATCGCCGATTCGAACGACATGATCGACCGCCTCGCGCGCGTCGCCGAGGAACAGGCCGTCAAGGTGCTGGACCTGAACCAGCAGATGTCCTCGCGCATCGTGGAACTGCTCGGCAATGACGACGACGCGCAGATTCGCGCGCGCGAAGCGATGTTGCACAACCGTCTGCGCGGCATCGGCGGCGACTTTTCGCAGGTCGCGTCGATCTATCTGCTTGGCGCGAAGGGCGATCTGCTGGTGTCGAGCCGCACGTTTCCCGCGCCCGTCATGTCGATCGCGCAGCGCGAGGATTTCACGAGCGCGAGAGCGATGCGCCCGCATCCGTATTTTTCGCTGCCGATGTTCGGCCCACTCTCGCAGACCGATGTGTTCACCACCGCGACGGGCCGTTCGGGCGCCGACGGCCAGTTCCTCGGCGTGGTCACGGTGGCGCTGCGCAACGAGTACTTCTCGCGCTTCTATCGTGAACTGACCAACGGCGATTCGTCGCTGGCGCTGGGCCTGTACCGGCAGGACGGCAATTTGCTGGTGCGCTATCCGCCGTGGCCGGCGGGCGCGAAGCCCAGCCCGCGGAGCAAATTCACTCAGGCGTTGCGCGACAAACAGCTGTCCGGCCACGTCCGTCTGAATTCCACGGTGGATGGTGTGGAGCGCCTGCTGGCGTTTCGCCGTGTCGGCGACTATCCGCTCTATGTGATGAGCGCCTACGCGACGTCGTCGATCGGCGAAGCATGGCGGCGGCACTTCATCATGATCGCGGCACTCACGGCCGTGCCCTGCATCGCCATCTGGCTGCTGGTGTTCTACTCGCTGCGCCAACTGGAAGGCGAGCGCCGCGCGTGGGAACGTTGGCAGGGCGAAGTGGCGATGCGTCTGTCAGCCGAAGCCTCGAGCCGGCAACTGCAGCGCATGGGCGCGCTCGGCAATCTCGTCGCCAACGTCGCGCACGATTTCAACAATCTGCTGATGGTGGTCGCCGCCAACACGGAGCTCGCGCGGCTCAAGCGCTTTAACAACGTGGAGAAGGAAGTGCTGGCGGTGGAGCGCGCCACCGCCACCGCCGAATCGCTCACGCGGCGTCTCCTGAGCGTGGCGCGCAAGCAGCCGCTCAAACAGCAGCCGCTCGATCTCGCCACGTGGATGCCCGGCGCCGCCCCGCTGATCGACGCCGCGCTCGGCGACAACGTCGAGCTGGTCTTGAACATGGTCGATAAGGTCTGGCAGGTGCTGGCCGATCCGACCGACCTCGAATTCGCGATCATGAACCTGGCCGTGAACGCGCGCGACGCGATGCCGCGTGGCGGACGCTTCGTGATTCGCTGCCAGAACAACCGGCTGGTCGGCAGCGATACCTTGCTGCCCGACGGCGAATACGTGCTGATCGCCTGTTCCGACGACGGCGAGGGTATGCCCGAGGCCGTCGCGCGGCGCGCCTTCGAGCCGCTCTTCACCACCAAGCTGCGCGGTTCGGGCACGGGCCTCGGCCTCGCGCAGGTGCTTTCCATGTGCGAACAGGCAGGTGGCACGGCGAAGATCGACAGCGTGCCGGGCAGCGGTACGACGGTCAGGTTGTATTTGCCGCGATATCGCGAACGCCAGAAGGCGTCCGTGGTTCAAGCCGAGACGGTGCAAGCGCCGGTGCCCGCGCCGAGCGGCGTCGTGCTGCTGGTGGAAGACAACGAAGATGTCGCGGCGGGCGTGGCGGCGGTGCTGGAGACCTTCGGCTGCGAGGTGCGCCATGAACCGACCGCCGACCAGGCGCTCGATGTGCTGACAGGCGGCGCGCGCTTCGAGCTCGTGCTGTCCGACATCCAGATGCCGGGCAAGCTCAACGGCATCGACCTCGCGGAGAAGGTGCGCAGTGCGTGGCCGTCACAGAAGATCGCCTTGATGACCGGCTACGCCGACGAACTCGAACGCGCGCGGCGGCTGGGCGTGGCGATACTCGCCAAGCCGTTCAACATCGACGAATTGCACGCTCTGGTGGCGTGTGAACCGTAAGGCTCGCCATTCGCGGCGCACGCCTGGCATGTTCGAAGTGTTTCATGACTCACGGCACACCCCTTGCTGAGGGGAAGATGAGGTATGCGTATTTGGCTGAACCGGCCGGCGCAACCCACTTCTTTTCGCACAGGAGAAAGTCATGCACCTCAGAAACAAGACTCGCAGCGCAGTCCTCATCTCGGCCTTGCTCGCCGCTTCCTCAATTGCGATGGCGCAAGGCAGCGGGGGTGGCGGTCCGGCCGGCAATGACCCGAGTGGCGGCACCAATGCCGGCGCGACCCGTGAGGGTGGCGACATGCAGGCATCGGGCGCGATGGCGCATTCGAAGTCGACTAATAAACATCACATGAAGTCGTCGAAGGCGAAGCCGGCTACCGACTCGACCAATATGCCGGGCGCGGACGCGAGCAGCGATACGAAGGGGCAGTAAGGTAGAGAAGCACAGTGGGCAAAGCTGAACGAGGATTCCGGAGCGCTTGCTGCTGCGGGCGCCTCCGATCCCAACCGATGACACGAAACTCCCGCACCCAGCCTCGGCAGGCGCGCTTCGCACGGGCGCCGAAGCCGGGCTGGCTTTGCAATGCGGTGCAACACACGCGACAATATGAGTTGATACAGCACAGGCCCGTGCCAAGACGAGACGAGGTCGGCTGAGACGCAGCGCAGCGCACAAGGATGAGTATGGCTGGCAGTGAAGCAGGAGCGTCTCAAACGAACACGCAGAGCGTTGCGCAAACGAGCACGCAGTCAGGCACACAGACGAACTCCGATACCGCAGGGAGCACGGCGGCCGCTTCAGGCTCGCTGGACTTTCCTGTAGTCGGCATTGGCGCATCCGCGGGTGGCGTGCAGGCGCTGCTGCGTTTCTTCGAGAACGCGCCGGCCGATATCGGCATGGCGTTCGTGGTGGTGCTGCACCTGTCGCCCGACCATGCAAGCAGCGCCGACCAGGTGTTGCAGCACGCCACCCGCATGCCGGTGCGTCAGGTTCAGCAGCCGGTCCAGGTGGAAAAGAACCACGTCTATGTGATTTCGCCGTCACACGATCTCTCGCTCGACCACGGCCATCTCACGCCCGTTGAAGCCGATCGTCCGCGTGGCCGGCCGATCGCCATCGACCTGTTTTTTCGTAGCCTCGCCGACGCGCACCGCGAGCGGGCGATCGCCATCGTGCTCTCGGGCACGGGCGCGGACGGCGCGACCGGCATCGGGCGAATCAAGGAACAGGGCGGCGTGACGATCGCGCAGGACCCGGCCGACGCCGAGTACCCGGAGATGCCGCAGAACGCGATGGCCACCGGCATGGTCGACCTCACGTTGCCGGCGGCCGACATGCCGCGCAAACTCCGCGAGCTGGCCGAAAACGCGCGCGCCATCCGCCTGCCGTCCGCGGACGACGAACCGGAAACGCTCGCCGTCAAACCGCCCGATGCGGCTTCGATCGCCGAACGGGCCTTGCTCGGCGTGCTCGCCACCTTGCGCGCACGCACCGGCCACGATTTCCAGCACTACAAGCGCGCCACGATTCTGCGGCGCATTGAACGTCGTTTGCAGGTCAACGGCATTCCCGATCTGCAAGCCTACCAGGACTACGTTCTCACGCATCCCGACGAGACGCCGGCGCTGCTCAAGGACATGCTGATCGGCGTGACCAATTTCTTCCGCGACCGGGAGACCTTCGAAGTCGTCGAGCGCGAGATCGTGCCGAAGCTGTTCCAGAAGAAGTCCGCGGACGATCCGGTGCGTGCCTGGGTCGCCGGCTGCGCGACCGGCGAAGAAGCCTATTCGCTGGCCATGCTGCTCGCCGATCATCCGGAGCGGCATGAAGGCATTCAGGCACAGCTGTTCGCAACCGACATCGACGAACGCGCGATTTCATTCGCGCGCGCGGGGCTGTATCCCGAATCGATCACCGCGGACGTGCCCACCCAACGGCTGCGCCAGTTCTTCACGGCCGAGCGCGCACACTTTCGCGTCACCAAGGCGATCCGCGAAAAGGTGCTGTTCGCCGTGCATAACGTGCTGCGCGATCCGCCGTTTTCCCGCGTCGACCTGGTGTCGTGCCGCAATCTGTTGATCTATCTGGACCGCAGCGTACAAACCCAGGTGCTGCAGATGTTTCACTTCTCCCTGCAGCCCGGCGGCTATCTGCTGCTCGGCAGTTCGGAATCCGCCGAGGCGGCCGGCGATCTGTTCACGGCGGTCGACAAGAAAAACCGGATCTATCGCGCCAACGTCGTGGCCAGCACGGTTCGCCCGCCGATCAGCATGCCGGTCGTTGCACAAGGCGGCGCGGCCAGTGTCGCCAACGTCGGGCCCGCGGCGCCGCTACCGCAGTCGCTGCCGTTTTCGGCCTTGCATCACCGGATCCTGGAGTCGTACGCACCGCCGAGCGTGGTGGTCGATACGGACGCGAACATCCTGCATATGTCCGAGCACGCGGGCCAGTTTCTGCGCTTCGTGCGGGGCGAGCCGTCGTACAACCTGATCATGCTGGTCCACCCGGATTTGCGTCTGCAACTGCGTGCGACCTTGTTTCAGGCATTGCGCGGCAACCGCGAAGCGGCCACTCCGCCGATCGATTTCACGCCCGGCAAGCAGGTGCGGATCGTCGTGCGCCCTTATCGGCGCACGGAAGATTCACCGGAATTCGCGCTGGTGCTGTTCGAGGAAGTTGCGGCCGGCGCCGCCGCGCAACCGTCGAAGCAGCCCGCCGGTCCGGCGGCGCAGGATTCGCTGCTGGTGCATCTCGAGGATGAACTGCATCGCACGAAACAGGAGTTGCGCTCCACGGTCGAGCAGTCGGAGGCGTCGACGGAAGAGCTGAAAGCGTCGAACGAGGAATTGCAGGCGATCAATGAAGAGTTGCGCGCGGCTACCGAAGAACTCGAGACCAGCAAGGAAGAACTGCAGTCGCTGAACGAGGAGTTGTTCACCGTCAACGCGGAATTGCAGACCAAGATCGAGGAGACCGGCAAGGCCAAGGACGACTTGCAGAACGTGATCGCCTCGACCGGCATCGCCACGCTGTTCGTCGATCGCGAGATGCGGATCAAGCGGTATACGCCGGCTGCAACGGATCTGTTCAACGTGATTCCGTCCGACCTCGGCCGCCCGCTGCACGACATCACGCACCGGCTCCACTATCCGCAACTGAACGACGACACGCTCACTGTGTTCGAGTCGCTGCAACTGATCGAGCGCGAGATTCGCGGCACCGACGGGGGCTATTTCCTCACGCGCCTCTCGCCGTATCGCACCACGGACGATCACATCGACGGCGCGGTGTTGACCATCGTCGATATCACGGCGTTGCGGCGCGCGGAGCAGCTCGTGCGCGTCGGCGAGGAGCGCCTGCATCTCGCCGCGCAAAGCACCAACGACTTCGCGATCATCGTGCAGGACATGGATGGCCGCGTGGTGACGTGGAACAAGGGCGCGGAACGCATCTTCGGTTACAGCGAGAGCGAGATGGCCGGGCAGACGCTCGACCGTGTCTATCTGCCGGAAGATCGCGAAGCCGGCGAACCCGCGAACGAACGGCGGCGCGCGCAGACCGACGGTCGTTGCGAGGACGAACGCTGGTACATCCACAGAAACGGTACGCGGCTCTATTGCAGCGGCGTGATCACACCGATGGCGTCGGACACCTTCAGCGGTTTCGCGAAGATCGTGCGCGATCTGACGCAGCGCAAAGGCACCGAGGCGCTCGAGCAGCGCAAGATTTCGTTGGAGCGCTCGGTGCGGCAGAAGATGGAAGCGGCCAGCCGTCTGAAGGACGAATTCCTCGCGGTGCTCTCGCACGAATTGAAGAACCCGCTGAACCTGATTCATGTAAAAGCGGACATGCTGGACCGCGCGCCGTCCACCCAAGGCCTGCCGGTAGTGCGCGATGCGGCCGATGCGATCCGCCGTTCGGTGATCAGCCTAGCAAAGATCATCGACGACCTGCTCGACCTGTCGCGCGTGCGCACCGGCAAACTGGCGCTGGAGCGCTCGCGGGTGGATATCGCGGCGATCACGGCGTCGGTGGCGAGCGCGATCGAAGCCGATGCGCTGTCGCATCAGGTCGAGGTGAACGTGGAGGGTGCGGCCGAACCGTTTCTTATCGACGCCGACGCCGTGCGCTTCGAGCAGATTCTGTGGAACCTCGTCAGCAATGCGGTGAAATTCACGCCGCAGGGCGGAAGCGTGACGATCAGGCTCGCGCATGAGGACGGCTTCGCGTGTGTCGAGGTGCGCGACACCGGGCGCGGCATCGAACCGGCCTTCCTGCCGCACGTGTTCGATATGTTCAGCCAGGCCGAAGGCGCGCACCGGCGGCATAGCGGCGGTCTGGGCATCGGGCTCGCGCTCGTCAAGCAACTTGCCGAAATGCATGGCGGGCATGTGCAGGCGGAGTCCGCGGGTGCGGGCAAGGGTGCGCGTTTTCGCGTCTGGCTGCCCGCCGATAGCGCCACAGTGCAAGCCGAACCCCGCGAAAGCCAGGGCGACGTCAGTCTGCTCAAGGGCATGCGGATTCTGCTGGTCGACGACGCGGTCGAAAGCCTGCAGGCGTTCCAGAGCCTGCTCGAAATGGAGGGCGCGCAAGTGTGGCCGCAAACCAATGGCGCGGCCGCGCTGGAGGTTGCCGCGCATCAACAGTTCGACCTGATCCTCTCGGATATCGGCATGCCGGGCATGGACGGCTATGAGCTGATCGCGGCGTTGCGCAAACTGCCGGCCACGGCGTCGGTGCCCGCGCTCGCGCTCACCGGCTTCGGCCGTCCGCAGGATGCCACGCGTGCGATTCGCGCGGGCTACGACGCGCATCTCGGCAAGCCGGTTTCGCTGCAGGCGCTGCTCGATAAGATTGCGCGCGCAACCACTCCGAACCGTTGAGGGTTCGATCTGATTTTTCGTCTTGGCGCGGGCTTCGGACAGCCCGCGCGACCTGCCGTCGACGGGTATAGCGCTTGCTGAAATTGACAGCATGCACGGTTGTCGAGCGCCGGTCCTGAAAGCCTCCGATGAGTCCGTGCCCTTCATTTTCTGCAGGAGCATGGACATGACACTCGGCGATACGATCAAAGGCATGGTCGGCATGGATCCAACGGGACATGCCGATCCCGATATGAAAGCGGTGCTCGACGCGCTCAAGAGTCTGGACCCGAAGCCCATCGAAGATTGCACGGTGGAGGAGGCGAGGCACCAGCCCACGCCCGCCGACGCCGTCAAAAAACTGATGCAGAACCCCGCGTTCAGCGCGCGGCCTGCGCTGGAACTGGAGGCGGTGCGCACGCAAGACATCATGATTCCAGGCGCGGCCGGCAGCAATTCGGCGCGGGTGTACACGCCGCAAGGCGAGGGACCGTTCCCGCTGATTCTGTATTTTCACGGCGGCGGCTGGGTGATCGCCGACCTCGATACCTACGATGCCACGCCGCGTGCCATGGCCGCCCAGAGCCGGGCGATCGTGGTGTCCGCGCACTACCGGCAGGCGCCGGAGCACCGGCTGCCGGCCGCTCACGACGACGCGTTCGCCGCATGGGGCTGGCTGATCGGGAATGCAATGAGCGTCGGCGGCGACCCGGACAAGATCGCGATCATGGGCGAGAGCGCCGGCGCCAATCTGGCGATCAACGTATCGATCCGCGCGCGCAACACGGGCATCCGCATGCCGATGCATCAGGCGCTCATCTATCCGGTGGCGAGCAACAACATCGTGTCGATCTCTTATGAAGAGAATCGCAATGCCAAGCCCTTGAACAAGCCGATGATGCTGTGGTTCATACATAACGTGATCAACAGCGAGAGCGATCTCACCAGTCCGTTGATCGACGTGGTGAGCGCGGATCTGTCACGCTTGCCGCCGGCTGTGATAGTGACCGCGGGCATCGATCCGCTGCGCTCGGACGGTGAGAAGCTCGCGCAGAAACTGCACAGCGCGGGCGTGCCCGTCGAGCATCGCAATTATCGGGGCGCGACGCACGAGTTCTTCGGCATGGCAGCGGTGGTGCAGGCGGCGCGCGACGCGCAGGCCTTCGTGTCGCTCGCGCAGCGCCAGGCGTTCGGCGGCGCGCCGCTTTGAAGCGGTGAGCGGTCCGTTTGGTTCTCTATCGAACTTTCGAGTGCAATGGAGCGCGCCGTCATTCGCCGATCAGATGCAGCACGATGTCCCGATGCTGCGTGTGAAGGCGATGTTCGAACAGATACAACCCTTGCCAGGTGCCGAGCACCATCCGCCCATGTTCGACCGGCACCGATAATTGCACTTGCGTGAGCGCGGTGCGCAAATGGGCCGGCATGTCGTCCGGGCCTTCGGCGTCGTGTTCGTAACGCTCGGCGTCTTCGGGCGCGAGGCTCGCGAAGTAGCGCTCCAGGTCGCGCTGTACCGAAGGGTCGGCGTTTTCCTGAATCAGCAATGAAGCCGACGTATGGCGGCAAAACAGCGTCAGCAGCCCTGTGTCGATGCCCTGCGCGGCGACGAAGCGGCGCGCTTCGTCAGTGAATTCGACGAGGCCGCGGCTGCGGGCCTTCACGCTCAGGTGGTGGATGGCTTGTCGCATGATAGTTGTCGGGTGGAGATGGCGCGGCGCATGAGGCGCAGCGTGCGCCGCTAGACCTCAGAGCGACGTCAGCACGTCCGCGATTTCCGCGGCGTTGGCCGGACGGACCACCCGCGCGACTTCCGTGCCGTCGCGCATCAGGATCAGCGTGGGCCAGAGCTTGACCTTGAACGAGCGGCCGAGCGGGCGGCCCGGGCCGTCTTCGATCTTCAGATGCCTGAGGCCGTCGTGCGGTTCGAGGGCTTGCGCAATCGACGCCTGCGCGCCCTGGCAGTAGCCGCACCAGTCCGTGCCGAATTCGACGAGGGTGGCGCCCGCCAGGGCGTCGAGTTGGGCTCGCGAGGGGGCTTGGGAAGAATAGGCTGTCTGGGTTGCCATGCTTGCTCCGGAGCGGTTCAACCTGTGCAGGCAGGGGCTTGGGCCGCCGTGGCGCCCCTGCGGGTGGAATTGCCAAGAGTAGCAGCTATCCCCGGGATCGTCAGTGAGCCTGGCTTCGCCCGATGCGCGGCCCGGCGCGGCGCGCGGCCGCGTAAATTTCACGCGAACTCATATTCTTGCCGCCATGGCGTGTTAAACATTCGTCCGGTGCTGCCGGCAGGCAGCGAAACATCGAAGGCAGGAAGGGAAAGAAATGGGCGAAAGGATTTATCTGCGCTACCCCGGCAAGGAAGAAACAGTCGCGGTGGCTACCGGTTTCAGTTGGGGTGCGTGTCTGCTGGGCTTCGTCTGGGCCTTGTCGAAGAAGATGTGGTTTGCTGCTTTCGTCATGCTGGCGATCAACTTGCTGCTCTTCTGCTCGGGTCTATGGGGCGAAACCGCCGACCTGATCGGACTCGTGCTGTCGGTGCTGTTCGGTATCGCTTGCGGTATGTATGGCAATCAGTGGCACCGCTGGACGCTCGAAAAACGCGGTTACGTCGTGCAGTAACGCGCGCTGCAAGGCGCGGTCGGGAGTTGCATAGCGGGAGCGGATATTGCTAGCTTCACGCCGCACGTGCATGCACCGAAGCGAAACAAAGACAACGAAGCGCGCGCCGTCGAACCGATTCCCAACGCGTCATGGAGGCATCCCATGCCAAATGCAGTTGCTCCACGCCGTTCCGCCGTGTTGTTCAACCTGCTGCGCCGCAACCGGGCCGGGGCCGCGCTGGCCGTGTCGCTCGGCGTCGCGCCGCTTGCGCATGGCGCCGAACCGAGCGCCGCGCCGGGCGCGGGCATGGCTGGCGCACCCGGTGCTTCGAGCGCCACGGCACCGGCAACGGCCGCCGCATCCGCGCCCGACGACACCTTTCTGCTCACCATCTTCCTGCGGCACGACGAGTCCAAGCCGCTGCCGAAGATCAACGACCAGTTGCGCGCACAAGGATTCTTCAAGACTTTTCCGCCGCCCGGCATCGAAGTGGTGTCGTGGTACGTGATGATGGGCATCGGCCAGGTGGTCACGCTGCGCGTGCCGGCGAGCCGCCTGCGCGAGGTGAACCGGGCGATCGAAACCACCGCGTGGGGCGGCTATCGCACCGAGTTTTATCCGACCTACGACTACAAGGCGCAAGCGCAGCAGATGCGCGCGGCGGACGGCAAGTAGCGTGCTCCACGCCGTCGGTGGCGCGGCAACGGTGCGGTCTGCAATTTTGGGATGCGGTGGCGCGGGTTTACGCGCCCGCGAGCTAAGCCGATAATGCCCCGGTCGTTCCGGCCACGAAGTGTGCGGCGTGCATAGCGCGTCGCAGGCTCGCTTTCCCTGACCCACCGCCCCTCGTGTTAAAAACCTCACGTTTTTTCGACCTGCTGCGCATTCCCGGCTTCAAGCCGCTCGCCGCCGCGACGCTCATGCTCGGTGTGGCGATGTCGTTCACCGCTCCCTATCTCTCCCTGTTCGGCGTCGAGCGCGCCGGCATGACGCCGTTCAGGCTCGGCGTCTTCATGACGCTGATCGCGGCGAGCGGGGTGCTCGCCAGCACCTTCGCGGGCCGCTGGAGCGACGCGAGCGGGCGGCACCGGCCCTTGCTGCTGGCCGCGCTGATCGCGGCGGCGCTCGGCTATCTGTGCTTATGCGTCGTGCGTGATTACCGGCTGCTGCTGGTGGTCGGGATCGTCTTCATCGGCGCGGGCGGCTCGGCCATTTCGATGGTGTTCTCGTTCAGCCGCGCGGCCTTGCCAGTAGCGGACCCCGCGGAGCGCGTGTTCGCCAGCGCGACCTTGCGGACCATTCTGTCGGCGGCGTGGGTGTTCGGGCCGTCGGTGGGCGCGCTGGTGCTCGCCGCCAGCAGCTTTTACGGGCTCTTCCTGTTCGCCGCCGCCAGTTTCGGCGCCTGCGCGACGATCGTATGGCGCATGCGGGAGCCGCAGGGCCACCTCGGCGATCACACGGTGGAAGACACGGCGTCGGAGCCGTCGGCTTCGATCACCGTGCCGCCGCTGACCGCGCCCGGCGAAGATGCGCACGAGGACTTGCCGGGCGTCGCCTCGGCCATCGACATCGGCCGCGCGGTCGCCGCCCTCACCTTGCTCGGCCTCGCCGCGAACGCGACCATGATCGTGCTGCCGCTCTACATCGTGCATGGGCTGAACGGCACGCATCTGGATGTGTCGGTCATGCTCGGCCTCGGCGCCTTGATGGAGATTCCGATGATGCTCGCGCTCGGCGCGAAGTCGTCGGCGCTGCACAAGCCGAACTGGCTGGCCGCCTGCGCCGCGGTGCACGCGGTGTATTTCGTCGGCATGTCGCTGGCGGGGAATGTCCACATGCTGATCCCGATGCAGATGCTCAACGCATTCGTGGTGGCCGTGACCTCGTGCCTCGGCATGACCTATGTGCAGGATCTGATGCCGCAGTCGCCGGGCCGCGCCACCGCGCTGTTTTTCAATGCGGCGCGCGTCGGCTCGATTCTCTCGGGCGTGTTGTCGGGCTTGCTGGTGCAGGCGTTCAGCTATCGCGGCACGTTTCTGTTCTGCGGCCTGCTGGCGCTGTGCGCGCTGGTGCTGTTCGCCGTGCCGGGCTATCGCTATCCGTTGATGTGGAACGCCGTGAAGCGTTTTAAGCGTTCGCAATACGGCAAACTCCAGGCACGACAGCGACAGCGCTAGACGCGCCGGCTTCAAGGGCAAACACGAACTGCAAGAAAGCGGTCAGCCGAATCGAAGCCTGCGCGGGCGCCATGCCGCGCAACCCTGACGCAAGCGCACACTGCCCAGGAACTTTACGCCGCGCAAAACCTCTGCAAAAAGGCGTATCGTCTTTCGATGCATGGGCGATGCCCGCTTCGCTGCAAGAGCGAATCAGGGCTGCTACCGTGTGTCCGGCGCACGCGAAGAAACACCACTACAGTAAGTGTAGCCACGTGCGATTCCTGACGCCGCCACTGAAGCGCTCAGCGAAAACGCAACATAGCCGCGGTAGAACGAAGCAAAACGTCGAAGCAAATCCAGCAGCGCAACGAGGCACTTTCCGGAGCGAGATATGCAGCTAGGCATGATTGGATTGGGGCGCATGGGCGCCGACATGGTGCGGCGCCTGACGAACGGCGGTCAGCACTGTATCGCCTTCGACGTGCAACCGGCGGCGGTGGAGAGGCTGAAACAGGACGGCGTAGCGGGCGCGGCGTCGCTGGAAGACCTCGTCGCGCAACTCGAGAAGCCGCGCGCCGTGTGGCTGATGGTGCCCGCCGCCGTGGTCGACATGACGCTGGAGAAACTCGTGCCGTTGCTGGAGCCGGGCGACATCGTGATCGACGGCGGCAACTCCTATTACCACGACGACATCCGCCGCAGCGCCGAACTGGCCGAGCGCAAACTTCACTATGTGGACGTCGGCACCAGCGGCGGCGTGGCGGGCCGCGAGCGCGGCTACTGTCTGATGATCGGCGGCGAGCCTGAGGTCGTGAAGCGGCTCGAACCGATTTTCGCGACGCTCGCGCCGGGTGCCGGCTCAGAGCCGGCCACGCCGGGCCGTGTCGCCGGCTCGAGCACCGCGGATCAAGGCTTCCTGCATTGCGGGCCGCAGGGCGCGGGGCACTTCGTCAAGATGGTCCACAACGGCATCGAGTACGGCATGATGGCCGCGTACGCCGAGGGTCTGAACATTCTGCATCACGCCGACGCCGGCAAGCAGGCGCGCGAGGCTGACGCCGAAACCTCGCCGCTGCGCCGACCCGAGCTATACCAGTACGATCTGAATCTCGCCGACGTCACCGAAGTCTGGCGGCGCGGCAGCGTGATCAGTTCATGGCTGCTCGATCTGATCGCCGGGTCGCTCGTTAGCGATGTCGAGCTGAAAAACTACGCAGGACGCGTATCCGATTCAGGCGAGGGGCGCTGGACCGTGGCGGCCGCCATCGACGAAGGCGTGCCTACGCCGGTGCTGAGCGCGGCGCTGTTCGCGCGTTTCAGTTCGCGCGGCGAGGCGGATTTCGCGAACCGCGTGCTCTCGGCTATGCGGAAGGATTTCGGTGGCCACGCCGAGAAATCGGCCACGCCGTCCGATAAGCCGAAAAGCTGATTCCAGGGAGCCGCGATGCAAGCCACCACCTCCACGCCGCACGACGTCGTGTTTCTGTTCGACTGCGACAACACCTTGCTGGACAACGACCACGTGCTCTCGGATCTGCGCGCGCACATGATGCGCGAGTTCGGCGCGGAGAACAGCGCGCGGTACTGGGAAATCTTCGAGAACCTGCGCACCGAGCTCGGCTATGCCGATTACCTGGGCGCGCTGCAGCGCTATCGCTCGGAGCATCCGCGGGACACGCGGCTGTTGTTGATGTCGTCGTTCCTGATCGACTATCCGTTTGCGAACCGCCTGTATCCGGGCGCGCTGGATGCGCTCCGGCATGTGGGCGAGCGCGGTCCCACGGTGATTCTCTCCGACGGCGACGTGGTGTTCCAGCCGCGCAAGATCTCCCGCTCTGGGCTATGGGACGAGGTCGAAGGGCGCGTGCTGATCTACATCCACAAAGAGTTGATGCTCGATCAGGTGATGGAGTGCTATCCCGCGCGCCACTATGTCATGGTCGACGACAAGCTGCGCATTCTGACGGCCATGAAAAAGGCGTGGGGCGCGAAACTGACGACGGTGTTTCCCCGCCAGGGGCACTATGCATTCGATCCGAAAGAGATCTCCAGCAATCCGCCGGCGGATGTGACGGTGGAGCGGATCGGCGAGTTGGCGGAGATCGACGTGGAGTTGTTGTTGGCTGAGAAACGCTAGAGGGTTCGCGGCGCTGGCGCGTCTCCATGAATGTGTCATTCACATGGAGAGCAACAGCGCCGCCTGCCAATACCGTTTCGCTTTATGAACCGAGTTCCTTCAGGCGCGCTTGCGCATCGCCGGCGCCCATGCGGCCCGCCGCATCCAGTGCCGTCACGCCGTTCGCATCGCGGGCCTTCGGGTCCGCGCCATGCGCAATCAGCAATTCCATGATCGCCGTGCGATTGAACATCGCCGCAATCATCAACGCGGTGCGTCCGTCCGGCGACGCCCCTTCGACATCCGCACCATGCGCGAGCAAGGTTTCGATCACGGTGTCGAAGCCCTTGAACGCCGCGCCTGCAATTGGCGTCTGTCCGTTGTCGTTACGCAGATCGGGATCGGCGCCGTGTTCGAGCAGCGTGCGCACGGCGTCCGCGTGACCGTGGTAGCTGGCGAGCATGACGAGGCTGTCACCTTTGTCGTTGCGCAGATTCGGCGGCACGCCTTTTTCGATCACCGCCGCGAGCATGGCGGCATCGCCGCTCCGCGCGAGGTCGAAAACCTGGTGCGCCAGTTCGAGCAACTTCGGGTCGATCGGCTGGCCGGAGGGCGGGGAGGTATCAGCGTGGTCCGTCAATGGAATCTCCTTGCAATCAGGCTGGGCGCCCCAGGTCTCGGAAAGGCGGGAGACCACACGTGAAGGCGCCGGGAAGATTGCTCAGGATACACATTTTGCGCCGGCGACGCCCGCGCAGCGGCACTCAGGCGTGGCCGAACAGCTTGACCAGCAAGCCGAACACGCCGATCAGAATGGCGACACCCGCGAACAGGAACACCAATGTCAGAACAAGGATCAACGGCGCTTTGAGGCGACTGGGTGTCGGCATGATGGAATGTTTGGTAAGGGGCGAGCAAGGCGGTACGCGCCAGATGCGGTCCGCCGTCGCGCATGAAGCATGAGCAGCTTAAAGGCATTCGCTTAATATGCGCTTAAAGTCTAACGCATGCGTCATGAGGCGGAATGTCATCACGGTCGCGCGGTCGCAGATGGATCAAGCTTTGGACGATTGCGTCGAACCATGCGGCCCGCTTCCTGTCACACTGACGATCACCAGACAAGGGCGCAAAGGCCCGCTGCCACGGGCCTTTGCCCTTACGCTTTCGTTGTGTCATCCGCATGACAGCATGGCCGGTACCGCTGATTTCTTTCGCGCCGGCCGCCTCACGAATCATCGTTGCCGCATCCGCCAACCTGCCTGACAGTCCTTTCCAAGGAGTGACACCATGGCTGAAGCAACCTCTCATCCCACGCCGCCGCAAACATTAGACCCCGACACGTTGCGCAACATGGACCGCTACTGGCGAGCCTGCAACTACCTGTCGGCCGGCATGATCTATCTGCGCGACAATCCGCTGCTGCGCGAACCACTGAAGCCCGAACACATCAAGAACCGCCTGCTGGGCCACTGGGGTTCGGACCCGGGGCAGAGTTTCCTGCTCGTGCATCTGAACCGGCTCATCAAAAAGCTCGATCTGGACATGATCTACGTGGCCGGTCCCGGTCATGGCGCGCCGGCCACGCTGGCTCATTGCTATCTGGAAGGGCACTACTCGGAAATCTACCCCGACCGCAGCGAAGACGAAGCCGGCATGCAGCGCTTTTTCCGGCAGTTTTCGTTTCCCGGCGGCATCGGTTCGCATTGCACACCCGAGACGCCCGGCTCGATTCACGAAGGCGGCGAACTCGGCTATAGCCTCTCGCACGGCTACGGCGCCGCGTTCGACAATCCCGATCTGATCGTCGCCGTGATGATCGGCGATGGCGAAGCGGAAACCGGCCCGCTCGCCACCTCCTGGCACTCGAACAAATTCCTCAATCCGATCCGCGACGGCGCGGTGTTGCCGGTGCTGCATCTGAACGGCTACAAGATCGCCAATCCGACCATTCTCGCGCGCATTCCCCGCGAGGAACTCGAAGCTTTGCTGACCGGCTACGGCCACAAACCGTATTTCGTCGAAGGCGACGATCCCGCCGTCATGCATCAGCAGATGGCCGCGACGCTCGAACAGTGCATCGGCGAAATCCGCGCGATCCAGCAGCGTGCGCGTGAAAGCAACGACGCGTCGCGGCCGCGCTGGCCGATGATCGTGCTGCGTTCGCCCAAAGGCTGGACTGGCCCGAAGGAAGTCGACGGACACAAGGTGGAAGGTTCGTGGCGCGCGCATCAGGTGCCCGTGCTCGATCCGGTGACCAACGGCAAGAGCCTGAAGCTGGTGGAAAGCTGGCTGCGCAGTTACGAGCCTGAGACGCTGTTCGACGAAGCAGGGCGCCTCGTGAAAGAACTGCGCGAACTCGCGCCCGTGGGCGCGCGCCGCATCAGCGCCAATCCGCATGCGAACGGCGGCTTGCTCTGCAAGACACTCGACATGCCGCCGTTTCGCGATTATGCGGTGGCGGTCAAAAAGCCGGGCGGCTCGTACACGTCGCCGACCGAGGTGCTCGGCAAGTTCCTGCGCGACGTGATGCGCAACAACATGACGAACTTCCGCGTGTTCGGCCCCGACGAGACCGCGAGCAACAAACTGACCGCGATCTATGAAGCGTCGGAAAAAACCTGGCTCGCGCAAACCGAGCCGAGCGACGCAGACGGCGGCGACCTTGCGGTAGACGGCCGCGTGATGGAAATGCTCAGCGAACACACGCTCGAAGGCTGGTTCGAAGGCTATGTGCTGACCGGCCGCCACGGTTTGTTCGCCACGTATGAAGCCTTCGTCCACGTGATCGACTCCATGTTCAACCAGCACGCCAAGTGGCTGGAGAAAGCCAAGCGCGATCTCGGCTGGCGGCAGCCGGTGCCATCGATCAATCTGCTGATCACGTCGCTCGTGTGGCGTCAGGATCACAACGGCTTCACGCACCAGGACCCCGGCTTTCTCGATGTCGTCACAAATAAAAGCCCGGACGTGGTGCGTATTTATCTGCCGCCGGACGCGAACTGCCTGTTGAGCGTCGCCGATCATTGCCTGCGTTCGCGCGACTACGTCAACGTGATCGTCGCCGACAAGCAGCCGCACCTGCAGTATCTCGACATGGACTCGGCGGTCACGCATTGCACCAAGGGCATCGGCATCTGGGACTGGGCGTCGACGGATCAGGGCGTCGAGCCGGATGTGGTGATGGCCTGCGCGGGCGACATCGCGACCATGGAGGCGCTCGCCGCCGTGCAGATTCTGAAGGAGCAGTTCGCCGACCTGAAGATCCGCTTTGTCAACGTGGTCGATCTGTTCCGCCTGATGCCCGAGCATGCGCATCCGCACGGTTTGTCCAACCGCGATTTCGATTCGCTGTTCACCGCGACCAAGCCGGTGATTTTCAACTTCCATTCGTATGCGTCGCTGGTTCACAAGCTGACCTATAACCGCACGAATCACGACAACCTGCATGTGCACGGCTATCACGAGAAGGGCAACATCAACACGCCGCTCGAACTGGCGATCATCAACCAGGTCGACCGCTTTTCGCTGGCGATCGACGTGATCGACCGCGTGCCGAAGCTGCGCGGTGTCGGCGATCATGCGAAGGAATGGTTGCGTGGCCAGATCATCGAACATCTGGCTTATGCACATTCCGAAGGCATCGATAAGGAAGAAATCCGCAACTGGACGTGGAAAGGCTGAGCGAGGCATGACCATGCACACTGCAAACAGCGCTGACGATCGAACGATTCTGGTGTTGAACAGCGGTTCGTCGTCGCTGAAGTTCGGGCTGTTCAGGCACGCGGGCGATGACGAATCCCTGTTGCTGGAAGGCAGTGCGGAAGGCATCGGGCGCGACGACGGCAGTTTGCGGATCAAGGCGCCCGACGGCCGCGTGCTGGTGCAGCAGGAGCGCGTGCTCGAATCGCAGATCGATGCGTTGCAAAAGCTCGCGCAGGTGCTCACGGAGCAGCACCATGCGCGGCCTTCGGCCGTGGGGCATCGGGTGGTGCATGGCGGACCCCATCTGCGCGCGCATCAGCGCATTACCGCCGACGTGCGCCGTCAATTGCATGATGCCGTGCACTTCGCGCCGCTGCATATTCCGCCTGCGCTTGCGTTGATCGACGAGGCCGAGAAGATTTTCGACGACGCGCCGCATTTCGCCTGTTTCGACACGGCGTTTCACGCGACACTGCCGCCGCGCGCGGCACACCTTGCGTTGCCGCGCCGCTATGCGGAAGCCGGTGTGATGCGCTATGGCTTTCACGGTCTCTCGTACGAATCGCTGGTGACGCGGCTCGGCGCCGACTTGCCGGCGCGCGCCGTGTTCGCGCATCTCGGCAACGGTTCGAGCGTGTGCGCGTTGCGCGACGGCCAATCGATCGATACGTCGATGGGTTTGACGCCGACCGGCGGCGTGCCGATGGGCACACGCAGCGGCGATCTCGACCCAGGCGTGCTGCTGTATCTGATGCGCGTGGAGAAGCTCGACGCCGGCGCATTGGAGACGCTGCTGAATCGCCAGAGCGGCCTCGCCGGTTACGCGGATGGCGAAAGCGATATGCAAGCTCTGGAAAAACGCGCAGCAGCGGGCGATGCCAATGCGTCACTCGCGCTCGATGCGTTCGCGACCGCCGTGCGCAAGACGATCGGCGGCTATGCGGCGTTGCTGGGCGGAATCGATTTGCTGGTGTTTACCGGCGGCATCGGCGAGCACAGCGGAGAGATTCGCAGGCGCGTGTGCGACGGGCTGGCTTTCATGGGGCTAACGGAAAGCGATCCGGCGGGCAAGGTGAGGGCGATTCACACCGAAGAGGAAAAGCAGATCGCGCGGCATTGCCGCATGCTGCTGCGGCAAACGCAGACCGGCTGACCTTCACCTTGCCTTGACGACGGTGTGATCCGACACGCCCGTTACGCCGAACAGGCGTGTCACGTCTTCGAGCGCCGCGGTGCGTTGCTGATCGCGTTGCAGTTCGCCGCGCAGCGTGATGCGGCCGCGCGAGACGTGGACTTTCACGGCGTGTTCGGGGACCGCGGCGTCCCAGGCGAGACGCCGGGTCGCCTCCGCGGCGATCTGCGCGTCGCTCAGGCGTGCGCTGTCTGCCTTGTGGTTCGCTGCACGGGTGTAGGGCATGGAGTTCTCCGCGGCACTGATGCGTATGGGGAGAACACTAGCAGAAGTGGCGAATTTTGCATTCGGCGGCGGCAGTGGTGACATCGCGCTACCGCCGCCTGCAAAACCCTGTCAGCAAGCGCTACTGAATCGCGCCCGCCAACACCTGCGCCGTCGCGGCCGACAACGTCCAGCCCAGATGTCCATGCCCGGTGTTGTAGAACACGCCGCGCCGTTTGCCGCGGCCCACCTTGGGCAACATGCTCGGCAGCATCGGCCGCAAGCCCGCCCACGGAATCACGCGCGAGGTCGACACCTCGGGGAAATAGCGCCGCGTCCAGTCCACCAGCGGCGCAATCCGGTCCGAACGGATATCGCGGTTGAAGCCGTTGATCTCCGCCGTGCCGGCCACGCGAAAACGATCCACGCCGAGCCGGCTCGTGACGATCTTCGCGCTGTCGTCGAGCAGGCTCACCCACGGCGCGCGCTGCTGGCTGAGTTCGTCATCGAGACAGACGGTGATCGAATAGCCTTTGACGGGGTAGATGTTCACGTGGTCGCCCAGCATCGAGGCGAAATCGCGGCTCTTCACGCCCGCGCACACGACGATCCGCTCGAACGCGAACCGCTGCGACTCGCCTTCGAGATCGACCGTCAGCGTAAAGCGGCCCTCCGGCGGCTGCTCGATCGACGTGATCTGCGCATCGTAATGAAACTCGACGCCGTGCCGCACGCACGCCTGAGCGAGGCCGCGCGTGAACTTGTGAATATCGCCGGTCGAATCGGATGGTGTGAAAAAGCCGCCGTAAAAATCGCCGTGCAGCGTGGGCTCGATGCCATGCAGCTCGCTCGCCGTCACCGGATTGCGGTCGAGCCCGCCTTCGCGCAGCAGTTCGTTCACCTTGCTCGCGGCGTCGAATTCCTTGCGGGTCTTGTAGATGTGCAGAATGCCGCGCCGCTCCAGATCGAAGTCGATGCCTTCGGTCTCGGCGATCGAAAACAGATGTTCGCGCGCGGCAATCGCGAGCCGCACGGTTTCAACCGTGTTCGTCCGGTAGTGTGGAATCTCGCGCAGGAATTCGCCCATCCACGAGTACTTGTGCCAGGTGGGCGTGGGGTTGAGCAGCAAGGGGGCGTCGCGCGTGAGCATCCAGCGCAGGCCCTTCATGACGGTGGCCGCGCTGTTCCAGACTTCGGCATTGCTGGCGGACAACTGGCCGCCGTTGGCGAACGAAGTCTCCATCGCCGCATAGCGATGGCGCTCGAAGACGGTAACGTGGTGGCCGCGCTGAGCGAGGGCGTGAGCGGTCGTGACGCCGGTAATGCCGGCGCCGATAATGGCGATTCGTGACATGACATGGTCCAGAGTAGTTGAGCATCACCGGTGTCGATTTCGTGTCGAAACCGGCGTCGATGCCCCATCTGTCCATGTACCTGAGAGTTTCTTCCCCGCGGCAGCCGGGCCCGATGCGAGCCGTGTGCGGGGAATCCCCTTCGGTGGGCGCACAGGGTAGTCCAGTGCGCCGCTCTCCAGATGTTCCTGCTGCGCGGTCCTTTTGCCTGAGAGTTTCCGGGGCGGTTGCTCCGTCGGCGTCGTCACGAACGTCTGACGATCTCTCCCGCGCTGCATTGCAGAACGGCTCGACAATACCGTTCAAAAAATTTCACCGCAAGTCTTTCCTGCGATGCACTGCGCAAGCGGCGGTCTGAAACTGCTTGAGTGGAGATGAAGGCGGGGCATGCGTCGCTACGAATTTTCGAGCCCGTACGTCGCGCCGAAATGGCCGGCATCGGCTATATTTGGCGGCACCGCCCAACCTTCATTTGCAGAGGAGAATGACGTGCCCGCTTTCCCAACGCTGCTCGCCTTCGGTCTGGTGTCGCTCGGCATGGTGCTCACGCCGGGGCCGAACATGATCTATCTGATCTCGCGATCGCTCTGCCAGGGGCGGCGCGCGGGCCTCGTTTCGCTCGGCGGTGTCGCGCTCGGCTACGTGTTCTACATGTTCTGCGCCGCGTTCGGCATCACGGCGCTGCTGTTGACGGTGCCGTACGCGTACGACGCGTTGCGCTTCGGCGGCGCGCTCTATCTGCTGTATCTGGCGTGGCAGGCGGTCAAGCCGGGCGGCCGTTCGCCGTTCCAGGTCCGCGATCTGCCGCACGACAGCCGCCGCAAGCTGTTCACCATGGGCCTCGTCACCAACCTCGCGAATCCGAAGATCGCGGTGATGTATCTGTCGCTGCTGCCGCAATTCATTTCGCCGGGGCACGGCAGCGTGCTTGCGCAGTCCATTGCGCTTGGCTGCGTGCAGATCGTCATCAGCGTGACGGTGAATGCGCTGATCGCGAGCATGGCGGGTTCGATCGCCGTGTTTCTCGCCGGCCGTCCGATGTGGCTGCTGATGCAGCGCTGGCTGATGGGCACCGTGCTCGCCGGACTCGCGGTACGCATCGCGTTCGATTCGCGTCGTTGATTCGCTTCAGACGCGCTATCCGTTGCCTGGTCAGCCAGACCGGGCACCCGAGCCTCTGAACACCCAGCCGTTGAACAGCGCCCCGCAGAGCATCAACGCGCTGGTGATGAGGAACACCGCCTGCATGCCGAAATGCGCGCCGGCAAAGCCGCCCGCGAGCGGACCCGCCACCTGGCCCGCGTAATTCGCCGAAGTCGCATAACCGAGAATGTAGCCGGCCGAGCGGTCGGGCACGTTGTGGCGGATCACGCTCGTGATCGACGGCAGCAGGCCGGCCAGCGCCAAGCCCATCAGAAAGCGCAGCGCCACCAGTTGCCAGCCGCTCGTGACGAACGCCTGCGGCACCAGCAAGGCCGCGCACACGGCGAGACACACCACGATCACCCTGGGCGCGCCGATGCGGTCGGCCAGACGCCCCACACGCGAAGCCGCCAGCACGCTGCCCAACGCCGACGCCGACATCACGAAGCCGGACACCAGCGTGACGTGCCTTGCGTCGTGCACCAGTTGGGCGACGTACACGGTGATGATCGGCTCGATCGACATGTTGGCGAACATCAGCAAGCCGGAGGTGAACAGCATTGCCAGCACCGGCCGCAGGTCGGGCACGCTGGCCCAGCCGGTCGCCGCGTCCGCTGCGTGCGCCTTGCCGCCCTTGCGCTCGACCGGTTGCTCCTTGACGAGCAGCGTGGTCGCGATGAACGCGCAGAAGATCATCGCGCCGGCAATGAAAAACGTGTTGCGGATACCGATCAGCGGCGGCAGCGCGCCGCCCACCAGCGGGCCGACGAGACTGCCCGCCATCACGCCCGAAGCCAGCGTGCCGAGCGCCCATCCGGTGCGTGAGCGCGGCGTCTGCGTGGCGATCATCACGGTCGCACCCGATGCATAGCCGCCGACGAGACCCGCCAGAAACCGCAGCCCCACCAGTTGCCAGACATTTTGCGCGAGCCCGAGCAAGGACATCACGATGGCCATGCCGAGGCTCGCGCGAATCAGGATCAGCTTGCGTCCGTAGCGGTCGGCCATGCGTCCCCACAGCGGCGACACCAGCGCGGCGGCGAGGAACGTCGCACCGAACGCGACGCCGGACCACTGCACGGCGGCCGCGGCCGAATGGACGCCGAGCTGTTGCACATAGAGCGGCAGGAAGGGCAGCAGCAACGTCATCGCGACGATGGTCGTGAACGAGCCGAACAGGCAGACATAGAGATTGCGCTGCCAGTGCGGCGCGCCGTCGGTGGAAGTGGCTGAACTCATCGAGGCAGGATGGAATGCGGGCGAATGACGTCGGGCCGCGGGCGCGGCGAAAAACCGATTGTGCCTGAGAGCGGGCAATCGGGCCGGTGAAGCGGGCAGGGGCGTGGCCGATCAATGGGTCATCGAGCGATGCAGCGAGCGCAAGCCGAAAACAGTTAGCCGGCGCAGTCTGGTGCCGCCTCAGACAATTGCCGGTCGTGAATCCTGGTATGCTGACTGTTCATCATTGGCCGCGCACCACGCGCGCCCCCGCATTTCTTATCTCGAACACAAAGGCACGCCCATGTCCGACTTTCCCATCGACAATCCGTTTCTCGAATCGCTCGGCGTTCGTCTCACGCAATGGCGCGATGGCTACGCCGAACTGCTGATGCCGATCGATGCGAGCAAGCTCAATCGGCAGGGCGTGCTGCAAGGCGGCGCGATCGCGACGCTGCTCGATGCGGCGGCGGGCTACGCCGGACTCTTTGCTGCAAGCGGCGAACCGGCACGGCATGCTTTCACGCTGTCGCTGACCACCAATTATCTCGACAAGGGACTTGGCGAATCGGTCACCGCGAAGGGTTTTCTGGAGCGCGCGGGCCGTTCGATTTTCTTCTCGCGCGGCGAGGCTTGGGTGGACGGCAAGCTGCTGATTGCCAGCGCGCAGGGCACGTTCAAGTATTCACGGACGACTTGAGCCGTAGCGACCAGTCTGCACGCTCGTCATAGCGCCTTGTACATGATGGTGGTTGCATCGTACTCGTGGCTATGCGTGCCGCGCGCATAGCCCGGGATCACGCCGGCCGTCCGATAACCCAGGCCGGTATAAAGCGGCTCGGCGTGGTCGCCGGTGCGAGTGTCGAGCGTGAGCAGGCTGCGCTGCAACCCATGCGCATGGCGTTCGAGTTCCGTCATCAGCGCCCTCGCGATGCCCTGACGGCGGAACGCGGGATGGACCAGCAGCTTGCGCACCTCGGCGCGATGCCTTTGATTCGGCATCGTGTCGTAGTCGAGTTGCACGGTGCCCGCGATCGTCTCCCCTTGACGCGCGACCAACAGCACCAGCCCGCCGGCACGCAGCGAAGACAGCACTTTGCCGTTCCAGTACGCTTCACTCTCGTCGACGCCACACGGCATGACGAAGCCGACGCTGGCGCCGTCATGCACACAGGCGCGCAGCAGTGCGCCGAGTTCGGGAAGATGGCGCACGAGGTCGTCGGCGGTGAATGGGGTGATGGTGGTCTTGCTCATGCTTTGGCTCACACGATGAAGAGAATGTAGCGGGCCGCGCTATGCGCGGGCGTCACGAAAGCGCTGGGCCCGAACAGTTGATAGCGCAGGCAGTCGCCCGGTTGCAGATCGTGGCTCTGGCCGTCGACGGTGATCTGCAACTGCCCTTCGAGCAGGATCAGATGATGTTCGAGACCAGGCCGCGGCGACGCGTCGTAGGTGATGCGCACGCCGGCGTCGAGTTCGCATTCCAGCGCTTCGCCGCTCAGCGCCTGCGCGGGCGGCGACACGGAGCGCCGCCGGAAGCCGATGCTGGCGTCGGTCCAGAGCGGCTGGGCGTCGCGCGGCACGAGCGGCGCAAAGTCTTCTTCGACCATGTGCATGAGGCGCGACATCGGCAGGCCGTACGCGACGCAGAGCTTGCCGAGCACGCTCGCCGTCGGGCTCACGGCGGCGTTTTCGAGGCGTGACAGCGTCGCGCGGCTGACGCCGCTGAGTTTGGCGAGGTCGTCGAGCGACCAGTTGCGTTCGGCGCGCAGCGCACGTAGCCGCTGGGCGATGCGGCGGTCGATGGCGTTGTCGTCGGAGAGTGTGTTTTCCATATTGGGGAAATTATCTCTAATATGGAAAATCGTCAACAACGAAAAAATGCACGGGCCCGGCGGCTCCGCTTACGCGTGCCGGTTCATGCGCAGCGCCGACGTGTCGTAGAGGGACGAGCGAACGCGCTCGATCAACGCGCCTTTCCCGCTTGCAGCGGGTGTGGCGACACGCTCGAGAGCATCCACAGATAACGCCGCTCGACTCATGCCACACGAGCCTCGCGCGCGCCTTTTCGTTGCGGAGATTCATACACCTGCGCGGCTTGGGCCGTTTATCATAGTGCCCACAAACCAGAAAGCGCCGCCCGGCTGTGCAGCGGTAACGCACATCATCCACGAGACCCGGCGGCTCATGCCGCGACATCATCTATGAACTCCACTCCCGACGCTTTTTCCCGTCCTTCGATCCGCGCGTTGACCTTGCTTGAAGGACGCGTGCTCGGCGTGCTCGTCGAAAAGCAACACACGGTGCCGGACAGCTATCCGCTCTCGCTCAACGCGCTGACTTTAGGCTGCAACCAGAAAACCGGCCGCACGCCGGTGATGAACGCCACGGAAGCCGAGGTGCTGACCGCCGTCGACGGATTGAAACGGCTCAGCCTCGTGATGGAAGGCAGCAGCAGCCGCGTGCCGCGTTTCGAGCACAACATGAATCGCGTGTTGGGGCTGCCGAGCCAGTCGGCGGCGTTGCTCACCACCTTGCTGCTGCGCGGTCCGCAAACCGCGGCCGAATTGCGCCTGAACAGCGCGCGTTTGCATGGTTTCGCGGATATCTCGTCGGTCGAGGCATTTCTCGACGAACTCGCGGCCAACGACCCGCCACGGGTCGTGAAACTTGCCCGCGTGCCGGGCGAGCGCGAGAACCGCTGGACGCATCTGCTGTGCGGTGAAGTGAGCGCAAGCGAGTTGGCGCAGCCGGGTGAGGAAGACGATTCGGTGCCGCTGTCCGCATTCGAAGCGGTCAAGGCCGAACAGAAGCGTCTCGCGGATGAAGTCAGCCGGCTGCAGGCCGTAGTCCGCCGCATGGCAGCGGAGTTGGGGATCGACGCCAGCGACCTCACCGCAGGCGAATAAAGCCGTCAACCATGACGCAAAACATTTACGACGATCCGGCCTTTTTCGAGAACTACAGCCAATTGGGCCGCTCGCAACAGGGGCTCGCCGGCGCGCCCGAATGGCCGGCTTTGCGCGCGCTGCTGCCGCCCATGCACGGCTTGCGGGTGGTCGATCTCGGCTGCGGCTATGGCTGGTTCTGCCGCTGGGCGCGTGAGGCGGGCGCAGCCTCGGTGCTCGGCGTCGACGTATCGGAGAAGATGCTCGAACGCGCCCGCGCGGGTTCGAGCGATGCGGCTCTCACGTATGCGCGCGCCGATCTCGAACAGCTCGACTTGTCGCCGGCAGCCTTCGATCTCGCGTATAGCTCGCTCGCGTTTCACTACATCGAAAATCTGCGCGGCTTGCTCGACCACGTGCATCGCGCGCTGGTGCCGGGCGGGCGGCTGGTGTTCTCGATTGAGCATCCGATCTTCATGGCGCCACAGCAGCCCGGCTGGTCAATCGACGCGAATGGCCGCAAACAGTGGCCGATCGACAGTTATCAACTGGAAGGCCCGCGCGTCAGCAACTGGCTGGCCGAGGGCGTCGTCAAGCAGCACCGCACCATCGGCACGCTGCTCAATCATCTGATCGGCGCGGGCTTCACGATTGCCCATGTCGACGAGTGGGGACCAACGGAGGCGGACCTCGCCGCGCGCCCCGAACTCGCGGAAGAACGCGAACGCCCGATGATAATGCTGGTGTCCGCCACGCGTTGAATTCACGCATTAGTTGTCGCGATTGCGCTGCCGATCCGCTGACAGCGTTCGCTGCGTGCGATAGAAAACGCGCGGAGGCACGTTAGGCGAATCTTCGGCGAGCCGGTCGAGCTCGTCGCGGATCGCGGTGAGGTAGTGGCCGTCGCGCGCATCGGCATCGCCCGCGAAAATCGCTTCGAGCCTGCGGCGCACCGCGCCATAGCGCGCGCCGGCCGCACGATGCTTTTCGGCGCGCTCCGCGTAGCGCAGGAACGTTTGCAGCGCGGCCGAGACCGCGGCCGTCACGCTCACGAAGCCGATGAAAATCCTGAGTCCCGGCGAAACTGCGGACAAATTCAGCGATGCGAACACCGCCGTGCCGACGAAAGCGGTGAGGGCGGTCACCAGCCAGCCGACCTGGCGGTCGCGCGCCGACAGCAGGTCGGCCATGTCGTAATGGCTCATCTGGGATTCGCGCGCGCGCCGGATCCATTTCAGCAGAAGCTGGTTCTCGTCGACCGGCGGCTCGTAGGCAGGCAGATTCTTCATGTTGCTCGTCAGGGCTGTTCGGTTGCGCAAGCTTAGCGCATGCGTCTGACGATACTGTGCCACATGAAGCCGGCGACCCGCGTTCCGGTCGCGCGATAGTGGTCTTTATGCCGGTGCCGCTGCCAGTTCCGTCGCCGATGCCGCTTGCCGCGCCACACCGAAGCGCTCGCTATGCGCCTTGCCGTTCAGGTAAAAATCACCGATCGCGGCCTCGCGAATGATCGCGGGATTGTGCGACGCCAGCACGCGAGCATTGCGCCAGTAGCGATCGAAGCGGCGCGTCTCGCTGGTCGCCGACGCCCCGCCCACTTCGAACAGCAGCGTCGCGGCTTGCAGCGTCTGCTCGATGGCGATCTGTTGCGCCTGGAAGGTCTGGATGTCCAGGTTGATGTACGTCTGTTCGCTGGTGCGGCCTTCATGCCGGGCGACCGAGACATCGTCGATGGCGCGCGCAAGCGACGCGCTGATGCTCTGCGTCGAGTAAGCCAGGCTCGCGAGGCGACCGACCACGCGATGCACGAGCGGATTGTCACGCGGACTCGATTCGCCCGGCACACCGAACGTGCGGGTCCTGGCTTGTGTGAACGCGACCGCATCGCGCAACGCCGCGCGGCTGATCCCCGCGAGATTCGCGACATGCAGCGCCTGGTAGTAAGCCGTGAGCAGGCTGTTGCGACGCGGCTCGGAGGCGTTATAGCGACGGTAGAGGTTGTCGTGCGAAACCGGCACATGCGTGAAGCGCGCCGTGCCGCTGCCCGTGAGCCGTTGCCCGAAACCATCCCAATCGTCGATGCGTTCGAGGCCCGGCGCGTCGGCTTTGACGAGCACGCGCACGTCGCTCTGGCCGTCGTGCGCGGTGACGTCCACCCAGTCCGCGTAGAGCGTGCCTGTGGTGTAGTACTTCTCGCCGTCCAGATGCCATGCGCCGTTGGTTTGCGTGAGACGCACGCTGTTGTTGGTGACGCTGGAGCGCTCGGACACCGCGCCACCGACGATCTGACCTTGCGCTATCCGCGTGAGCCAGCGGTCGCGCAGCGATTCGTCGTCTTGTTCCAGCAGCGACTCGATAAAGCCACCATGCACGCGCAGGATTTGCGGCAGATTCGAATCCGCCTCGCCCAGGCGCGTCACCAGCGCGAAGAACTGCGCGAGCGAGATGCCTTCACCGCCGTATTGCCTCGGCACGCGCAGTTTGGTGTAGCCCGCTTCGCGCAGCCACTCGACGGGCGCATAAGCGAGTTCGCGATGCTGCTCGCGTTCGACCGCGCCCTCGGCGATACGCGCGAAAACCGGCGCGAAGCGACGGGTCAGCGGGTCGTCGCCGAAAAGTTGCGCGGCGTCGGCGATGCTGTGATCGGGATTCGTTGATTGAACTGCGGACATGGGTTCTCCGAAACGGGGTGCGCGTGAGGCGCAATCAGAGAACGGTAAGGGACGCGGCAGGGTGCTAGCAACCAAGTATTTGGCCGATTCTTAGCAGCAGGAGTGAAATGGTCCAGGCGCTTGCCACGGCAAGGCGCGCGGCTTATTTCAATCCTGCCACTGCGCGCCTGCGCGCCAGCAATCGCACGGCAAGCAGACACACGCCCATCACGGTCAACGACAACACCGTCGTCATGGTGCCCAGCGCGTAGATCACCGGCGTGGTCACCGACGTGGTGAGGCCCTGCAACTCCAGCGGCAAAGTGTTCTGATCGCCGATCGCCTGGGAAGTGCGGGCAATCTCGTCCCATGAGAGCGTGAAGCCGAACATGGCGACGCCCACTACCGACGGACCGATGATAGGCAGCACCACGTGCCGGAAACTCTGCCACGGCGTTGCGCCCAGATCGCGCGATGCTTCTTCGTAAGCCGGATTGAAGCGGTTGAACACCGCGAACATGACCAGCAAACCGAACGGCAGCGTCCATGTCAGATGTGCGCCGAGTGCGGACGTGAAGAGGCCCATCGAAGTGGTGTAACTGTCAGCGAAAGACTGATAGCCCCACGCGGAGGCGAAGTACTTCACGCCGTTATCCAGCAGACGGAACGTCAGGCCGATGCCGAGCGAAACGATAATGGACGGCATGATCAGACTGGCCACGGAGACATAAAACACCGCTGTATCGCCGCGAAATTTTCGGCGAAACGCGAGGCCCGCCGCGACGGAAAACAGCACCGTCAGCACCGTGACCGCCAACGCGAGCCGCACGGAGCGCCCGAACGCGCCCCAGATGTCGACATCGCCCACACCGTCGCGCAGCATCGCGAACCAGTGCAGCGACACACCTCGCATCGGAAACGTGAGGCCGCCCTCGGGGCCCTGAAACGACAGAATGAAAATGGTGATCACCGGTCCGTACAGAAACAGCACGAACAGGCCGAACAGCAGCGCGAGCCAGTAGAAACTCGCCGGACGGCGCTCCCGATGTTTGACGCGAATGGCCTGCATCTTCATAGCTCCTTGCGAATGTCGACGACCCGCGTCAAACCCCACACGATCATCAGCACCACGGCGAGCAGCATGATCGCGTTGGCGGCTGCTGCGGGAAATTGCAGGTAGCCGGTTTGCACCTGAATGATCTTGCCCACCGACGCGATCTGCTGGCCGCCCATCACGCCGACGGTCAGGAAATCGCCCATCACGATCGTGATGACGAAGATCGAACCGATCACGATGCCGGTTTTCGACAGCGGCAGGACCACGTCGCGCACCACTTGCCAGCCGCTCGCACCGGCATCGCGCGCGGCTTCGAGGAGCGAGCGGTCGATACGCATCATCGCGTTGAAGATCGGCACGATCATGAAGAACGTGTAGAGGTGAACGAAAGCGAGCACCACCGAAAAGTTCGAATACAGCAGCCATTCCAGCGGCTGATCGATCACGTGCGTGCCGAGCAGGGCCTGATTCACGAGACCGTTGCGCCCGAGCAGCGGCATCCACGAAATCATGCGGATCACGTTCGAAGTCCAGAACGGAATCGTGCAGACGAGGAACAGCACGGTCTGCATGCTCGTGGTGCGCACATGGAAGGCGAGGAAGTAGGCGATCGAAAACCCCAGCAGCAAGGTCACCGCCCACACGATCGCGCAGAACTTGAGTGTCGACCAGTACGTCTTGAAGGTGACGCAGACGTCCGTCAGCGACGAACAGCCGTTGAAGATCGCCGCGTAGTTCTTCAACGTAAATGCGGGAATGATCTGGTATTCGTTGAAGTCCCAGAAACTGACGATCAGCGTGATGACCAGCGGCACGATGAAAAACAGCAGGAAGGTCAGCGAGAGCGGCGTCGCCTGTAACCACGCCGGCGCTCGGCGGTGTTTGACGGGCTCGTCCTGCGCGTGCGAGGGAAGGTCGATCGTTGCCATGGGCGTGTTTCTAAGGAATGACTATGCGTTGATTCGGACAGCTGGTGACAGCCGGCGTGTCGCGTGCCGGCTGTCATATCGAACCACGGCGCCGATCAAGCCGCGATGAACTCGTTCCACTTCTGGACCATGTAGATGTTCTCGTCCATCACCGCGTTCCAGCAGGCAATCGCGCCCATGCGCTGGTTGTACGAACCGCCGTCACGCACGGTGCCGGTCTTTTCGAGCAACTGGCCGTCCGGCGCCTTGATGTCCTGCGCGGCCGGTTTGCCCTCGATCCAGTAGTCCCACTCGTAGGGCTGCATGTGCGTCTTCGCGGTCTCCAGCACGCCCGAGTAGTAGCCCTGACGCATCAGGTACGCACCCGCCCAGCCGTCCTGGAACCAGTTGACGAACTCATAGGCGGCGTCGAGCTTCTTGCCTTGCAACGAGCGCGGGAAACCGAAGCCCGACGCCCACGAGCGATAGCCTTCCTTGAGCGGCTGGAATTTACAGGCGACACCCATGGTGCGGACTTTCGTCACGGCAGGCGACCACATCGACTGGATCACCACTTCACCCGAGGCCATCAGGTTCACGCTCTCGTTGAAGTCTTTCCAGAATGCGCGGAACTGGCCGGCGCGCTTCGCTTCGATCAGGATCTTGATGGTCTGGTCGATCTCGGCCTTGGTCATGTTGCCTTTGTCGCCGTATTTCATGTGCCCCATCGCCTCGATCGCCATGGCCGAGTCCATGATGCCGATCGCGGGGATGTTCAACAGTGCGGCCTTGCCCTTGAACTGCGGATTGAGCAGTTCCGCCCAACTGTCGACGGGCCGTTTGATCAGGTCGGGCCGGATGCCGAGCGTATCCGCGTTGTATGTCGTGGGAATCAGCGTCATCCACTCGGTCGGCGTGGCGGAGAATTCCGTGGAACGCGGGCCGGTGAGAAACATGACCTTCCTCGGCGCCGTGCCTTGATCGCCGATCTTTTTGCCGTTGACTTCGCCGCGCGTGAGCACTGGCGTGATCTTGTCGGCGAGCTTGATGCGCTTTGCGTCCATGCCGGCCAGCGTGCCCGCCGGAATCAGCTTCTTGAGCGCGAAGTATTCGGTGTCGACGATGTCGAACGAGTTCGGCTGGGTGATGATGCGTTTGGCGACGTCGTCGGTGGTTACCGGCACGTATTGAATCTCGATGCCGGTGTCTTCCTTGAATTTCTTCGCGATGTCGGCGCTCTGGTTGACCGCCGTGCCGAGGTAGCGCAACGTGATTTTTTCCTGCGCGTGCACGTACGGAAAACCGGCAATGCCGGCCGCCGCCACCGCGCCCTTGATGAACGTGCGGCGCGACAGGCCTTTTTCCTTCCCATCCGTTGCGGCCGCTGCCGGGCTTTCGTTCGTTTCACTCATTGCTTTCTCCTCAGTTGACGTTCGTTTGACGTTCGTTGATGTCGCTTATCGCCTGGCTGATGCGCGAGATTCAATACTCAGGCTGCGAGCGGATGCGCGTCCCGCTCCTCCCACCAGACCACCACGCGCGCGTCGGGACCGAGCCGCGCCGGGTCGTAATCGCCGTCGCTCACGAGCGAGACCAGTTCGGGCGAGCCGTCGAGCGGATCGAGCGTTACGCGTAGATGCGTGCCCTGATATTCGGCTTCACGCACTGTGCAAGGCACGCCGCCGATGCGCGTCAAGCCGTTGTCGCCGCTCGCGGTCTGCACCGGCGTAATGCCATGCGGCACGATGCGCAGATGATCGGCGCGCACGGTAAACGACCGGCCATTGGTATTGAAGACGTTGTGGCCGCCGAGAAAGCGCGCGACGAATTCGGTGCGCGGACGATTGAACACTTCGTGCGGCGTGCCGCTTTGCTCGATACGGCCATGGCTCATCACCACGACGAGATCGGCCAGCGCCATCGCTTCTTCCTGCGAATGCGTAACGTGTACGAAGGTAATGCCGAGTTCCTTCTGCCAGCGCTTGAGTTCGGCGCGCATCTGCACGCGCAGGAACGGGTCGAGCGCGGAGAGCGGTTCGTCGAGCAACAGGCAGCCCGGCCGGTTCAGCAACGCGCGGGCGAGCGCGACACGTTGTTGCTGGCCGCCGGATAGCTGCGCCGGTTTGCGTTCGCCATACGCCGACATGGCGACCAGTTCGAGCAACTCAGCGGCGCGCTTGCGCCGTACGTCCTTGGCGATGCCGCGCATCTTCAGGCTGAACGCGACGTTGTCGAGCGCGCTCAGATGCGGAAACAGCGCGTAGTTCTGGAACACCATGGCCGTGCCGCGAGCAGCGGGCTCGGCGCGCGTGACGTTGCGGCCGGCAATCAGAATGTCACCTTCGGTGACCGATTCATGCCCGGCGATCATGCGCAAGGTCGAGGTCTTGCCGCATCCCGACGGCCCGAGCAGGCAGCAGTACTGGCCGCCGGCGATGCGCAGATCGATCGCGTCGACGGCGAGCGAGTCGCCATATTGCTTCGACACGTGCACGAGTTCGATGTCGGCGGCTTTGGTTTCGAGCACCGTTGAAGCAGACTGAATCATGAAGAGGTGTCCTCGTGAACGACGAAAAAGCGACGAAAAAGCGGCGAAGAAGCGACGAAGAGCAAGGCGCACGAAAACCAATGCCGCGCCTGATCGACGCCAAGCAAATGCAAGACATGTGCCATCGTTCGCATCGCGAGGTTGATCGATTGCCGACGCGCCGGTGTGCTTAACGTCTACGAGTTGGCTCACATATTGCAAACGATCCGCAGCGTCGATCGTTAGCGATTTCAACGATTCTTTTTGCGCGATCACGGTGCGTGCCGGGTCCGTCGCGGGGCATGAACTGGCCATTCCGGTTCATGCGCTGCTGCGGCCAAGCGCTTTTCCTCACCCACGGCTTCTTCAAATGAACGACACACGGAACATGCCCGCTGCAGAGAACCGCGCGCGTCAATTGCTCGCCACGCATGGCCGCTTCGCGTACCGCCCGATCACCGACAGCGACGCGTACCGCTGGCCCGGCGGCAGCGGCCTCGCGGTTTATCTGGGCTTCAACATCGAGCACTTTGCCTTTGGGGAAGGGCTCGGCGCCGCGCTCGGTCCGGTCTCGCCGCAGCCGGATGTGCTGAACCATAGCTGGCGCGAGTACGGCAATCGCGTCGGTGCGTGGCGCTGCATCGAACTGTTCGATCAACTTGAGTTGCCCGCGGGCACGCTCATCAACACCGCGCTCTACGATCATTGCCCGGAGTTGATCGCAGCCTGCGTGGCGCGCGGCGACGAACTGATCGGGCACGGCCACACGAATGCGCATCGCCAGAGCGATCTCGACGAAACCAGCGAGCGTGAGCTGCTTCTGCATTGCCGCGAACGGATCGCGGAAGTGTCCGGCACAGCGCCGCACGGCTGGCTTTCGCCGTGGATTTCGGAGTCGCACTTGACGCCTGATCTGCTCGCCGAGACCGGCTACCGCTATACGCTGAACTGGTGTCACGACGATCGTCCCGTGCGAATGGCCACGCGCGGTGCACCGCTGTGGTCGATCCCATATCCGCAGGAACTCAACGATCTGCCGATGATGGTGGGCCGCCATATGGATGGCCGTGCCTTCGCCGATATGATCATCGACCAGTTCGACGAGATGCTCGAACAGGCCAATCGCGGCGCGCAGCCGCAGGCACTCGTGATGGGTATCGCACTGCATCCGTATCTGGTCGGGCAGCCGTATCGCTTGCGGCATCTGCGCCGCGCGTTCGAACATATCGCCGCGGCACGTGCCCGAGGCGACACGTGGATCACCACGCCGGGCGCGATTGCGAATCAGATGGACGTGCTGGAGCGGGACGGTATCGTGCGCCCGGCGGTTGCGTGAACGCGAAAGCCGGCGCGGCCACCGCAAAGAAAGTCGTGAAAGACGACGCGGATCAAGACGCACGCATCTACCAGTCGATTTTCGACGGCGTGCTGAATCATCGTCTGACGCCGGGCACGAAGCTGCCGGAGCCCGAGTTGTGCCAGTTGTTCGGCGTGGGCCGCGCGGTGGTGCGACGCGTGCTGGAAAAGCTCGCGTATGACGGTATCGTCGTGTTGCGGCCGAACAAGGGCGCAGTGATCGCCGAACCCACGCCCGAGGAAACTCGCGAGATCTTCGAGGCGCGACGCTCCGTCGAACGGATGCTGGTCGAGCTGGCCGTGCAGCGCGCGAACGCCAAAGACATCAAGGCATTGCGTCAACAGCTCGCGAGCGAACATGAAGCGATGCATCGCTTCGACCAGCCTTCGTGGGCGACGCTCGCCAGCGGTTTTCATATGCGCATCGCCGCGCTGGCGCGCAACTCGATTCTGCAAAACTATCTGAAGGAACTGGTCTCGCGCTGCTCGCTGATCGTCGGCGTGTATGAACCGCCGGGGCATGCGCCGTGCGAGCACGCGGAGCATGCGGCAATCGTCGATTGCATCGAGGCGCGCGATGCAGCGGGCGCGATCGCGCATATGGAAGCGCATCTGCGCGACCTCGAAGAACGCATCGAAACCTCGCGGATGCGCGGCGAAAAAAGCCTCGGCCAGTTGCTCGGCATCACCGCATCAGCGACTCCCAACTAGGCGGCGGACATGGAAATCGACTTCGAAGCGATCACCGAATACCAACGTTACAAACTGATGGCGAGCCTGATCGTGCCGCGTCCGATCGCACTCGTCACCACGCTCGGCGCGGACGGCACGATCAACGCCGCGCCGTTCTCGATGTTCAATATGCTCGGCGAGGAGCCGCCGATCGTGATGATCAGCGTCAACCGCGTGGCCGACGGCACGCTGAAGGACACGGCGGTAAATATCGTGCGCACCGGCGAGTTCGTGGTGCATCTCGCGGACGAAGCCATTGCCGGGAAAATGCACCGCTGCGGAGAACGGTTGCCGCCGAATGTAAGCGAGCTTGCCGAGGTCGGCTTGACGCCGGTGCCGAGCTCGCATGTCAAGCCGCCGCGCATCGCCGAAGCGCCGGTCGCGTTCGAGTGCACGACATGGGAGACGCTGGAGACGACGAGCCGGCAGATTTTCATTGGACGCGTGCACCGGCTGCACGCGCGGGACGAGTTGATCGACACGGAAACGTGGCGCGTGCGCTTGCAACACTATTTCCCGGTGGGCCGCTTCGGCGCGAGCGACTATGTGACGACGCGGGACCGCTTCACGTTAGAGTGACGCGTCGGCGCCCATCGCGTCAAACAGCAAGCGCGCGGCCATCGCTGCGAGGATCGTGCGCGCCCGTCGCCGACCCGTCCGCCTCGATGCGAATCACGCCGGGATGCCCCGCCAACGGACTTTGCGCATCGATCGCGCTCACTTCATGTCCGCGTGCGGCGAGCGCAGCGAAGACGTCGGCGCCGGCGTCCGCTTCGAGTTTCAATGCATCACGCGTGTCGGAGAAGGTCTTGCCGAGCAGAAAACGCGGGCGCGCGAGGGCGCTCAGCGGGTCCATGCCGTAGTCGATCAGCCGCGTGAGAATCGCGGCCAGCGTTTGCGGCTGACCGTCCGCGCCTTGCGTGCCGAACAGCAGTTGCGGGCGGCCGTCCTTCACGTACATGCCGGGGTTGAGCGTATGGAAAGGCCGTTTGCCTGGCTGCACGGCGTTGTGATGCGCGGGGTTCGTGCTGAACGACGCGCCGCGGTTGTGCCACAGAATACCGGTGTCGCCCGCCACCACGCCGCTGCCCCAGTCGAAGTAAACCGTTTGCAGCACGCTCACGCTGCGGCCCTCGCGATCCGTCGCGCCGATGAATACCGTATCGCCCGGACGGAAAACATGCGGCCATACGCGTGCTTTGCGCTGATGGATCGAGCGGGCATGGGCGTCGAGCGTGGCAGGCGAGAGCATCTCTTCGACCGGCACGATGTTGAACTCGGGATCGCAGACGAAGCGGTCGCGATCCACGAACGCGCATTTAACGGCTTCCACCAGCAGGTGATAGTAATCGGCGCTGCCTTCCGGAATCGATCCAAGATCGAAGCGCTCCAGCGTGCCCATGATCTGCAAGGTCGTCACGCCTTGCGTGGGCGGCTGCAGGCTCACCAGTTCGCCGCCGCGATAAGCGACACGCAGCGGCGCTTCGTTGCGCGCATGCGTGCGGGCGAGGTCGCTAGCAGTGAGTGGCGAACCGGCTTGCCGGAGACCATCGGCAATTCGCTCAGCGAGGTCGCCTTCATAGAATTCGCGCGCGCCGAAACGCGCAATGCGCTCGATGCTTTTCGCCAACGCCGGTTGCACGAAGCGCTCGTCGATCGCGGGAATAGGGCCATGCGGCGCGAAAGTTGCCGCGAAACCGGGCAACGCCTGCAATTCGCCGGCGCGCATGGTTTGCCAGAAATGCTGTGACGGCGTGACGGGGAAGCCGTCAGCGGCAAGCTCGTGCGCTCGGTCGAACAGCGACGACCACGACTGCATGCCGCCCCAAACGCTTTGGCTGATTTCGTAAGCCTGATTCCATGTATCGACGGTCGCGGCGGTGGTGATCGCGGACGCGGGACCGCGCAACGGGATCGCGCCGTTGAACGCCGGCAGTTGCGCCGCGGCCTGGCCGATGCCCGATAACGTGCGCAACGTGCCTTGCCGGTCGCCGATCACCCAGAAGGCGTCGCCGCCAAGGCCCGTGAAGTGCGGGTACGTCACGCACAGCGCCGCGCCGATCGCGATGGCGGCTTCGATGGCATTGCCGCCCGCGCGCAAGACATCGCGGCCGGCCTCGCTGGCTAACGCATGAGGACTGGTGACCATGCCGCCGTGGGTGCCGGCGGGATTTGGATTGTGCATCGAAGCTCCGCTACTGAAGGTTCGCCGGAAGGTGCCGCGAGTATAGACCGCCAATTGTTAGATGATGTGAGCCGCGAATCGCACGTGGGCCAGCGCGCTTTGCAAACGCTAAACACATTGCGCGATGTCTGCGCGCCTGGCGATTCGGCCCGCGCGGCGAACCGCGTTGATTCGTCGGATTCGTTGCGCTCGCGTGCCGCGAATGCTTCGGTCATACGCGTAAGCGGCAAGATCACGAAACGAGGCGCGCGAAAAGTTGCGTGCGTTCATCATGGCCGTCGCGTCGCAGCCGGCGTTCCCGATGCGCGCGTCGGCGCGAATCCAGGGCGCGTGAGCCCCGAGTTGGTGAGCGCTGCACCATCGGCAGCGCGGCGCGGCGTCGTTTCAAGCGCGGCACGGCCACTGTGACTGAAGCAGTGAAGCGCCGTCCGGCTCGGCTTTGAACCGATTTTCCGCGATCAAATAAGCAACTGGCATAGCTCCTGCTAATTTGAGTCCAAACTTGTATTCAAGATTGAACTCAAGGAAAAACAGGTGCCCATTTCCTCACCCATGACGGTCAAAGGTCTACTCGCGGCATACGCCGCGGGCAGCCTCACGCCGACCGAAGCCGTGACCTCGGCGCTAGCGCAGATCGATGCCATCGACCGGCCGGAAGTCTGGATTCTGCGCGTGCCGACAGCCGACGTGCAGGCCCGCGCGAAAGCGCTCGAAGCGTTATACGAAGCGCAGGGCAGCGCCGTGTTCGAACAGATGCCGCTGTTCGGCGTGCCGTTCGCGGTCAAGGACAACATCGACGTAACCGGCCTGCCGACCACGGCCGCTTGCGACTCCTTCGGCTATACGCCGGACACATCGGCCTTCGCCGTGCAGCGGCTCATCGACGCCGGCGCCATCCTGATCGGCAAGACCAATCTCGATCAGTTCGCCACCGGCCTGGTCGGCACGCGTTCGCCGTATGGCGCCGTGCGGCACACTGAGTCGCCCCTGCGCGTGTCGGGTGGTTCGAGTGCGGGCTCCGCGGTCGCGGTAGCGGCGGGTTGCGTAGCGTTTTCGCTCGGCACCGACACCGCGGGTTCGGGTCGCGTGCCGGCGGGATTCAACGGTCTGGTCGGTCTGAAACCTTCGCTGGGACTGGTCAGCAAACGCGGCGTGGTGCCCGCGTGTCGAAGCCTCGACACGATCTCCGTGTTCGCCCACGACGTCGACGATGCCTGGCGCGTGCTCAACGAAATCGCCTGTTTCGATGCGCTCGACGGCTACTCGCGCAAGGTGCCGAGCCTTGGCCTGCTGCGTTCGGCGCCGCGCATCGGTGTGCCGGAGCGGTTGGAGTTTTACGGCGACGCCATCGCGGGTCGGGCGTTTTCAACCGCACTCGACACGCTCACGACGCATCTCCATCTGCCGACGCAAGCGATCGACTTTGAACCGCTCAAGGCCGTTTCCGCGTTGCTCTACGACGGCCCGTGGGTCGCGGAACGGCGCGCGGCGCTCGGCACATTCTTTGAAACCCATCACGAAGCGATAGATGCGGTCGTGGCCAAAGTGATCGGCAAGGCTGAGCAGTTCAGCGCCGCCGATGCCTTCAATGGCCAGTACGCGCTGGCCGATCTCAAGCGGCACGCCGAAGCGCTCTTCGACACGATCGATATCCTGATCGTGCCCACCACGCCGACGCATCCGCTGATCGCCGACGTGCAGGCCAATCCCGTCGAACTGAACAGCCAGCTCGGCTACTACACCAACTTCGTCAACCTGCTCGATCTGTGCGCGCTGGCCGTGCCGTGCCAGCGGCGCAGCGACGGTTTGCCGGCCGGCGTCACGCTGATCGCACCGAGTGGCGCGGACCGCCGTCTCGCCGAACTCGGCGCGCGGATTCAGGCTTTGTTCGCGAATGCCGCCGAGGCGTTAGCAGCAACGCCCACGCTCATCCAGCCGTTGCCGTTCCAGGAGCCCACCATCACCCTCGCGGTGGTCGGCGCTCATCCGCGCGGCCAGCCGTTGAACTGGCAGCTCCAGGAAGCCGGCGCGCGTTTCGTGAAAGCGACGCACACCGCGCCCGGCTACAAGCTCTACGCGCTCGCCAACACGCAGCCGCCGAAACCCGGTCTCGTGCGCGCGACGCAGCAGCAAGGCCAGCCGATCGCCATCGAACTATGGGAAGTGCCGCTGCGCACCTTCGGCCAATTCGTCGCCGACGTGCCCGCGCCGCTCGGCATCGGCACGTTGCAACTCGCCGACGGCCACAGCGTGAAAGGTTTCATCTGCGAGCCGTCGGCCGTGGATGACGACAGCGGCGCGCTCGACATCACGCCGTTCGGCGGCTGGCTCGCGTATCTCGCCAGCCTGAAGTGAAACACGTCAACCGATCCCCGGACCCGCGCTCTTTAACCTTCGATCGGGAATTGGACGCCATGACCAGCCGCCGCCATTTCATCAAGAACGCCAGCCTGTCGACGCTCGGCAATATTCTGCCCATCCAGTCGGTGTTCGCCGCGCCGAAGACCACCGTCGGCGAGATCTACGTCGGCGCGCGTGGCGACTACGGCGACAACCAGGCACAGGCGCAAGCCGCCGCGGTGATCAAGAAGATGCCGGACGTGAAGGTGGTGGAAGAAGAGAACGTGCCCGAGACCATCGCCGTGCAGAAGACGATGGAAGCGATGATCGAACAGGACGGCGCCACGCTGATCTTCGCGACCTCGTTCGGCTACTTAGACCCGCACGTGCTGAAGATGACCGCGAAGTATCCGAAGGTGCGATTCGCTCATTGCGGCGGTTTGTGGAAGCAGGGCAACCCGCGCACGTGAGCCTTATCGCCAAGCCATGAAACGCTGATAACAAGAAAAAAGGGACCTTGGCATCATGAACGACGACCCGACCAATCTGCTGGAGACGCCCGCCGCGCCGGCCGCGGCCAACCCGCTCGCCGAGCAGGTTTATCAGCAGCTCAAAAACGACATCTTCAGCTTTCGCCTGTTTCCCGGCGACCGTTTTTCGGAGAACGGCATTGCGCAACACTACGGCGTATCACGCACGCCGATGCGCGACGGTCTGTTCCGTCTGCAACGCGAAGGCTATCTGGAAGTGGGTTTCCGGCGCGGCTGGAAAGTGTCGCCGATCAATTTCGATCAGCTCGATCAGCTCTACGATCTGCGCATCGTGCTGGAAGTCGCGGCGGTGGAGCGGGTCGGCGCGGGCGGCGATATCGCGCATGCGGCCGTCGAGGAATTGAAAGCGATCTGGTGCGTCGCGCCGGAATTGCGTGAGAGCGATCCGGTGAAAATGTTCGGCATTGACGAAAACTTTCACCGTCAACTGGTCGCCGCCACCGGCAATGCGGAAATGCTGCGCGTGCATAACGAAGTGACCGAGCGCATCCGCATCGTGCGGCGGCTCGATTTTCTGAAGCCGCACCGCACCAGCGCCACTTACGACGAGCATGCCACCATGCTCAACCTGATCGAACGCAACCGCCTGACCGAAGCCATCATTCTGCTGCGCGCGCATATCACGCAGAGCAAGCTGGAAGTGCGCAAGATCACACTGTCGATGCTCGCCGCGGCGCGCGATAGCAAGCTGCCCTTCGTGTCGTGAGCGGCTTGAATCTCCTGATGCGAGCCAGGCTCACTCGTAAGAGAACGCCCCGCCGAACTTGTCGATCCGTTCGAGCGCCATACCCGAGCCGCGCACCACGCAGGTCAGCGGCGCTTCGGCGACGAACACCGGCAAGCCGGTTTCCTCGGCGAGCAACCGGTCGAGATCGCGCAGCAGCGCACCGCCACCCGCCAGCATGATGCCGCGCTCGGCGATGTCCGCGCCGAGTTCCGGCGGCGTCTGTTCCAGCGCGATCTTCACGGCCGAGACGATCTGGTTGAGCGGATCGGTCAGCGCTTCGAGAATCTCGTTGCTGGACACCGTGAAGCTGCGCGGAATCCCTTCGGACATATTGCGGCCCTTGACTTCCATTTCCTTGACCTCGGAGCCCGGAAACGCGGAGCCGATTTCCTTCTTGATCGCTTCGGCCGTTTGCTCGCCGATCAGCATGCCGTAGTTGCGGCGAATGTAGTTGACGATCGCGTCGTCGAACTTGTCGCCGCCCACGCGCACCGAGCCTTTATAGACGATGCCGCCGAGCGAGATCACGCCCACTTCCGTGGTGCCGCCGCCGATATCGACCACCATCGAGCCGGTCGCTTCCGACACCGGCAAGCCCGCGCCGGTGGCCGCGGCCATCGGCTCCTCGATCAGATAGACCTGCGAGGCGCCCGCGCTATGCGCCGCCTCCTTGATCGCGCGCCGCTCCACCTGAGTGGACCCGCACGGCACGCAGATGATGATGCGCGGCGACGGCGCGAACATACGCGACTCGTGTGCCATCTGGATGAAGCGCTTGATCATCTGCTGGGTGATGTTGAAGTCGGCGATCACGCCGTCCTTCATCGGGCGGATCGCCTCGATATTGCCCGGCACCTTGCCGAGCATCTGTTTTGCTTCCTTGCCGACGGCCAGAATGATCTTCTTGCCGTTCGGACCGCCTTCCTGACGAATCGAGACCACCGAGGGTTCATCGAGAACGATGCCCTTGCCGCGCATGTAAATCAGGGTGTTCGACGTGCCGAGGTCGATTGCCAGGTCGTTGGAAAAATAGCCGCGCAGAAAACCGAACATGCAAATTCCTGTCTCTCGGAAGTCGGGCGCAAAAGCGCCGCTTGGAGTGCCGCCCGAAGGCGGCAGGCGACCAGTTGACGGTCGGGAGAGACGCAAGAATAACAGTTTCGGGTCTGCGGGCTATTTCAGCTGTTATGGATGCCGTGCCTGGCGGGTCGCTTACTGCGCGTTGGCGAGTGCCGGATCGATATAGGCGCTCACATTCTGCGACTGTTTGTACACGGCGTTGCGCACGTTGAACTTGTCGGCGTTCACGCTCGAACCGTACACGGAGTCGAGCCCGTCGCCCTTGGTGAAGGCTTTCCTGGCCGCGGCGGAGTCAAGCAGATGCGTGCCTTTCAGCAAGGGCAGATACTGCGCCGGCGTGAGACCGACCCGCGCGGACATGATCTTGACCGCGTCCGGCTGTGTCTTCGGATCGTTGATATAGGCCACGCAGCGGTACCAGACCTTGATCACCTTGGCCCAGTCCGCCTTGCGCGATTGCAGGCTGACGGGATTGACGGTGATCGCGTCGTAGATCAGGCCGGGGGCGTCGGCGGAGGTGAAGATCGGCCGCGAGCCCGGCACGCGTTTGAGCGCTTCGCCCGCGTTCGGCTGCCAGGCGCCGACCGCGGCGACGTCGCCGGACGAGGCGAGCACCTGCGGCAATTCGTTGGTCTTCGCATTGACGAGCGTCAGGTCCGATTCCTTCAGCGCGTGTTTTTCGAGCGCCGTGTCGAGCAGCAGGTGATCGACGAGGCCCATTTCGACGCCGACCTTCTTGCCCTTCAATCCTTCCACTGTGCGCACCGGCGGCTTGGCGACGATCATGTCGTTGCCGCTCGAATAGTCGGTCAGCAGGATCATCACGTTCTTCGCGCCGCTTGCACCGGTCACGAGCGCGTCGCCGTTGGTCGCGCCGACCGCGTCGAGCTTGCCGGCGGAGAACGCATCGAGCGACGCCGAGTAATCGAACCACTGGAAATTGACGTCCACGCCGGCTTCCTTGAACCAGCCTTTTTCGATGGCGACCTGGAAGGCGACGAAGCCGGGCCAGTCGCTATAGCCGATGGCGAGCGGCGCGGCCGCTTGCGCCGGCGTGGCGGCAAGACCCGCGGTAAGACCGAGAGCGAGTGCGGCGGCGGCCGTGGCGAGGGCGCCACGCACGCGAAGGGCCGAGGCGAAGCGGGCAGGCAAGGCGAGTGAAGCACGGGAAGTGCGGACGGATTCGAAGCGTTTCATCGTTTTCTCCAGGAGACCGGTCAATTGCGATTGTTGAGTTGGACCGCGCGGCGACTGCGCGATGAAACAACATGACCGGTTCCCGCGAGCAAGCTACGATCAAGCGCGGAAACTGCGGGAGACACACACCGGCCACGGAGAGGCACGATAGACATTGCTATCGCCAATCTCCCGGGCTTTTGTCCCGCCGTGTAGTGCGGCCGTCGGTTCGTGCTTGCAATGAAGCCTGCATCGAACCAGTCGGCGCACCGGGCTGCTCTCGGACCAGACATTCTCGCGAACCGGAACCCTAGCATCCCTAAGATGCGACGCTGCCGCACCTCTCGGTCAAACATCTAGCGAGAAATATGCCAGCGGGATTTGCGGCGGAGAGTATGCGGACGCTTTACCCCCACGTCCCGCGTAGGCACTGTCAATCCAGCGCCGCAAACCGTTGATGCACATAGGCAAGAAACTGCTCCAGACGTTCTTCGATCGAGGCCGCGAGGCGCACCTGCTTGATGCGGCGATCCGCGGCGGAACTCGTCTCCAGCAGCCAGCCGCTGTCGATCAACTCCTGCACGTAGCGCACGGCGGTGCGGCGGCTCACGCCCGGCATGAATTCGTAGAGCGCGGTCTTGGCGAAGTAGTCGTCCTGATCCACCCACATGCGGCAGAACAGATCGCTGTAGTTCAGGTCGTTCAGGCCGAGATCGCCGAAATGCGCCGACCACTGCCAGTCCATGTCGAGAATGGCGCGCGCGACGGCTTGCCCCTTGGTACGCGCAATTTTCTTCTTCATCGATTCACCACGAGGAGGAGGGCTGCACAGTTTAAGTGCTAATTGAGCCGGAAATCGGGCGCGCGGAAATAATGTGCGGCCACGCTCCGATAGTTTATTGACTCGTGCTTTTCATGTGTACTATTGCATGCAATTTTGCATGCAAATGGAGAAGCGATGAAATTCGAATTGTTCAAAACGTTCTGGGGATTCGACGGCGGTCCTCGCGATGCCGCTCCGCTCGTGCGGGCAGCCGGCTTCGACGGCATCGAAGCGCCCGTGCCGGCCGGCGGCGCGGCGCGCGACGCGTTTGCGCAGGCCATCGCGGACGAAGATTTTAGTTTCATCGCGGAGATTACTACGGCCGGCAGCTATGTGCCGGAGCGTTCGGCGACGCCGGCCGATCATCTGCGGGACTTCGAGGAGAAGATCGTCTGGGGCAAGCCGCTCGAACCGCGCTTCTTCAACGTGATGGCCGGTTGTGACGCGTGGCCGGCGGCGGTACAGGTGGACTTTTTCTCGCGCGCCGTGGAGATCGCCGCGAAACACGACGTGATCTGCAGCTTCGAAACGCATCGCGGGCGCTCGTTCTACAACCCGTGGATCACTCGCGACGTCGCGCGCGCCGTGCCCGCGCTCAAGCTGACCTGCGACTTCAGCCATTGGGTGTCGGTGTGCGAGCGGCTGCTCGACAGCGAGTGGGACACGATTCTCGAACTGGCGCCGCATGCGCATCATCTGCATGGGCGTGTCGGTTATCCGCAAGGTCCGCAGGTGCCGCACCCGGCGGCGCCCGAGTACGCGGACTGCCTCGCCTCGCATCAGCGCATCTGGGAAGCGCTGTGGACCGCGCAGATCGAGCAGGGCTACACCCTCACGACGATGACGCCGGAGTTCGGCCCCGACGGCTATCTGCACACGCTGCCGTTTACGAACGCGCCGGTGGCCGATCTGTGGGAGATCAACACATGGATGGGCCGCGAGGAACGGCGCCATCTGGCTGCATTTCTCGCCGCCCGTGAGGTTCGCGGCGGACGGCAAACGCACACTAACCCGCAGCTTGCGTAGGCGCCTCTCATGAGCCAAACCCACACCCGTTTTCAGCAGTTACCCATCGTCGACGTCAGCGGCCTTTTCAGCGACGACAAGAACCAGCGCCTCGCGACCGCGCGCGAACTCGATCGCGCGGCACGCGAGGCCGGCTTCTTCTATGTCACCGGCCACCAGGTATCACGCGAACAGCAGCGCGCGCTGATCGAGCAGGCCAAGCGCTTCTTCGCCGCCGAACATGACTGGAAGATGCGCTACTACATCGGCAAGTCGGCCGCGCATCGCGGCTACGTGCCCGAAGGCGAGGAAGTTTTCGCGGCCGGCAAGCGCGACAGGAAGGAAGCCTTCGACACCGGCCGCGAACTGCCCGCCGACGACCCCGACGTACGCGCCGGCACGCCGATGCTCGGCCCGAATAGCTGGCCCGAACAAGCGGGTTTTCGCGAGGCGGTGGGCGGCTATTACGAAGCGGCATTCGAACTCGGCCGCGCCCTGTTTCGCGGCTTCTCGCTTGCGCTCGGCTTGCCCGAACAGCACTTCGACCAGTATCTGCGCAAGCCGCCGAGCCAGTTACGCCTGATCCACTATCCGCTCGATCCATCCGCGGAAGACCGCCCCGGCATCGGCGCGCATACCGACTACGAATGCTTCACGATCCTGTTGCCGACCGCGCCCGGACTTGAAGTGATGAACGGCGAGGGCGAGTGGATCGATGCGCCGCCGGTCGAGAACGCGTTCGTCGTGAACATCGGCGACATGCTGGAAGTGTGGACAGGCGGGACCTATGTCGCGACGTCGCATCGCGTGCGCAAAGTGAGGGAGGAGCGCTACTCGTTCCCGCTCTTTTTTGCCTGCGACTATCACACGATCGTCGCACCGCTGCAGCAGTTCGCGACGCCCGAAGCGGTGGCGAAATATCCGCCCGTGTCGGCCGGCGACCATCTGTTCGCGCAGACGGCGCAGAGCTTTACCTATCTGAAGGAACGTCTCGAACGAGGGGAGTTGGTGTTGCCCGACGGTTCGAAGGCCTTGGCGAGCTTCGGCCAGCAGGCGCGCTATGCGAGCACGGAACTGGATGCCCAAGGTTGAGTGTCACGACAACAGCGCCGCTCTGACTACGAGCGGCGCTGCTGCTTTTGCAGTTCGATGAAACGTGCCGACATCAGGGTGTACAGCGCGCGTCGAATAGCGGCAAGCGTCGGCATGGTCGAGTGATGAAGGTGGTGGACGTGGTGCATTGATACGCACACACCATGCCATCGGCTAGAGCCATCGCCAGTGTCGCGCGCGCTCATATCGAGCCCAATCGTGGTGCCCGGCGCATTCAACTGGTGCGGATTCACAAACGACGCTGGTGCGCGTGCCGCCGACCCTCACCTAGCAAACTGAATCGCTCATCACATCCAATCCCTTGCCACGCCGCGCTTGCCGCATGCTCGACATGAGCCTGGCACACAACTCGCTTAGCTACGCAGCGAGAGGTGCGAAGTAATTTGCATCATCTTCAGGATCGCTAGGGTTCCGGTCGAGTGCTTCATGCGCACGATGCCTGGTCCGAGAGCAATCCGGTCTTGCCGTTCACCTTCTTTCAAGGCGCCGGCGAGGCTCCACGGAGGGATAAAAGCCCGGGAGGTCGCGATGTCGGTCAATCGCCCTCTCACGCTTATTCCCAACCGATACCCTGGAGCCTCCATGTCGACGCAATCCCCTGTCGAACTCGCACCGATCCCGCATGTGGCGTGGGAAACGGTGATTCCCGCCGGCACGCACTGGTCCGGCGTGCTGCGCCGTGGCATGGCGTTGCGCGTGGTCGATACCGAAGGCGGCGCGAACCTGGCCGCCGTGCTCTACCGGCACGACGAACCGCTCGAACGCTACAACATGGCCGATACGCTGAAGGCGCAGCACACCGCGCATCTGACGCGCGGCCACGTGCTCTATTCGGATATGGGCCGCGTGCTGGCCTCGATTACCGCCGACACGCTCGGCTGGCACGACCCGCTCGGCGGCGTCGGCGACGCGGAACTGTTCGCCGCAAAATACGGCGTGGCCCGCTATCAGCAGCATCGCAATGCGATGATCCGCAACGGCCGCGACAGCCTGTTGCTCGAACTGGCGAAGCATGGGCTCGGCACACGCGACCTCGTCGCCAACATCAACTTCTTCAGCAAACTCGCGATCGGCGAGGACGGCGCGCTCGACTTCGTGGTGGGCCATTCGCCGGCCGGCGCCGCGTTCGACCTGCGCTTCGAAATGGATACGCTCGCGGTGTTTTCGAGCGCGCCGCATCCGCTCGACCCTTCATCCGAATACGAACCGAGGCCCGTCAAGCTGATCGCGTACCGCGCGTATGCGGCCGACGCCTGCGTACCGGCCGACGATCCCTGCCGCTCGGCGTGCCCCGAGAACGGGCGCGGCTTTGTCAACACCGACCGTCTGTTCGTTTAAGGAGACCCGCGATGCCTATCATCGAAAGTAAGCTCGAACTCCGTCATGCGGTCTACGACCTCACACTGCCTTCCGGCGAACCGTGGCTGCACGAAGTCAAGCGCGGACAGGTGTTCCGCATTCTCGACCTGGAAGGCAATCAGGCGGTCGACACGCTGTTCTATAACAGCGCCGATCCGCTCGAACGCTATAGCGCGCAGGACACGATCCGCGCGCAACGCAATCTTTATCTGTCCGCCGGCAGCGTACTGGTGTCGAACCTCGGCAAGCCGATGCTGAGCATCGTGGCCGACACGTGCGGCCGCCACGACACGCTCGGCGGCGCTTGCGCGGCCGAAAGCAACACGGTGCGCTACACGCTCGACAAGCGCTACATGCATAGCTGCCGCGACAGCTTCCTGCATGCGATCACGCATTGCACATGCGGCGTGGGGACGCGACTCAACAAGCGCGACATCGTCAGCAACATCAACTTCTTCATGAACGTGCCGGTGACGCCGCTCGGCAAACTGACCTTCGAGGACGGCATCTCCGCGCCGGGCAAATACGTCGAGATGCGCGCCGAGATGGATGTCACCGTGCTGATTTCGAACTGCCCGCAGTTGAACAATCCGTGCAACGGCTATAACCCGACGCCCGTGCGACTGACGATATGGGACGCCCAATGAGCTTCCGCAAAGTCCTGATCGCCAATCGCGGCGAGATTGCCTGTCGAGTGATACGCACGCTCAAGCGGCTTGGCATCGCGTCGGTCGCGGTGTACTCCGAAGCCGATCGCCACGCCATGCATGTGATGCTCGCCGATGAAGCCGTGTGCATCGGCCCGGCGCTCGCGGCGCAGAGCTATCTGAACAGCGCTGCGATTCTCGAAGCGGCGCGCGCGTGCGGCGCCGACGCCGTGCATCCCGGCTATGGTTTTCTGTCCGAGAATGCGGCCTTCGCGCAAGCGTGCGACGACGTCGGGATTCGCTTCATCGGCCCAACGCCCGCGCAGATGCGCGAGTTCGGCCTGAAGCACACGGCGCGCGAACTTGCGCGAGCCAACGACGTCGCCTTGCTGCCCGGCACCGCGCTCCTGCCCGACGTGGGCGCGGCGTTGCGCGAGGCGGAGGCGATCGGCTATCCGGTAATGTTGAAAAGCACCGCGGGCGGCGGCGGGATCGGCATGTCGCTGTGCCGCGACGCGGTGCAACTGGAGAGCGTGTTTGCGTCGGTCGCGCGGCTCGGCGAGGCGAACTTTGCCAACGCGGGCGTGTACCTCGAAAAGTTCGTGGAAAACGCGCGCCACGTCGAAGTGCAGATTTTCGGCGATGGCCGTGGCGGCGTGATATCGCTCGGCGAACGCGATTGCTCGGTACAGAGGCGCAACCAGAAGGTGATCGAGGAGACCCCCGCGCCTGGACTCACACACGCGGAACGAAGCGCGCTGCATGCGAGCGCCGTGCGGCTCGCCCAGGCGGTGAAGTACAAATCCGCGGGCACCGTGGAGTTCGTTTTCGATGCCGACACGCGCCGTTTCTATTTCCTCGAAGTGAACACGCGATTGCAGGTGGAGCACTGCGTTACGGAGGAAGTCACGGGTATCGATCTGGTCGAGTGGATGATTCGCGAGGCCGCGGGTGAACTCGCGCCGCTCGACACGCTGGCGCCGGCGCCGCAGGGCGCGAGCATCCAGGTGCGCCTGTATGCGGAAGACCCGCACAAGCAGTTTCAACCGAGTGCGGGCGTGCTGACGCATGTCGCGTTCGCCGCCGACGCGCGGGTCGACACCTGGGTCGATTCCGGCACGGAAATCAGCGCGTTCTACGATCCGTTGCTCGCGAAGCTGATCGTCAAAGGCGAGACGCGCGAGGCCGCGCTTGCCGCGTTGCGTGCCGCGCTCGAACAAACGCAGCTCTACGGTATCGAGACGAATCTCGACTATCTGCGCGCCATAGCCGGCTCGGCGACGTTTGCGCGTGGTGAGCAGACCACCGCGTTCCTGTCGCGCTTCATGTTCGCGCCGCATACGATCGACGTGCTCGACGGCGGCGTGCAGACCACGGTGCAGCAGACGCCGGGGCGCACCGGCTACTGGGACATCGGCGTGCCGCCGTCGGGTCCGATGGACGATCTGTCGTTCCGCCTCGCCAACGAACTGCTCGGCAATCCCGCCGACGCCGCGGGGCTCGAATGCGCGATGGTCGGCGCCACGCTGCGCTTTAACACCGCGACGCTCTTCGTGCTGGGTGGCGCGCCGCTTGCCGCCACGCTCGACGGCGAAGCGGTCGTACTCTGGCAGGTCACACGCGCGCCGGCGGGTTCGGTGCTCAAGCTCGGCGGCGTGACGGGCGCGGGCATGCGCGCGTGTCTCGCGCTCAAGGGCGGTCTGCAAGTGCCGGACTATCTGGGCAGCAAGGCGACCTTCACGCTCGGCCAGTTCGGCGGCCACGCGGGGCGCGCGCTGCGCAAGGGCGACGTGCTGCATCTCGCCGACGGCGCGGGCCGCGGCGAAGCGGGCGCGCAACTGGATCCGGCGCGGGTGCCGGTGCTGACGCACGACTGGACGCTCGGCGTGCTCGACGGCCCGCACGGCGCGCCCGATTTCTTCACGCCCGACGACATCGCGATGCTCTACGGCACGCGCTGGACAGTGCACTACAACTCCAGCCGTACAGGTGTGCGCCTGATCGGCCCGAAGCCGCAATGGGCGCGCACGGACGGCGGCGAGGCGGGGCTGCATCCGTCGAATATTCACGACAACGCGTATGCGGTCGGCGCGGTGGATTTCACCGGCGACATGCCCGTGATTCTCGGCCCTGACGGTCCGAGCCTGGGCGGCTTTGTCTGTCCGGTCACCGTGGTGGGCGAGGAGTTGTGGAAGCTCGGTCAACTGCGCCCCGGCGATACGGTGCGCTTCGAACGGGTGCCGGTCCTAGCGGCGGAACGCGTGACGCAGGCGAGCGAGCCGGCCCACGATTGCATCCTCTATCGCGATCCTACCGCGGGCGAGGGCACCGGCGTGGTCTATCGCCGCTCCGGCGATCAGAACGTGTTGATCGAATACGGTCCGCTCGTGCTCGACCTGAACCTGCGCTTTCGCGTGCATGCGTTGATGAACTGGCTCGACGCGCACCGCTTGCCGGGCATCGTCGATCTGACGCCGGGCATCCGTTCGCTGCAGGTGCATTTCGACCCGCGCGTGCTGTCGCACGACGCTTTGCTCGCGCATCTGCAGCAGGCCGAGCGCGAGCTGCCCGCCGTGGACGCGATGCGCGTGCCCAACCGCATCGTGCATCTGCCGCTCTCCTGGGACGACCCGTCGACGCGGATCGCGATCGAACGCTACATGCAATCGGTGCGTCCCGACGCGCCGTGGTGCCCGAGCAATATCGAGTTCATCCGCCGCATCAACGGGCTGAATAGTATCGACGACGTGAAGCGCATCGTGTTCGACGCGCGCTACCTGGTCATGGGTCTAGGCGACGTGTATCTCGGCGCGCCGGTCGCCACGCCGCTCGATCCGCGCCACCGGCTCGTCACCACCAAATACAACCCGGCGCGCACCTGGACGCCGGAGAACGCGGTGGGCATCGGCGGTGCGTATCTGTGCGTGTACGGCATGGAAGGGCCGGGCGGCTATCAGTTCGTCGGCCGCACCGTGCAGATGTGGAACCGCTATCGCACGACGCGCGAATTCGAGGCGGGCAAGCCCTGGCTGCTGCGCTTCTTCGATGAGATCCGTTTCTACGAAGTCAGCGAGGCCGAACTGGCCGAGCTGCGCACGGATTTCATCGCGGGCCGCGCGAGTCTGAAGATCGAGGAGTCCATGTTCGATCTCGGCGCGTACAACCGCTTCCTGAAGGCCGAAGCCGAGTCGATCGCCACCTTCAAAGGCGCGCAGCAAGCCGCCTTCGACGCGGAACGCGAGCGCTGGAACGCGGCCGGACATGCCGAGTACGTCGGCGAAACGGATGGCGATGCAGCCGCCGGCAACCCTGCGAACGACGCGCTTGCGGCCGGCCAGCAAGGCATCGTCGCCGACGTGTCGGGCAGCGTCTGGAAGCTGCTGGTCGGCAAAGGCGAACGGGTGAGCGACGGGCAAGTGGTGGCGATCGTCGAGTCGATGAAGATGGAAATCTCCGTCACCGCGATCGGCGACGGCGTGATCGAAACGATCGACTGCGCGGAGGGCGCGGCGGTCGTCGCGGGTCAACGCTTGATGGTGATGCGCGCCGGCATTGCAGCCGACGCCGCCGAGGAGGCTACGTGCAAATGAAATCACCCGACGATCTGTTCCCGTCCATGTCGATCGCCGGGCTGCGGGCGCGCTACCGCGCCGGCAGTCTCACGCCCGCGCAACTGGTGGACGCGATTGCCGCCCGCACCTCGGGCGACGACCCGCATCACGCGTGGATCCGCCCGTTGAGCCGCGCTGAGATGATGCGTTACGCCGATGCGCTCGAAGGCCGTGACATGCACACGCTGCCGCTCTACGGCGTGCCGTTCGCCATCAAGGACAACATCGATCTGGCGGGGATTCCGACCACCGCCGCGTGTCCGGCCTATGCGTACACGCCCACGGCCAGCGCTGCGGTGGTCGCGCGCCTGATCGCCGCCGGCGCGATTCCGATCGGCAAGACCAATCTCGACCAGTTCGCCACCGGCTTGTCCGGCCAGCGCTCGCCGCATGGCGCGTGCCGCAACGCGCTCGATCGGCGTTACGCGTCGGGCGGTTCGAGTTCCGGCTCGGCGGTATCGGTCGCGCTCGGGCTGGCGGCGTTTTCGCTGGGCACCGACACGGCCGGATCGGGACGCGTGCCCGCGGCATTTCACGGCCTGATCGGGCTGAAGCCGACCAAGGGCGTGTTGAGCACGCTCGGCGTGGTGCCGGCGTGCAAATCGCTCGACTGCGTGTCGATCTTCGCGCGCTCGGCGAACGACGCGCAGTGCGTGTTCGACGCCGCGCGCGGCGTGACGGCGGACGACCCGTATGCGCGCGAATTCCAGCCGCCGCAGACATCCGCACCGCTTGCCACGCAAGCGTCGCTGCGCGGTGTGCGCTTCGGCGTGCCGCGCGCGAGCCAGCTCGAATTTTTCGGCGACGCCTCATACGCGCACGCTTTCGACGCCGCGCTGACGTGCTTGCGTGCGGCCGGCGCCGAACTGATCGAAATCGACTTCGAGCCGTTCCTCGCCACCGCGCGGCTGCTCTACGAAGGGCCGTGGGTGGCGGAGCGGCTCGCGGCGATCCGCGAGTTCGTCGACACGCAGCCCGACGCGCTGCATCCGGTGATCCGCGAGATTATCGGCGGCGCGGCGCGCTGGAGCGCGGCCGATGCGTTCGCCGCCTTCGACCGCCTCGCGTTCCTGCGCATGCAGGCCGCCGACGTCTGGCAGCGGATCGACGCCATCGTCACGCCGACCTCGGCGACGACCGCCACCGTCGACGAACTGGAAGCGGACCCGATCCGGGTGAATTCGCGCTTCGGCTACTACACGAACTTCGTCAACCTGCTCGACCTGTCCGCGCTGGCGGTGCCGGCCGGCGTCTGCACGGTCGGCAAACACGCGGGTCTGCCGTTCGGTGTGACCTTTGTCGCGCGCGCGCACGAGGACGCCATGCTGCTCGATCTGGCGCGTGCGTGGCTCGACGAAAGCAACGAAATCGACAAAATCGACGAAAGGGCCGCGGTCCCGACGTTCGCCCACGACGCAACCGCAGTCCGCCCCGGAGAATCACATGGCCGTCATTGACAGAACCGAATGGTTCGCGGTGCGCCGCGAACTCTCCGCGCGCGGCAAATGGCTGCTGGGCGCGGGCTCGTTCCTGCTGCCGCTTCTCGTCTGGTGTCTGGTCAGCTACGTGCCGATCATCTGGCATCCGCAGGTGCTGATCGACAGCCCGGGCAGCGTCGACTATTTCCAGCCGGGCATGCGCGTCGACAAGGAGGTGTTCGCCGACGAACTTGCCCACGCGCGCGAGGCCCATACGGCCTTGCCGGCAGGCGAGCCGGTCAACCCGGTGTATCTGCCCGCGCCGCATGAAGTGCTGCGCGCGTTCTACACCGCGTTTACCACGCCGCCCGCATCGCGCGACGGCGTGTGGCTGCATCAGAGCCTGTGGCACAGCATTCAGGTGATTTTCTGGGGCTTCGTGCTGTCGTCGGTGATCGGCGTGCCGATCGGCATCGTGTGCGGCACGTACAGCGCGATCGCCCGCCTGCAGGAGCCGTTCTTCGAGTTCTTCCGCTACTTGCCGGCGCCCGCGTTCGGCGCCTTGATGGTGGCGATCCTCGGCATTTACGACGGCCCGAAGATCGCGATCATCGTGATCGGCACGTTGTTCCAGCAGGTGCTGATCGTGGCCAACACCACCCGCAAGCTCGAGTACGGCCTGTTCGAAGCCGCCATGACGCTCGGCACGAAGAAGCTCAAGCTGCTCACCCATGTGGTGATTCCCGGCATCCTGCCCGACCTGTACCGCGACCAGCGCATTCTGCTCGGCTGGGCGTGGACCTACCTGATCGTGGCGGAACTGGTCGGCACCAGTTCCGGCATCACCTGGTACATCACGCAGCAGGCGCGCTACGAGCACTTCGACAACGTCTACGCGGCGATCATGATGATCGGCATCATCGGGCTCGGCACCGATCTCGTGCTGGCCTTGCTCGGCCGCAAGCTGTTCCCGTGGGACCGCACGCTCAAGGCGTAGTGGACGGCTTCGTGACACGGCCTATCGCAAGCACAGCACCGCACCGCATTCAAGGGATTCCATCATGTTAAATCCGCAACCGATTCCGTCGTACCTGATCCAGTCCGAAGCGGTACGCGAGCGTTTCGACCGCCTGAAATCGCGCGAGGTGATTCTGGAGGTGCGCGATCTCGGCAAGCGCTTCGAGACGCCGCAAGGCGAGTGCACGGCGCTCGACGGCATCAGCTTCAAGACGCACCGGCGCGAGTTCGTCTGCGTGATCGGACCGTCGGGCTGCGGCAAGTCCACGCTGATCCGCATTCTCGCCGGGCTGGAGCGGCAGACGAGCGGCAGCGTGCTGCTCGACGACAAGCCCGTGCAGGGGCCGGGTGCCGACCGCGGCATGGTGTTTCAGGGCTACACGCTGTTTCCGTGGCTGACGGTCAAGAAGAACGTCATGTTCGGTCTGAAGATGAACGGCCACAGCACCCTGCATGCGGAACGCGAGGCGCTGCAATGGCTCGATCTGGTCGGCCTGACGAAATTCGCCAATGCCTATCCGCATCAGTTGTCGGGCGGCATGAAGCAGCGCGTGGCGATTGCCCGCGCGCTCGCCAACCGGCCGCGCATTCTGCTGATGGACGAACCCTTCGGCGCGCTCGACGCGCAAACGCGCGCGAAGATGCAGACGCACCTGCTCGATATCTGGCGCAACATCGACGTGACCGTGCTGTTCATCACGCACGATCTGGACGAGGCGATTTTTCTCGCCGACCGTATCCTGGTCCTGAAGGCGAATCCCGGCGAGGTGCAGGAGCTGATCGAAGTGCCGGTGTCGCGGCCGCGCGATTATTCGCAGGTCACGTCGCCCGAGTTTCTGGCGACCAAGGCGCGGCTCGAAGCCTTGATCCATCCGCCCACGGACACCCATGACGACGAGGACGACGTCGTCAAACCGCACATGATCCGTATGACCGATGTCGCGGACAACGTCGAATAGGTCGCAACCCTCGCGGCGGTACCGCCGTTACGCCGCATTGCAGCGGGCGGCGCGGCCTGTTCGGCCGGGTGAAGAAACTACGGTATGCCGGTGCTGCGGCGCCGCATGCGGGGGAAACAGGCTGGGCTCTGGCGCCGACCATGCAGGGTTCGTCGCAAACGGCCGGCGCGCATCCTGAGTGAGCGCGTGAACATTACCGGATCGTAATCACCCGCCGGAGTGCTTGACGGTATGATTTCACCGTCAACGCCCACGCGGAGCAACCGATGCGAATCCTGGTGATCGAGGACGAGCTGAAAACAGCGGCCTACCTCAAGAAAGGCCTGGAAGAATCCGGCTATGCGGTCGACGTGGCGAACGACGGCCCGCAAGGGCTGATCCTCGCCCAGGAAGAAGAGTACGACGTGATCGTGCTCGACGTGATGCTGCCCGGCATGGACGGCTGGACCATCGTCAAGACCTTGCGCGCCACGCGCACTACGCCCGTGCTGTTCCTCACCGCGCGCGACGACGTCGACGACCGCGTGCGCGGTCTCGAACTCGGCGCGGACGATTACCTCGTCAAGCCCTTTGCCTTCGTCGAATTGCTGGCGCGCGTGCGCACGTTGGCGCGCCGCGGCCCGCCACGCGAAAGCGAACTGATCAAGGTGGGCGATCTGGAAATGGATGTGAACCGCCGGCGCGTGAAGCGTGGCGGCATGCGCATCGATCTCACGCCGCGCGAATTCTCGCTGTTGCAACTGCTCGCGCGCCGTCAGGGTGAAGTGCTGAGCCGCACGCAGATCGCGTCGTATGTGTGGGACATGAATTTCGACAGCGACACCAATGTGGTCGAAGTGGCGATCCGCCGCCTGCGCACCAAGATCGACGACAACTTTCCCGTCAAGCTGATCCACACCGTGCGCGGCGTGGGCTATGTGCTCGAACTGAAGGACATCGCTTGATGCGCGGCCGTTCGCTTGCCGCGGCGCTTGCGCTGGCGTTCGGCGCGACGACGCTGGCGGTTTTCGTGCTCGTCGGCAGCTTTCTGTATGTCGCGCTCGAAAAGCAGATCAAGGCGCAGGACAATCTCGACATCGTGCTCGCCGCGCGCCACGCGCGGCGGCTCGCCGAAGAACTGGATTCCGCGCAGGGCATTCGCGAGCACAGCGAACGCTTGACAAGCATCGTGCTCGGCAACGAAGCCATGTCGATGGAAGTGTTCGATCCCGACGGCACGCGGGCGATCGAACACAACATCGCCGGCGCACTCGCCGTGCCGGATGCGGCAAGCGGCGCCGCGACCATTGCGGCATTGCCGCCGCTCGCGCGGGTTGCCGCGACGGCGCGCATCACCGAGACGGATATCGGCGACTGGACCGGCCGCGGCGGCGCGCCGATCCGCGGCATTCTCACGGACGCGCGGCTGCGTAACGGCGACACGGCGAGCGTGCTGGTGGCGCGCAACATGAGCGACCGCTGGCTCCTGCTGGACCGTTACCGCGACAAGCTCAACATGGCGGGCGTGGCCGGCGTGGCGCTGGCCATGCTGCTCGGTTATCTGCTGATTCGTGCGGCGCTGAGGCCGTTGCGCGATATAGCGGCGAGCGCGAGCCTCGTCACGGTGAATCGCCTCGATACGCGGATCTCGGTGGCGCGCGTGCCGAGAGAACTCGAGACGCTGGTGGCCTCGCTGAACGCGATGCTCGAGCGCGTCGAGCATGGTTTCCAGCGTCTGTCGCGTTTCACCGCCGACCTCGCGCACGACATGCGCACGCCGCTCAGCAACATGCGCGGCGCCGCTGAAGTCGCGCTCGCCCGGCCGCGCTCCGTCGATGAATACGAAACGCTCCTCGCCTCGAATCTGGAAGAGTGCGACCGGCTCTCGCGAATGATCGAGAGCGTGCTGTTTCTGGCGCGCGCCGAACATCCGCAGTTCGTCAAACAACTGCGCGAATTCGACGCGGGGCAGGAGTTGACCCATATCGCCGACTACTTCGAAGGCATTGCCGAAGAGGCGAATGTGCGCGTGCGCGTGAACGGCGCGGCCAACGTGACGGCGGATCTCGAACTGTTTCGCCGCGCCGTGAGCAATCTGCTCGCCAACGCCATCCGCTATACGCCGCCGGTCGGCGAGATCGTGCTGGACGCGAGCGCGTCCGCCGACGCGGTGCGCGTGACCGTGGAGAACCAGGGACAGCCGATTCCCGCCGAGCATCTCGAACGGATTTTCGACCGCTTCTATCGGGTCGATCCGTCGCGCAGTTCGCTGCCGTCGGCGGGGTTGTCGCAAGGGTCCATGGGGTCGACGGGGCTCGGGCTTGCCATCGTGCGCACCATCATGGAACTGCACGGCGGCTCGGTGCATGCGGAGAGCGATGCGCGCAGTACGCGGTTCGTGCTGAGGTTTCCGCGCGCCAGGTGAGGACGCACAACCGGTTACACAGACCCCGCCGCGCTCTGGCTTTCGCCACCCCACGTCCCGCCTAACGCCTTCAGCAGCAACACACTCGACTCCAACTGCCGCTCGGCAATCTGATCCGCGATGCGCTGGTTCGTCAGCGCAATCGTCTGCGCGGTCACCACGTCGAGATAGCTGACCGCGCCCGCGTTGAAGCGGTTCGTCGTGAGCCGCAGCGACAGGTCCGCGGCCGTGGTGGCGCGCTGTTGGCTGGCGGCTTCGTCGGTGAGCGCATGCAAGGCGGACAGGTTGTCCTCGACCTGCTGGAACGCCACCAGCACCGACTGACGATAGTCCGCGACCGCGCCGTCGTATTGCGCCGTGGCGCCGTGCAGGCTGGCCTTGCGCTTGCCGCCGTCGAACAGCGTGCCGGCCAGTTGCGGTCCGAGCGACCAGAACAGACTCGGCGCGCTCAGCCACGGCGCGAAAAACGTGCTTTCGAGACCGGCGCTCGCGGACAGCACCAGATCCGGAAAAAACGCCGCATGCGCCACGCCGATCTGCGCATTCGCGGACGCCACGCGCCGTTCGGCGGCGGCGATATCGGGACGCCGTTCCAGCAGTTGCGACGGCACACCAGGTGGAATCGCGGGCGGCGTCGCGGCCGAACCGTTCGGCGGCAGCGTAAAGGTCGATGCCGGCTCGCCGATCAGCGTGGCGATCGCGTGCTGCATCTGCGCGCGCGTCACGTCGATGTCGGTGTCTTGTGTGCGCGTCGCTTCGAGCTGCGTCGTGGCCTGGGCGACGGCGGAGGCATCGATCGCGCCGTCTTTCAACTGCTGCTGCAACAGCTTCAACGCGGCGGCGTAGGCGCTCACGCTGTCGTCGAGCAGCTTCTTCTGCGTATCGAGCGAGCGTAGTGAGAAATAGTCGACGGCCAGATCGGCGCTCATCGACAGGCGCACGCCTTCGAGGTCCGCTTCGCTCGCCTGCGCGTCGGCCTGCGCGCCGTTGACGCTGTCGCGTACCCGTCCGAACAGATCCGGCTCCCAACTCGCGGCCACGCCCGCCGAATAGTCCGGCACGGTCTTGCCCGCGAGCGATCGCCCTTCGACGTTCTGCGAGGTCCGGAAGCGCTCCTGCGCGACACCGGCGGTGATGGTCGGGAAGAATCCGGCACGCTGATAGTCCACCATCGAGCGCGCCTGCTGAACCTGCGCGACGGCCTTGCGCACGGTCTGGTTCGACACGTCGATGCGCGCCTCGAGCTGGTTCAGCACGGGATCGTTGAAGAGCGTCCACCAGGGGCCGCGCGGCGCGGCGTCGGCCGGCGCGGCCTGCGCCCAGCCGGGTGCGGCGCCCGTATGCACGGCGCCCGTCTGCACGGCGCCCGCGTAGTGCGCCGGAATGTCGGCGCTCGGGCGCTGGTAGGGCGGCAAGGTCGAGCACGCGCTGAGCAGCGCGCCGATCAGCGTGGCCGCCAGCGCACGGCGCGGCAGCGGCCTTGAAAGAGACAGGGAAACATCGGCAAATCCTTTCTGTGACGTGACGAGGCACTCAGCTGTGCATGGCCGGCATGATTTGCACCATCTGGCCGGTGGCGAGCGAATCGCCGGGGTTGTCGATCACGCGATCGGTGGCGGCGAGTCCCGTCGTGATTTCCACGTGCGTGCCGAAATCGCGGCCGATGTGCACGGTCTTGAGCAGCGCCCGCCCGTTGCTGTCGACCACGGCGACCGTCACGCCGTCCGGCCGGAACAGCAGGGCGCTGACGGGCAGATCGAGCGCCGGTGTGGTCGATTGCAATTGCAGATGCACCTGCGTGTAAGCGCCGGGCATCAGCGCGCCGTCCTTGTTGTCGACGTCGACCTCGACGCGCAGCGTGCGGCTCGTCGGATCGATCGAGCCGGTGCTGCGCGCCACCTTCGCCGCGATGCGACGGCCCGGATACTGCTGGGCGGTCAGATACACGCCGGTGGCCGGCGTGACGTACGGCGCGTCGTTCTGCGGCACGTCGACGAACACGCGCAGCACGCCGTTCTGCTGGATATGGAACAGCTCGCCCGACATGCCCGCGGTGCCGGGCGTGCCGCCCGCTGTCACCAGCGCGCCGACGTCGACGTTGCGCGCGGTGATCACACCGTCGAACGGGGCGGTGATCTTCTCGTACGAAACCAGCTCGGCGAGATGCGCGACATTGGCCTGCGCCGACGCCAGCATCGCGCGGCGGGCTTCCATGTCGCTGACCTTCATGTCCGTGTCCTGTTGCGCGACCGATTGAGTCTTCAACATCTCCTGCCAGCGCTGCGCGGTGGTCTTCGCGAAGTCGAAATTAGCCTGCGCGGTGGCTTCGTCGGCGCGGGCCTGGCGCAGTTGTGCGTCCAGATCCGGGGCTTCGATCGTCGCGAGGGTCTGGCCGCTTTTCACCTGCGCGCCGATGTCGGTGTTCCAGTGCGCGAGGTAGCCGCTCGTGCGCGCGTAGATCGATGCTTCGGCAAATGGCGTGACGGCGCCCGGCAGCAGCAGTTCGTTGACGGTCGGCGCGGCGCGCGGTGCGACCACCGACACGCTGAGCATGCTTTGCGCTTGCGTTTGCTGCGTGAGCGCGGCGCTTGCATGCAGACGCGGCACGATGCCGACGATCAGCAAGGCCACTGCAAGACCGCTCAGCGCGAACGGCCAGAGACGGCGGCGCGGTTTGACGGTGGGGTCGCGGTGGGACGTGGGGTCGGCGGCGTGCATGCTTTCGTTGCCGCTTGCAGGCTGAGCGGCCGCGCCGGCTTGCGCAGCGCCAGCGGTGTGAGCGGTGCCGGCGGTTGCCACGCCCGTGGTTGCCTGCTTACCCGACTCCGGCGGAAATGATGAATCGTTCATGGGATAGGTCTCGTCGAAATCAAAGAGTGCGGGCCGGGACGGCGGATTCGTGTTTTTCGCTGCGAGCCGCGCGGCGTTTGTCGAGCCACGCATGCACCATCCCGTAGACGACGGGGACGAACAGCAAGGTCGACACCGTGCCGAGCGCGAGGCCGCCGATCACGGCGCGGCCGAGCGGCGCGTTCTGTTCGCCGCCGTCGCCGAGGCCGAGCGCCATCGGCAGCATGCCGATCAGCATGGCGAGCGCCGTCATCAGCACCGGACGGAAGCGGCTGAAGCCGGCTTCGAGCGCGGCCGCGAGCGGCGGCTGGCCGCCGTGGTGGAATTCGCGCGCGGTGTTGATGACGAGAATGCTGTTGGCCGTGGCAATGCCGATGCACAGAATGGTGCCGGTGAGCGCCGGCACGCTCAGGCGGGTGCCGGTGCTGAACAGCATCCACGCGATGCCGGCGAGCGAGCCTGGCAAGCCGCTGATGATGATGAACGGGTCGAGCCACGACTGGAAATTGACCACCATCAGCAGATAGACGAGGCCGATGGCGAACACGAGGCCGCTCGCGAGGCCGCTGAACGAATCGTGCATGGCCTGCACCTGGCCGCGTACGACGATGGACGCGCCCGGCGGCAATTGCGGCCGGATCTGATCGACGAGCCGGTTCACGTCCGCCGCCACGCCGCCGAGATCGCGCCCTTGCGCCGACGCGAAGATATCGAGCACCGGCTGCACGTTGTAGTGCGAGACGACGGCTTGCTGCGTGCCGCGTGTCAGCGTGCTCAACGCGCCGAGCAGGTTCTGCGGCGCGGGACCGGCGCCGCCCGCCGAGGCCAAAGCCGCTGCCGTCGTCGCGCCGGAGCTGCCGCCGCTCTGCGCGACCGGAATATTGGCGAGCGCCTGCAGCGAGTTGACGTCGTACTGCGGCATCATCGCCATCAGCGGATAGCTCACGCCGTTGCGCGGATCGAGCCAGAAATTCGGCGAAGTCTGCGAACTGCCGGAGAGCGCGATCAGCAGATTCTGCGACACGTCGCGTTGCAGCAGGCCGGCCTGAATCGCCCGGGTGCGGTCGACATTGACGTTGATCGCGGGCGCGTCGCCGGGCTGTTGAATGCGCGCGTCGACGAGGCCGCGCACGCCGCGCAGTTGCGCGAGCAGGCGGTTCGCCACCACGCGGTTGGCGTCGAGCTTGTTGCCGACGATCTGGATATCGATCGGCGCGGGCAGGCCGAAGTTGAGAATCTGGCTGACGATGTCGGCGGGCAGGAAAGCGAACGTGACGCCGGGGAAGTCTTTCGTCAGCGTGGTGCGCAGCGTCGCCACGTATTGCGCGGTCGGCTTGTGTTTCGGCGCGAGCGTGATCATCACGTCGGCATCCTCGGAGCCGATCGGGTCCGACGAGTCGTAGGTCAGATTGATGCCGCTCACCGGCACGCCGATGTTGTCCAGCATCGCCGCGAGTTCCTGCTTCGGGATCACGTCGCGCACGCGGGCTTCGACCTGGTCGGTAATGCTCGCGGTGTCCTCGATCCGCGTGCCGGTCGGCGCGCGCAGATGCAGGCGGATTTCGCCGGTGTCCACCGCCGGGAAGAAGTCGCGCCCGGTGAACGGCACCAGCGCAAGCGAGCCGATGCAAAGCAGCAGAAAGATCGCGATGAAGCGGCGCGGACTCGCTATCGCCGCGCCGAGCACGCCGCGATAGCGTTCGCGCAGCCGCTCGAAGCGCTGCTCGAAGCCGGCCTGAAAGCGGATCAGGCACGCAATCGGACCGTTGCCGGTGACCGGCGCGTTGCTGCGCGCGCGCATCAGATACATCGCGAGGGTCGGCACCAGCGTGCGCGAGAAAAAGTACGACGCGATCATCGCGAACACCACCGCTTCGGCGAGCGGCACGAACAGATAGCGGGCCACGCCGGAGAGCAGGAACATCGGCACGAATACGATGCAGATCGACAGCGTCGAGACGAAAGTCGGCACGGCGATTTCGCCGGAGCCGTTCAGGATCGCGTCGTGCAACGGCTCGCCGTTCTCCAGATGATGCGTGATGTTTTCGATGGCGACCGTGGCGTCGTCGACGAGAATCCCCACGGCGAGCGCAAGGCCGCCGAGCGTCATGATGTTGATGGTCTGGCCGAGCGCGGACAGCGCGATCAGCGAGGTCAGCACGGCGAGCGGAATCGATACCGCGATGATCAGCGTGGCGCGCCAGCTGCCGAGAAAGAGCAGGATCATCAGGGCGGTGAGGGCGGCGGCGATCAGCGCCTCGCGCGCCACGCCCACCACGGCCGACTTCACGAACACGGATTGATCGGACAGCGCGGTGATGTGCAGCGCGCTCGGCAGGCCGGCGGCGATATGCGGCAGCATCGCCTTGACCTGCTGGATGATCGTGAGGGTCGAGGTGCTGCCGGATTTTTCGATGGTCAGGAGCGCCGCGCGTTTGCCGTCGCTGCGCACGATGTTGGTTTGCGGCGCGTAGCCGTCGCGCACATGGGCGACGTCGCGCACGTACACCACGCCGCCGGCGACCGTCTTGATCGGCAGATCGTTGAGCGCGGCCACTGTGTCGGTGCTGCCGTTCATCTGCACGTTGTATTCCTTCGTGCCGATCTTCGCCGTGCCGCCCGGCAGGATCAGGTTCTGCGCGTTGACCGCGTTGACCACGTCGAGCGGCGCGAGTCCCTTGGCCTGCAGCGCGCGCGGATCGATATCCACCATGATCTGCCGTACCTTGCCGCCGAACGGCAACGGCACCGACGCGCCTTGCACCGTCGCCAGTTGCGTGCGGATCTGGCTATTGCCGAGATCGTAGAGTTGCTGTTCGGAGAGCGTGTTGCTGGACAGGCCGAGTTGCAGGATCGGCACCGTCGACGCGTTATACGTGATGATGTTCGGCGGCAATGTGCCCGGCGGCAGCACGCGCAGGATCGACGCCGAATTGGAAGCCGCCTCGGCAATCGCACGATTGATGTCCGCGCCCGGATGAAAAAAGATCTTCACCACGGAGACGCCGTTCAGCGATTGCGACTCGATGTGCTCGATATCGTCGACGTCCGAGGTCAGCGCGCGCTCGTAGTTCGACGTGATGCGGTTCGCCATGTCCTGGGCGGAGAAGCCGTTAAAGCTCCAGACGATGCTGACCACCGGAATATCGATGTTCGGAAAGATATCGGTCGGCGTGCGCAGTATCGCCAGCGGGCCAACGATAAAGATCAGCACGGCGAGGACCACGAAGGTATAAGGGCGGCGCAGCGCGAGCCTGACTATCCACATGACGGATTCCTGAAAAAAGGCCGATGGAGGCACGCGTCGGTGCAGTGCTGCGGGGGGGGCGCGTGACGCGGGCTTCGTGATTCAGGAGTGTGGCGTGGCGGCGCTGACGGGCTGCCGTCGGCTAGATTACCGTTCTGTTATGTAGGCGCTGATGCGAATGCGCCGGGACGTGGCGTCGCGTGTCTTCAGGCGCGCGTAGATAACAAAACGGTAATCGGGAGGTCAGTGCTTCGACAGGGGAAATGACAAGAATGGCAAGCGTGGTTCAGGCCACGCATTGCTTGCCCCTAACCCGGAGAGACATCATGAAATTGCTTACCGCTGTTGCCGTCACCGCACTTAGCCTGGTGTTCGGCGCGAATGCCTTTGCGCAAACGAGTCCAGCTGGGCTGACGCGCGCCGATGTGATGGCGCAGTTGCAGCAGGCACAGGCTGAAGGTTTGGTGCCGTCAAGCAAAAACGACTATCCGCCGTCGGCCACCGAAGTGGCGCGAAATCGGGAGATCTATGCGATTCGGCACGGCACGGATGACGCCGCTGCGGCGCGCACGGCGCAGATGCCGGCAACGCAGGGGGAACCAGCTTCGAATTGAGGTGGGAGGGTCCGGTTCCCCGCCGGCGACCGGTTGCTGACGCTACGAACGGTCGCGGTTGCGCGCCCGCGTTGCGCCGGTAATGACCGCGACGCCGAGCAGAATGACCGCCACGATGGCAATCGTATGTTGAGCGACGTGCATGGCCATCAATCCCCAGGACACGCCGCCGATCAGAATGATCCAGCCAACCAGATATATGAGCAGGGTCATCTTTTCTCCTAGTTCGAGTCGACGTAGTAGGTCTATCGAGTAGCAGGATTCGCGCCCGACGCCGGCTGGTCGCGCCGGCGTTCGGAAGCTGAAGGAGAACAGCGCGATGACGAAGTGCGGCTCGCCCGCTTCAACCGCAAGCCGGCGCGGCCTTCTTGCACGCCTCGGCCAGTTGCGGCGGCGGATCTTTCTTGAACACGGTCTTATAAGACTCGAGCACGTTCGACTGAATCACCGGCAACGATTGCACGCCGATCCATGCCGGCGGCGTCTGGCCGATCAGCGCCTTCATCATCGCCATCGCCTCGGCGACGCCTTGATCGTACGGACGCTGCGAGCCGGTGGCCTTCAGCGGCCCGCCCTTGGCGATTTCGATCGCGGATTGAAGTCCCAGATCGACCGTTGTCATGGGGATATTCACGCCTTGCGCGCGCATCGACGTGAGCGTGTCCAGCGCCGGCTGATCCCAGACGGCGAACAGACCCTTGACGTCAGGATTGCCGGTGAGGAAGTCGCCCGCGATCTGCCCGACTTTGGACGGGTCCGTGAAAGCGACCTGCTTGATCTTGATGTCCGGACGGTTTTTCTTCAGCCAGTCGTTGACGGCCTTGGTGCGTTCCGTCGTGCTGAAGTAATCCACGCCGAAATTCACGAGCCCGACCGTTGCGCCTTGCGGCACGCACGAGGCGAGCACTTTGGCCGCGATCTGGCCGTTGCCTTCGCTGTCCGCCGAGATCATCGCCGAGTATTCCTCCGGATGCTTCAGGCCGGTCGGCACGTTGTCCATGAAGACGAGCTTGATGCCGGCCGCGGACACTTTCTTGTAGGTGGCGGCCGTCGCCGTGCCGTCGACCGGAATCGAGATGATGCCGTTCGGGTGGCGCTGGATCGTGTTCTCGATATCGGCGATCTGCTTGTCCACCTGATATTCGGCCGACGCCGTGCCGATCACTTCCACGCCGTACTTCTTCAGCGTATCGGTGATGCCCGCCACCTGCAGTTGCGACCAGTCGAGATTCATGGTCTGCATCGAAATGCCGACCTTGAACTTGCCGGCTTTGATCTTGGCGATGTCGGCGTCGGTCAGCTTCACGGCATCCACCGATGCGGCTTTTTCGCCGTTCGGTCCTTGCCCGACAATCGTCTTCGGTCCGATCGATCCCGCAGGCAGGCTGGTTACGCATTGCGCGTAGGCGCCCGAGGAAGCCAGACAAGCGGCGGCGGCCGCCGCCACGACACTGGCTAACGCTATTCTTGAGCCACGACGTTGTTTCATGTTTCTCCTCCGTTGGTCTGCATGTCTGTGCTTCACGTCTTCACGTCCGAACTACTCTGATTCCTGCCTACTTTCTGGTGAAGGCAACCGCCGCGACGATGATCACGCCTTTGATCACCAGTTGCAGCGACGAACTCACGCCGAGCAGCACCAGCCCGTTATTGAGCGTGCCGATGATCAGACTGCCGAGCAGCGTCCCCAGCACGAAGCCGCGGCCGCCGAACAGACTGCAGCCGCCCAGCGTGACGGAGGCGATCACATCCAGCTCCATGCCTTGCACGACATCGGGCCGCGCCGCGTGCGAGCGCGCCGAGAGCACGAGCGCGGCGAGTCCGGCCAACATGCCGGTGAGAATGAAGGCGAGGGTGGTCACGCGCCGCGTGTTGATGCCCGAATAGAGCGCCGCCGTCGGATTGCCGCCCGCCGCGTAGATCTGCCGGCCGAACACGCTGTAGTGCAGCAGCAGAATGCCGGCGATCACGGCGAGCAGCGTCCAGATGATCGGCACCGGCACGCCGAAAATATCGCCCTCGCCGAAGATCGAGATGAACGAGTCGTTGTCGATGATCACGGGCTTGGTGGTCGTGACCATCAGCGCGAGTCCGCGCGCGGCGCTCAGGGTGCCGAGCGTGACGAGAAACGAAGGAATGTTGACCCGCGTGGTCACGATCCCATTGATCGCGCCGACGATCGCGCCGGTGCCGATGCCGGCAATCGCGCCGATGACCCAGTTGTTGCCCACATACGCCATGGCGAGCGCCGCGGACATGCCCGAGAGCGCCAGCGTCGAGCCGACCGACAGATCGATCTGCCGCGCAATGATCACGAAGGTCATGCCGATCGCGATGATCGAGACCAGCGCGGTTTGCCGGCCGATATTCAGGAAGTTGTCGATGGACAAGAACCACGGCGACGCGAAGCTGAACACCACCAGCAGAATTGCGAACGCAGCATACAGCGCATAGGGCCGGTCGCCTTGCAGCAGTGCTTGCGCGATGCGCCGCATACGGCTTTTCTGCGGCGGCGATGCCTGCCGTTCGGCCGTCAGCGGCGAGACAGATTCATTCATGTTGCGGGCGCCTCGAGGGAAGAACGGGAAAGTTGGATCAGGTGATGCAGCGCTTCGGCGTTGGCGAGTTCGGCGCGCTCGACGGTGTTGACGATGCAGCCGTCCGCGACAATCGAAATCCGGTCGCACAGGCGCAGGAGTTCGTCGAGGTCCGACGACACGATGAGCACACCGGTGCCCGCCTGCGCGGCGTCGCTCACCACGCCGTAGATTTCCTCGCGCGCGCCGACATCCACGCCGACGGTCGGCTCGTCGAGCATGAGCAGCTTGGGCCGCGGATGATTCCACTTCGCGAAGACCACTTTCTGCTGATTGCCGCCGGATAAAAACTTGACCGCGGTGGAGGAGTTGGGCGCCTTGACGGCCAGCTCTTTCATGGAGCGCTTCGCCTGCTGAACGGCGGCCTGGCTGCGCAGCCATCCCCAGCGGGAAAAATGCGGCAAGCGCGGCAGCGTCAGGTTGCGTTCGATCGAATGGTCGAGCACGAGGCCTTCGAGATGACGGTCTTCGGGCACCAGCGCCACGCCGAGTTGAATGGCCTCGGCGGGCGTGATGCGGGCACGCGTTCGGCCTTCGATCTCGATGGCGCCGGCGTCGACGGAGCGAAGGCCGAAGATGGTTTGCAGAATCTCGGTGCGGCCGCTGCCGATCAATCCCGCGAGTCCGTGGACTTCGCCGCGGCGAAGCACGAGGTCGATGTGATGCAGGCGGTCGTTGCTGACGTTCGATAACTTGAGCACGGGCGCAGCGCCGGCATTGGACGCTTCTTCGGAGGTCGCCGCAGTGCTTGCGGTTGCGGCAACCGCTCCATCGCCCACCGCTGTTTTCTGCCGTGCCTGCAACGCGGCATGAGCGGGACCGACGATGGCCGCCACCAGTTGCTTCATATCCGTTTGCGCCGTCGTGAACGTGCCGGCATTCGCGCCGTCACGAAACACGGTGACGCGCTGCGAAATCCGGAACACCTCATTCAACCGATGCGTCACATAGATCACGCCGACGCCGCGGGCCGTGACCGCGCGGATCGCGTCGAACAGAATCTGCTCTTCGCCGCCGGTCAGCGCGGAAGTGGGTTCGTCGAGAATCAGCACGCGCACTTCGCCCATCAGGGCCTTGCAGATCTCGGTCATTTGCCGGTAGGCGAAGGGCAGCGAACCGACCGGCACTTTCGGATCAAGCGGGATGCCATGCGAGCGCAAAAACTCGCCGACCGTGGCCATGAGCTGGCGGTTCTTCACGAAGCCCAGACGCGTGCGCGGCTCGCGGCCCAACATGAGATTGGCGCCGACCGACAGCGATTCGACGAGACTCAGATCCTGGTAGACCACGGCGACACCCGCATCACGCGATTGCGCCGGCGAGCCGAACGCCACTGCCTGACCGGCGATTTCGATGACGCCGTCGTCGTAGGCGTGCACGCCGCTGAGGATCTTGATCAGCGTGGATTTGCCCGCGCCGTTTTCGCCGAGCAGGGCGTGGACTTCGCCGGGCAACACTTCGAGGTCGACGCCGCGCAGCGCTTGCACGCCGCCAAATCGCTTGGTGACGCCCGCAACACGGATCAATGGAACCTGAGGCGATGACGCGGCCGCGACCGCAACCGGCTCACTCATCTGGCATGTCTCCTTCGTCCACGCGACGAAATTCTTTTCTTTGTATCACGCTATCCGGCCGAAACCGTGTTGTGATCTTCGCATCATGAATATGGTGCGTCAATAACATTCACGGGCCTTCGCCGGGCTTCAGCGGTTGTTCGTGTAACGATTGCTCGCAAAGCTTGTTATGATTCTATCAATCGTTGTAGCATAAGTGCGAACAAATTGTCGGCGGCTGTTGTGCGTCGCATCATATTTTCGGATGTCTTATGCCAGAAGCCCCATTGCAGTCTTCCTCGGTCGTCGCGCTGCGCGGCACACCGATCGTCCATCCCGAGCGCAATCCGGGTATGCCGTTCGACGCGTCCTGGCTCGACGGCCTGCGCGTCAATCAGTCGGCGGTGGAACGGCGCACCGCCACGCTCGGCACGCGCCGCAGCGTGAAGAAAGATGCGCAGGCGGCCTGGCTGCTCAAGGCCGTCACCTGCATCGACCTCACCACGCTCAACGGCGACGACACCGAAGGCCGCGTGCGCCGGCTCTGCGCAAAAGCGCGCCAACCGGTGCGCGCCGATCTGCTCGAAGCGCTCGGCATCGCACCGCAAGGCATCACGACGGGCGCGGTGTGCGTGTATCACCGGTTCGTCGCAGCGGCGGTCGATGCGCTGCACGGCAGCGGCATTCCGGTTGCGGCGGTATCGACGGGTTTTCCCGCCGGCCTGATCCCGCATCCGTTGAAGCTGAAAGAGATCGAAGCGTCGGTCGCGGACGGCGCGCAGGAAATCGACATCGTCGTCACGCGTGAATATGTGCTCACCGGCAACTGGCAGGCGCTCTACGACGAAGTGCGCGACTTCCGCGCGGCTTGCGGCGCGGCGCATCTGAAGACCATTCTCGCCACCGGCGACATCCGCACGCTGTCGAACGTGGCGCGCGCCTCGATGGTCTGCATGATGGCCGGCGCCGACTTCATCAAGACATCCACCGGCAAGGAAGGCGTCAACGCGACGCTGGACGTGTCGCTCGTGATGGTGCGCATGATCCGCGAATACCAGGAGCGCACCGGCGTGCTGATCGGCTTCAAACCGGCGGGCGGCGTATCAACTGCGAAGTCGGTGCTGTCGTATCAGATCCTGATGAAGGAAGAACTCGGCCGTGCGTGGCTCGAACCGGAGCTCTTCCGCATTGGCGCATCGAGCCTGCTGGCCGATATCGAACGCCAGCTCGAACATTACGTGAGCGGCCGTTACTCCGCTTTCAACCGTCACCCCGTAGCCTGAACAGAAGACCGATCCCATGAGCGTAGCCGAGTATTTTTCATCGATGGAGTACGGTCCCGCACCCGAGGACGATCAACCCGCGCGCGCCTGGCTGGCGCAGCATGAGGGCAGCTTCGGGCATTTCATTGGCGGTGCGTGGCATGCGCCCGCGGCGGGTGAGCGCTTCGCTTCGCACGCGCCCGCGACGGGCGAGCAACTCGCGGAGATCGCCCAGGGCGACGCGGCCGACATCGACGCAGCGGTGGCCGCCGCGCGCGCCGCGCAGCCGGGTTGGCTCGCGCTAGGTGGCGCGGGGCGGGCACGCCATCTGTACGCGCTCGCGCGCATGGTGCAGCGTCATAGCCGGCTCTTTGCCGTGCTCGAAGCGCTCGACAACGGCAAGCCGATCCGCGAAACGCGCGACATCGACGTGCCGCTCGTCGCGCGTCACTTCCTGCATCACGCGGGGTGGGCGCAGTTGCAGGAGAGCGAGTTCGCCGATTACGCGCCACTCGGCGTGGTCGGTCAGATCGTGCCGTGGAATTTCCCGCTGCTGATGCTCGCGTGGAAGATCGCGCCGGCCATCGCCACGGGCAACTGCGTCGTCCTGAAGCCTGCTGAATACACGCCGCTCACCGCGTTGCTGTTCGCCGAACTCGCGCATCGCGCGGGCTTGCCGGCCGGCGTGCTGAACGTCGTCACCGGCGACGGACGCACGGGCGCGGCGTTGGTCGAGCATCCGCAGGTCGACAAGATCGCCTTTACCGGTTCGACCGAAGTGGGCCGGCTGATCCGTTCGGCCACGGCCGGCTCGGGCAAATCGCTGACGCTCGAACTGGGCGGCAAGTCGCCCTTCATCGTTTTCGACGATGCGGATCTGGATGGCGCCGTCGAAGGCGTCGTCGACGCGATCTGGTTCAACCAGGGGCAGGTCTGTTGCGCGGGCTCGCGGCTGCTCGTGCAGGAAGGCATCGAGGCGCGCTTCATCGCCAAACTGAAACGGCGCATGGAGACGCTGCGCGTGGGCACGTCGCTCGACAAGAGCATCGACCTCGGCGCGATCGTCGATCCGGTGCAACTCGAGCGCATCCAGTCGCTGGTGGAAACCGGCCGCCGTGAAGGCTGCTCGGTGTGGCAGTCGCCTGACACGACGATGCCTGCTAACGGCTGTTTTTATCCGCCGACGCTCGTCACCGGAGTCGCGCCGGCTTCCACGCTGGCACAGGAAGAAATCTTCGGTCCGGTGTTGGTGACCATGAGCTTTCGCACGCCCGATGAAGCGATCGCGCTCGCCAACAACTCGCGTTACGGACTCGCCGCGAGCGTGTGGAGCGAAACCATCGGCCGCGCGCTCGATGTCGCGCCGCGGCTCGCAAGCGGCGTCGTCTGGATCAACGCGACGAATCTGTTCGACGCGGCGGTCGGCTTTGGCGGCTATCGCGAATCGGGTTATGGCCGTGAAGGCGGACGTGAGGGCATCTACGAATATCTGAAACCGCGAGCCTGGCTCAATCTTGCGGAGCGTCGCAAGACGCGTCTCGTGGAGAGCGCGGCCACGCTCGGTCCGTTGTCGAACGTGACGTCGATCGATCGCACCGCGAAACTCTTTATCGGCGGCAAGCAGGCGCGTCCTGACAGCGGCTATTCGCTGCCGGTGCATGCGCCGGACGGCACGCCCGTTGGCGAAGTGGCCGCGGGCAATCGCAAGGACATCCGTAACGCGGTCGAAGCGGCGCGCGCGGCGCAGAAGTGGTCGCAGGCGAGCACGCATAACCGCGCGCAAGTGCTGTTCTATCTGGCGGAAAACCTGGCCGTGCGCGCGGACGAATTCGTGCGCCAGCTCGTGGTGCGAAACGGGGCGACGGAAGCCGCGGCGCGTGCCGAAGTGGACGCCTCGGTGCAGCGTCTTTTCACTTACGCGGCTTGGGCCGACAAGTTCGACGGCGCGGTGCATACGCCGCCGTTGCGTGGTGTCGCGCTGGCCATGCATGAGCCGCTCGGCGTGATCGGCATCGCCTGCCCGGACGAAGCGCCGCTGCTCGGCTTCGTTTCGCTGGCGGCGCCCGCGCTGGCGATGGGCAATCGCGTGGTGGTGTTGCCGAGCGAGGCGTCGCCGCTCACGGTCACCGACTTCTATCAGGTGGCCGAGACGTCCGACGTGCCCGGCGGCGTGCTGAACATCGTCACGGGCGAACGCGGCGCATTGCTGCCCGCGCTCGTCAAACACGACGACGTGGATGCGGTCTGGTGCTTCGGCAGCGCGGCGGATTCGACGCTGGTCGAGCGTGAATCGGTCGGCAATCTGAAACGGACGTTCGTCGATCACGGCCGCCAGTTCGACTGGTTCGACCGTTCGAGCGAAGGCCGGCCGTTCCTGCGTCAGGCCGTGCAGGTCAAGAACATCTGGATACCGTACGGAGATTGACCGCCAAGCCGGCAGCCGTACCAAACGTCTTAAAGCAAAGACACGCACGCCAACCAGAAAATGGAGGAGACAACGTGCTGAAGAATCTGGATCCGCTGTTGCATGCCGAAGTGCCGCGCGCATTTCAGGCATCGAAGGACGTTCCCTTTAACCCGGCTGTTCAGGAACAGGGGCAACGCGCATGAACACGTCTTCGCAACCAAACGGTCGCATCGTCATTCTCGGCATCTACGTCACCGATCTGACGTTTCGCGCCGGACGTATGCCGCAGATCGGCGAGACCATCGCGGGCACGGCGTTCGCGATGGGGCCGGGCGGCAAGGGCTCGAATCAGGCGGTCGCGGCCGCGCGTGTCGGCGCGGAAGTGGTGTTCTGCACGCGCATCGGCAACGACGCGTTCGGCTCTATCGCACGCGCCACGTGGGCCGCTGAAGGCATCACGGCGCGCGCGTCGGTGATCGACGGCGTCTCGACCGGCGCGGCGCACATTTTCGTGGACGACAACACCGGCATGAACGCGATCATCGTCGCATCCGGCGCGGCGGGCACGATGGAGGCCGCCGACGTCGACGCAATCGAAGCCGATATCGCCGCCGCCCGCGTGTTCGTCACGCAACTCGAACAGCCGCTCGAAGCTGCACGCCGCGGGCTCGAAGTAGCGCGCAAGCACGGCGTCATCACCGTGTTCAATCCGGCGCCCGCCATGCCGCTCGACGATGCCATCTTCCCGCTGTGCGACTACATCACGCCCAATGAAACCGAAGCGGCCGCGCTCACCGGCGTGCCGATCGCGAATGCCGACGACGCCCGGCGCGCCGCCGACGTACTGCTCGCCAAAGGCGTCGGCACGGTCATCGTCACGCTGGGCGAGGGCGGCGCGCTGCTGCATTCGGCGGAGCAATCGATCCTCGTGCCCGCCTACCACTGCGGCCGCGTGGTGGAAACCGCCGGCGCCGGTGACGGCTTCACGGGCGGCTTCGCGGCAGCGCTAGCACGCGGCGACGACGCCATTACGGCATTGCGTTTCGGTTGCGCGCTCGCGGGTATTTCCGTGACGCGTCCGGGCACGGCGCCTTCCATGCCGACACTCGACGAAGTGAATCAAGTGCTGAGCCAACCGACCGGCGTGTCCCAGTCATCCTGACCGTTTGCGAAGCCTGAAGGAGGGTGTCGTCACCATGAAGTCTTCGTTCACCGCTGGAAAACTGTTCGGCGACCGGCAACTGAATTTCCTGCTGATCGTCAACGTGCTCGTCGTGCTGGTCGCGACGTGGCTCTCGCGCGGCCAATTCGTCGATATCGACAATCTGCAGTCGATGGGCGGCCAGTTGCCCGAGCTCGGCCTGCTCGCGCTCGGCATCATGCTCTCGATGGTGTCGGGCAACGGCGGCATCGACCTGTCCGGCGTCGGGCTCGCCAACCTGTCGGGCATGGTCGCCGCGTTGATCGTGCCGCGCTTCGTCAACGGCGACGATTCGCCCGCGCTTTACACGTCACTCTTCTGCGTGATCGTGGTGGTGATGGGTTTGCTTGGCGGACTGCTGAACGGCGTGGTGATCGCGCGCCTCAGACTCACGCCGATTCTCTGCACGCTCGGCACGCAGCTGCTGTTCACCGGCTTCGCGGTGGTGCTCAGCAACGGCGCCTCGGTGCATGTCGACTACGTGGACCCGTTGTCGAATATCGGCAACGGCACGGTGTTTCAGGTGCCGATCGCGTTCTGCATTTTTATCGCCGCGGTGATCGTGCTGGGGTGGCTGCTCAAGCGCAGTCCATTCGGCCTGCGTCTCTATCTGATGGGCACCAATCCCAAGGCGGCCTTCTATGCCGGCATTCCGCGCGCGCGCATGCTGATCACGACGTATGCGATGTGCGGCGTGCTCGCGTCGCTGGCCGGGCTGATCAGCGCGACGCATACGTCGAGCGCGAAATGGGACTACGGCAATTCCTATCTGCTGATCGCGATCCTGATCGCGGTGATGGGCGGCGTGAATCCCGCCGGCGGGCATGGCCGCATCATCTGCGTGTTCTTCGCCGCGACGGTGCTGCAGTTTCTTTCCAGCCTGTTCAACCTGATGGGCGTGTCGCAGTTCTTCGGCGATTGCGCGTGGGGGTTTCTGTTGCTGCTGTCGCTGGCGTTTGCGGGCGGCGAACGGGTGCGCGCGATCTTTGGTTTCGGCGGCGCAAGCAATGCCGGCGCTTCAAGTGCAGCGCCTAAGCGTTAGTGGCGCGCGACAAGGTTTCAGTACGCGGCGGACAACGAGCCCTGGCTGTCCGCGACGATCAAGTGGGCGACATCGAACGATAAAGGAGACTTTGCATGAAATTGACTCGACTGGGTGCCGCGCTCGCAGCGGCCGCGCTGACGGTAGGTGTGATCGCTGCCGCGCAGGCTGCCACGAACGAAACGATCGTCACGGTCGTCAAGGTGACCGGCATCAACTGGTTCAACCGGATGGACGACGGCGTCAAGCAGTTCGCCAAGGACAACCCCAACATAAACGCGTATCAGACCGGGCCCGGCCGCGCGGACGCGGCGCAGCAACTGAAGATCATCGAAGATCTGATCGCCAAGAAGGTCACCGCCATTGCCGTGGTGCCCTACGATCCGCCGACGCTCGAACCGGCGCTGAAGAAGGCGATGGATCGCGGCATCAAGGTGGTCACGCATGAAGCCGACAATGCCAAGAACACGATGGTCGACATCGAGGCGTTCGACAACACCGCCTACGGCGCCGGCCTGAACGAGCGTCTCGCCTCGTGCATGCACGACGACGGCAAGTGGGCCGTGCTGGTGGGTTCGCTCGGCAGCCGCTCGCAGGTGCAATGGGCGGACGGCGGCATCGGCAACGCCAAGGCCAAGTATCCGAAGATGAACCTGGTCGAGCCCAAGCTCGAAACCAATAACGACGGCGAGCGCGCCTATGAAGTCGCCAAGGAAGTGCTGCGCAAGCATCCGGACCTGAAGGGCTTCCAGGGTTCGTCGTCGCTCGACGTGATCGGCATCGGCCGCGCGGTGGAAGAGGCCGGCATGCAGGGCAAGATCTGCGTCTACGGCACGGGCCTGCCGACCGAAGCCGGCAAGTTCCTCGAAAGCGGCGCCATCAACGGCATCGCGTTCTGGGATCCGAAGCTCGCGGGCATCGCGATGAACAAGGTCGCGCAGATGCTGGTGGACGGCAAGACGGTCGAGAACGGCGCCGACCTCGGCATTCCTGGCTACACGAAGGTCACGGTCGCGAAGGGACCGGGCAAGGGCATCATTGTGCGCGGCCAGGGCTGGGTGAACGTCGACAAGACGAACTACAAGCAGTATCCGTTCTGAGCTTTCTGGCGGCTTTGACTTTTGTTTCATGTGTCACGGCGTCCCCGAAAGGGGACGCCCCAACCTGCGACTCGCCACAATGAATCAAGACGCAACCTCACCGAAGTCACCACAGTCCGACGTTTCGCAGCCATTCCTGGAGGTGGTCGGCGTGCACAAGCGCTTCACTGGCGTGCATGCGTTACGCGGCGTGAGCCTGTCGTTCGAGCGCGGCCAGATCTATCACCTGCTCGGCGAAAACGGTTGCGGCAAGAGCACGCTCATCAAGATCATTTCCGGTGCGCAGCCACCCGACGAAGGCGAACTCGTAATCGAAGGCGTGCGGCACGCGCGGCTCTCCGCGCTCGAATCGCTCGCGGCCGGTATCGAGACCGTTTATCAGGATCTCTCGTTGCTGCCCAATATGAATGTGGCGGAAAACGTCGCGCTCACGTCCGAGTTGGCCACGCACGCGGGCAAGCTGGCCCGCACCTTCGACCGGCGCGAGCTGGCCCGCACGGCGGCGCGCGCGCTCGAAGCGGTCGGGCTGCCCGGCAACGCCGAGTTTCAGGCAACGCTGATCGAGCAATTGCCGCTCGCCACGCGGCAGCTCGTGGCGATTGCCCGCGCGATCGCCAGCGAGGCGAAGTTCGTCATCATGGACGAGCCCACCACGTCGCTCACGCAGAAGGAAGTCGACAATCTGATCGCCGTGCTCGCCAATCTGCGCGCGCAGGGCGTCACCGTGCTGTTCGTGAGCCACAAGCTCGACGAGTGCTATGCGATCGGCGGCGAAGTGATCGTGCTGCGCGACGGCCAGAAAATGGCGCAAGGACCGATCGCGCAATTCACCAAGGCGCAGATCAGCGAGTTGATGACGGGGCGTCATCTGTCTAACGAGCGTTATCGTGAAGGCGCCTGCGAGCCCAACGTCGTGCTCGATGTGCGCGGTTATACGCGCGCCGGCCAATTCAGCGATGTGTCGTTCGCGCTGCACGGCGGCGAGATTCTCGGCATTACGGGTCTGCTCGACTCGGGGCGCAATGAACTTGCGCGCGCGCTCGCGGGCGTCGCGCCGGCGCAATCCGGGCAGGTGATGCTCGACGGCAAGGCCGTCTCGCTGCGCACGCCCTCGGACGCCAAGGAGCATCGCATCGGCTATGTGCCGGAAGACCGCCTGAACGAAGGGCTCTTTCTCGACAAACCGATCCGCGACAACGTGATCACCGCGATGATCTCCAGCCTGCGTGACCGCTTCGGCCAGATCGACCGCACTCGCGCGCAGGCGCTCGCGGAACAGACGGTGAAGGATCTGCAGATCGCCACGCCGGGTGTCGACAAACCCGTGCAATCGCTGTCGGGCGGCAACCAGCAGCGCGTGCTGATCGGCCGCTGGCTCGCCATTGACCCGCGCGTGCTGATCCTGCATGGACCGACAGTCGGTGTCGACGTCGGTTCGAAGGACATCATTTACCGCATCATGCAGCGCCTGTCGCAACGCGGCATCGGCATCATCCTGATCAGCGACGACTTGCCGGAACTGCTGCAGAACTGCGACCGCATCCTGATGATGAAGAAAGGGCGTGTCGCCAGCGAATACCAGGCCGACACGCTGAGCGAAGCCGATCTGTATCACGCGCTGCTTTCGGAAGCCGCATAAAGGACGTCTCTACTCATGAACTCGCGCATCGATTCGCGCCTGAACCAGACCATGACCACCCCGACCGTCGTCGAAGTCGCCCCCGAGGTCAAGCCGCCGAGCTTGCGGGCCAAGCTCGCGCGCAATCCCGAATGGTTCACCCTGGCATTGATCGCGGTGACGTGCCTGATTGTCGGTGCGATCAATCCGCGTTTCTTCCAGTTGGCGACGCTGTTCGACCTGTTGCATTCGGCGACCACGATGTCGCTGTTCGCGTTAGGCACGCTGGTGGTGCTGGCGTCCGGCGGGATCGACGTGTCGTTCACCGCCATTGCCGCGCTGACGATGTACGGCATCACCAAGGCCGTGTTCGCGTGGTGGCCGGACGCGCCGTTTGCACTGATCCTGATCACGGGCGCGCTCGGCGGCATCGTGCTTGGCGTTGTCAACGGGGTGCTGGTGCATCGGCTGAAAGCGCCTTCGCTGATCGTCACGATCGGCACGCAGTATCTGTATCGCGGGCTGTTGCTGACGTTCATCGGCACGACGTTCTTTATGAACATTCCGCACAGCATGGATCATTTCGGCCGCATTCCGCTGTTTTTCTATCACACGGCTGACGGCTTGCGCGCCGTGTTGCCGGTGTCGGTGATAGCGCTGGTGGCGGCCGCGGTGGTCACGTGGTGGCTCCTGAATCGCACGATGATGGGACGCGGCGTCTATGCGATGGGCGGCAGCCTCGCGATTGCCGAGCGGCTCGGCTACAACCTGCGCGCGATCCATCTGTTTGTGTTCGGCTATACCGGCATGCTCGCCGGCATCGCGGGCATTCTGCATGTGTCGAACAACCGGCTTGCGAATCCGTTCGATCTGGTGGGCTCGGAACTCGATGTGATCGCGGCGGTGATTCTGGGCGGCGCGCGCATTACGGGCGGCACGGGCACGGTAGCCGGCACGTTGCTCGGCGTGGTGCTGGTCACGCTGATCAATAGCGTGCTGATTCTGGTGGGCGTGCCGAGCACCTGGCAGAAGGTGATTATCGGCGCGTTTATTCTGATCGCCGGGACGCTGTTCGCGTTGCAGCGTAAGAACTAGAAGAGTTGCGGCCTTTGCATTGCTAACGCCGCAATGCAGAGGCACGCATACGCGCTTACCGGCGCTTGCGGAGTTCCTGGCCTTTCTCGGTGATGATGGAATCGAAGTCGTCGACTTGCGAGAAACGCACCGCTTTGACGACACCGAACTTGCTCTGATCCACCACCAGATGCCGCTCGACTGCGCTCGCCATAGCCGCCTGCTTGAGGGCGACCTCATGAAAATTCCAGCACGTCACACCGCGCGCCGCGTCCACGCCGCCGGCGGAAATGAATGCCTTGTTGATGCCCATGCGGCGCAGCATCTCCAGACTTTCTTCACCTGCGAACGAATCTGACGAAGGTACATAGACGCCGCCCAGCAGAATCATCCGCACATTGGGTTTGCGCCGCAAAATTTCCGCGACGTTCAGCGAATAGCACACCACCGTGACATGCCGCTCGACCGGAATCAGCCGGGCCAGCGTAGTGAGGGTCGTGCCGCAGTCGATGAACAGCGTTTCGTTGTTGCCGATAAGTCCCGCCGCGATCGCCGACGCCTCGGCTTTGGCCTGCGCGAAGTGGTCTTTCTCTTCTTCGAGTGAATAGCCGGCGTTGTTCGGTACGTCGGTCGCGCTGACGATATAGCCGCCGAGATACGTGAATCGCTCGGGACTGCCCGCAATGTCGCGCCGGACAGTCATTTCCGAAACGCCCAGCAGGCCGGCGGCGTCGCGCAGGCGCATCACGTTTTGCCTGGCCAGCGCATCGGCAAGGGCGCGGAGGCGGTCGGGTTTCAGCATGGAGCTCCTGTCGCGCAGTATGGGAGGGCGTTATGTTTTGTTCGATTTGGTGAAAGAATTATAACAAGAGGCGGTGCGCACGGCGAGCGAGATATCGGTCGATTGAGAGGACCGGCGGCACGCGTTTCCTGGTTCCGCCGATGCCGCAGTTGGCAAACGCAGCAGTGCTGGCGATGCTCAATGCGAATGCGGCTGAAGCGAGCAGGGCGTTGGATTTTATTGCGTCGATTTGTTAAATGAAGCGAGGCGTTTATTTGATCGGCGGCGGGCCGGGCGGAATGTGCGATTATCGCGGAGAAAGACATGGGGCGGCACACGATTGCATTCAGCATGGATGCATGATTTTTTAATTCGCAGCACGCCACGCCATTCATTCATTTACATTTCCGTAAGCCTCGTTATAATCCGAACGCTTACGTCGCGGCTTTTTGCGGCCGGAGAAAAACCGACAACATCACATGCGAAACGGATAACGATAATGGCTGGCGGACAAAATATCAAAACCCTGTGTGAGAACCACTGGACGCAATGGAAAGCCGATTGCAGCGGCTTCCTGAAGGCAGTCGCCGCGGATCTCGATATTACGCTGACGGGTGATGCGAACAGCATTATCGACGCCATTGGCCGCGCACCGTGGACTCAACTCGGTTCGGATGCCGACAAGGCCGTCGCTTATGCCGGACTCGGCTATCTGGTGGTTGCCGGATTGAAGGCGACGCATCACGGCCATGTCGTGATTATCATGCCGGGTCAATCGAAACCTTATCCGCTTGCGTATTGGGGCCGATATGGCGGCGTCGGACGGAAAAACACCGCCATTAACTTTTCCTGGACGCATGCGGATCTCGCGAATGTTCAGTATTACGCCATCAAACCATGAAGCAGAGTCTTATCACGCGTGCGGTCGTGACCGTTGCCGGTCTGTTGATCTCGGGTCCGGTTGCCCTCGCGCAATCATGTCACTACAGCGAAGTGAATCCCGGCACGGGCAAGGTCAGCGTCGGCGATCTGTCAATCGATCTGGGTCAGAGCGACGGCACGGATAGTCCGACGGCCTGGCTCGGTCCGGTCACGCTGAGCCGTGCGGGCGGGGCATCGTGCTCCGTGGATCCTGACGTCAGCATCGTCGAGCGGCCGCTTTATACGAACGGCAAGCAACTTCTCGTCTCCACGTATTCCGGCAGCGAGCAGGTCGTTTACGCGATCGATTCAGCGACCTGCAAGATCCAGTGGAAGAGCGCTTCGTTTTCCGGCAAGGTCAAACTGAGCGGCAATCGTCTGCAACTGGACAAGCGCAAGGTGAAACTAGGCTCGAACTGCACGCCTTGAAAGAGCCTGAAGGTTCGCGCTTTGGGTTCGCGCTGTGTGCCATCAAGTTGAGCGAGCTGATCGACGATCATCTCGCTCAAGTCGCTTTTTAAGGTCACGCAAGCGCAGCGCGCGACTCTTGCTCGTCCGCCGCGAGATATCGGACGGGTGTCGTTCCCATCGCTCTGCGGAACACCAGAGGGGAGGGAAGTCGATCACATCAGGCACTTCGTGTCATGACCTCAGGGAATTACCTGAGACGCGAAAACAATGGTTTTCGTCTACCTTTTCCGATACTGAGTCGGTTAACGCTGAATGCCGGGTGCTCAAGGAGCTTTGATGACTGCTCTGGACCAGATTGACACCGTCGTGATCGTCATGATGGAAAACCGTTCCTTCGATCACGCACTCGGTTATCTAAGCTTGAACGGCAGCCAGGTTAACGGTCTTTCCGCGGATCTGGCGTGGCAGGCGAACTTCATCAACGTATACAACGGCAAGCAATATCCCATTCATGCGTTGAGTCCGAATGGACCTGCCATATCGGACCCGCCTCACGACCGCGGCCCGATCGCCACGCAGATCGACACACCGTGTGTGCCGGGAGGATGCCCGGAACTCGGCGGATTCGTGCAGAGCTATGCAACCCGCAAGCCGGCACCGTCGAATCTGGCCGACGTGATGGGTTATTACGACGCTCGCACTGTACCCACTTTCGACTTTCTCGCGAAACACTTCACCGTGGCGACAACTGGTTTGCTCCGTTGCCCTCAGGAACTCAGGCAAACCGTCTGATGGCGATGGCGGGGACTAGCCTGATCAACGATAACGTGCAAGGGCTGAGCTTTCTGCCGGATCAGCCACTTGTCTATGATTGGCTGCGCCAGCGCGGCATACCTTGGTGTGTCTATCAGTCAGGGAGCTTCTTTCCGTTCTTCAGCATGATGAAGGAATGGCTTCCGGAGATCCTGCTGTCCTTGACCTTGCCGCTCAACGACGCCGGCGGAAACTTCTGGCGGTATTCGAGGTTTGCCCATGACTGGCAGGGCAACGGCATTCTCCCGAAAGTGATTTTCATCGAACCGGAATACACGGACGGCCCTCACAACACCGCCAACGACGATCACTGCCCAACGGGGATGGCTGGTGGGCAAGCGTTCATCGCTGATATTTACCGGACCTTGATTTCGAATCCGACCAGGTGGAAAGAGACGCTGCTGATCGTGACGTATGACGAGCACGGCGGGTTCTTCGATCATGTGGCGCCGTTGGACATTGCGGTCGATATCGCGGGGTTTTCGTTCAAGACTAGTGGGCTGCGGGTGCCGGCTTTTCTGGTGTCGCCGTTTGTCACGCCGGGGAGCGTCTTCTCGGGGAGACTCGACCATACTGCGGTGCTTCAGATGCTTGCGGAGAAGTTCGACGCGCAGAAGAAGTATTCCGATGCTGTCACTACTCGCAATGCGCAACTTGACCGGCTGGCAAGTGCTCTTAATGGTCAGCCTGTGGCTCAACCTGCGCCAGCGTTAACGGGCGCGCCGATACATGCCGCCGCGACTGCATTCAATGGAGTCGTGCAAGCGGGCGTGTCGGATACGACGCAGGGTTTTCATAATGTCGCGCTTCAGGTGGCAAGAGATCATCCTCAATTGCTGACCTCGCCGCAGTGGACGGGGCTGGCGGAGTATCTGGCGACGTATGGGAAGCATTGAGGAATGGAGGCATGTGTTGGGAGACGGGTCTGGTGGGCTTGAGCCCCAACTCCAGAATCGCCTGAATCACTTTAAACGGTTGAGTTCGCGCATGTTCAGTGTCACCAGTGCAGTTGCATGCATCGCCGGCTCCGCAGTCCCACGAGGAACCGGCAAGCATACCGAGGTCCAAAACACGACATTTCAATTTAGCTCAGATACGACATTACAGCTTTGCCGTAACAGATGAAAGGTTGATTCTTGGCACCTATGGTGACATGTTGCGTTGGTGTAGTTTTTCAGTTTTTTCTTATCTCTCAACGGGTAAGGCGGCCGAGTTATCCACAAGTTGCCCACTTTTCTGGAAATTCCTGTTGCGTGACCGTGACGCTGCTATTTGTTGCGTCCGTGGCTACCCGAGGACGCAACAGTGTGAGACCGGTAAACGTGGTTTTACCCGACTCAGTGTTGCGTTCTCATCCCCCTTGCTGCCGACCTAGGGGCGGCTTTTCGGTTTCACACCCAGCTCCCACAAAATGTCGATGTTTCTGAGATACGTAGCGACGTTCTCGGCTGAACCGTGGATGATCGAATGTTCGTGGACGTCAACGCTGTCGACTTTTGCCGACCATGGGTCTTCCAAGCACTGGCAGATGTCGTTGATATCGTCGCGATACTGCTCCAGTGTGCCTAGGTTCCAGTTCCGAGCAACATCAGGGGCCAACAGTACTGAGAGCGTGCCTTTCCTCTCGCCGATATACCGTACCGGCGCAAGCAGGCCACTGATGTAAAGGACCATGATTGCATCGACCACCCGATCGTCATGATCCTCATCCCAGATGATGGCGAAGTCGAGGAACGCGCACCGCTCAAGCCGATTGATCGCTTCATCGTGCCAGACCGGAGCCCGCAGAACCGAATAGTGGGTTCCCCGGCCAAAATGCCCCACTGGTTGTGTTTCGTCATGCAGCGTCTGGAAGAAGGGACAGTAGGACATTTCACACCCCTTTCGGGAGAGAAGCAGCTTCCGCCGCGGCTCTCGGCTATTTCGTGGCTAAGAGATCTGACCATGCTGCGCCAATTTCTTGCTTTGGCAAATGCTGTCTGCGAAAGCACTGAATCTAGTCTTTGAGCGACCAAGCAACATGTTGAAAAGTCGGCAGTCGGCGCATGAGGCGCCGCTCGCTGGCTCCGCATCATGGCCGCGCAAATGTCCCCATTCCATTCGGCAAACGGCACGCCGTAGCCTTCCGGCTCAAATTGCGGCGGGGTCGAGGTAAAAGAGCGTGGGCGGCCAGTCGTAGCGCTTGACGCATGCTTTCAGTCCAGGTTTTCGACAGCGGCGTTCGAAAGGCGCAGGTGTCCGGCGGAGAGGCTCCCCTCCCTCAGTTAGCGAAGGGCCGGGACCGCCCCTAAAGAGACGCTCAACTTTCTTGTTAGCGGACGGTCGCGGAAAACAATTCGGGGTATTCACTTGAGTGAGGCGAATCATTCCGTTACTGCACAACGTTGATATACTGCCGCTTCAGTTCGTTAAATATTGCGACACACGTTATTAATCAATGTTACTTAGAAGGATGTCTATGTTTTCCGAGAGTCTTACGTCATCTTTTCATAAAGACGCGGCAAGCCCGCGGACATATATAACGAATGCACCCTCGACAGCAACGGTGTTCTTGCGCAGCGTCGTAGAAATATGTGACTCGGTAACCCACTGTGAGCGCGCTCTTGAGAACAGTGGCGATAAAGCGATGATCGATAAATCGTCTGAATCGCTTCGCGTGTTTGTGATGGCAGCGTTCGCGATGCTGATGAGCAATTTTGAAGTATTTCAAAAACAGCAGTTTTCAGAGCTAGTGGATTCGAATGATTTTATGGATGGCTTTGACGATCTCGAGTTGGCAAAGCGACTCGAAAAAGAAGGATGTAACATCACGCTCTATCGGATACTTGCTGCACGTGGAGAACCTCGTGAACCCGGTCAAATAGTCGCAGACTCACTGGTATCTTGGCACAATCCATCTAGAGTGAATCAATATTTTCAAATTATTTTTCCGAAAATCAATATATATTCAAATTCCGTCATAGCGGAACTGGAGTTAATGTGGCAACTTCGGCATTCTATCGTACATACTGGCGGCACCATTACTCGGGAGGACGCCGCCAAAGTATCATCGTTGCGGAGATTCAGCGATCGAAAGCTTGTGTTAGAGGGGTCTTTCATATTAGAGGTGGGAAGGCGATTGCACGTTATCGTTAAGCAGGCGTCGGCTATCTTGGAACGCGAATTGCGCAAGCGATTCATACGCCAGGAGGGAGAGAGCGATGCTGAAGTTGATGAAATAATAAAAGAGATAGTCGGCTGTACGTCGCCAGTGCCAAGTTGGTTCGAAATCAAAACGACGTAATTTACAAGCAGTGTCTTCAATCGGGTGAAACAGTGAGCATCTACCACTAGGAAACATGTCTCGCAGTGCTAGGGTATTCGATGCGATTATTACCGCAATCGATGTTTCGTCAAATTATCCCCAGTACATTCCTTATAGAGCACGGCAAGTCCGTCAGAAACTTCCTGAAGTGTACCTAATGCGTAATCAACAAAACCAAACAAATGCATCTCATCCTGATTATCTTCTGGTTCAACAAAATAAATCAAGCTTTGGCGGACATGCTCTAGCTCAGCAACTGCGTCATAAGCTGACTGCAGCGCAGCATAGAGTTTTTTGTCTAATGTCGCCGCGTCTAATAGATATCGATCCATAAGTTCCCTATGCGTCTCAGTCAATGATGATCCGCTTTTAGTATCGTCATTCTTCCGTTTTACACGAAATAAAGTCTTTCCACTTCTGGGGAAAATGAATTCGAACCCGGCGCCGAGCTCTGCTTCGTCTCGAATCGTTTCGACAATATATTTAATAGATTTTATGGTCCAGAGATTTAATTCGCACTCACGGGAAATAAGCATTTTAATTGCTTTTATTTTTCGTTGCTCTCCGCGATAGCGTCGCACTCCCTCAAGTATTTCTTTTGTGAAAAATAGTGCGATAGCAGAAATTACGGCAATAGGAATAACAGTTACTGTAGGTTGCATAATTTTTTATGGTTATCCGTTTTGTCAGAAAACCTCGGCGTGAGTACGCGCCCGATATTCCTAATCTAGTCTTGGTGCAAAACGTAAAAATTGTCGGTCGCTAGCAGTATAGAAAAACAGCCCTAATGATACATTGGCGACGGCAAACTTACGATTATCAAGGCGCATTGGCGAACGTCCGTTGATGACCGAACCCGGTCCGGCACAGAGCGGCCGGCGTGGTGGGCCGTTGATCGGCCCTGTCGGTCAGAAGTCGACCCACTGCCGCCGCTCGTGCTGTCAGGGGTTGAACGGCAGGTAACGGAGTGGTCCGGTCATCCAAGCCGGCTTCTCGGGGACAGCAGTTCGGCCAATGCCGACATTGGGGCGGGCTGGATGCTACGTCAGCAATGTGACGCATCGCTGACGGTGGCGGCATCGAGCAGCCGGACGGCAGCTTCCTGCATCAGCGAACTCACACTTTCGACCCTGCAGCGACCTGTCACCTTTCTCGGGAGCGGACGGTCACCGGCAGCTGTGTTCGAGTCCTGTCGCGTGTGAAAAGCCGACTTGAAAATGGTGGAAAATATAGTCGCGATTGAATTCGGAATGGTCTTGGTTGCTCGGCGAGCATTTTCGCAGACGATTTTTTTGATCCACATCGCATAACTTGCCGCTCTTAACCTCGCGTGGAAGGATCTTATTGATACTATCCGCCTGCAAGTGGGATCCGTCTGAGCGCATCAGCTTTGGAAGCACGTGGTTCCTAGTCTCCGATTGAGTGAGCTGTCGGCCGTGGGTCTGTTTTCCACTGGCGCATGCGCGGTCTACATATTAGACCTTTTACCACTTGCAGCTGCCCTGCGTCATTACACCGGTATTTAGCAAAAACCCTGTCTTTTGATTTTTCTTTTTGCTGGTGTAGACCATGGAGGACACGTCCGTTCCTTGAATGATCATTTCGTACTCGCCGGACACTTGTCCGTTAAATACCTCGATCCACGTCGTGGTTTCCTGATCTGGCGCATTCTTGTCGAGCGTTTCGCTTGCCGAATTGGCTAGCACAAGCGGGATCGGCTGCTTCGCGTTCTGGTATCTGACGAATCCGGCCGAGAATTTGCTGGACGAATCGTAATACGTGCGCATCTCGAAGTTGACTGACTTCGCACCGCCGGAACTGAAGCAAAACGTTTCACTCGTCACTTCCGCATGGGCGACGAACGGCAGAGCGAGAAGCGCAACGGCAAAAAACGATTTCATAAGCATCCGAATTTATGGTTTTTGCAATTCAAGGGACGACGTGATTGTATGCTGTGTCGCGTAATACTTCTTCTTGGGATGAGGTGGATTGCCGACCATCACAGGATGTCCCTGAGCGTCGAGCACGGGTTCCTGCTGGCTGTTTCGTCGCCACTCGAACGTAAGCGAAACGGACTGGCCGGGAAAGATGTCGTCGAGCAACGCATTGCGCAGATACAGGACAGATTGCAGTCGCACTTCGAGGCCATTCAGATTCTCGATGGCGACATAGCCGTTCACGTCCTTGCTTACTGTAATCGCGTTGTCCTGACTGACACCCGCATCCATGTGGCATAGCATGTTGGCGCGGTTTGCGACATAGAAGCAGGCGCTATCGACGCAGTTGTAGGCGTTATGATGGCCGTCGTTGTCGCGCGCAATGAAGACGTTAGGGTCCCAACCAAGCGCCGCATATTCGGCTGGTACACCGCCTGCAGCGAATTTTCTGAAATCCCCATATGCCTGATAGTTGTCGAGATGAGTCAACTGGATGAGGCCGCGCCCATAGTACGGATTATAGGATTTTGTTTCGCCACGTATTTCGCGGACAAAATGCAGATTGCCGGTTTCCGGCACTACGTGAGAGAAAAAGTGCAGCAGGCGTTGCCGCGAAGCGGACACGCCATATCTTCGCGTGGCCTGATTGAACGGCAACGCCCAAGTACTTGCGCGCGAGTGCGCGTCGTTCCAGCTTGTGGTCGAGGCGTGAAACTGCGCCAGAGTCAGATGGAGAGGGCTGCGCGGGAAGCACCTTGCCATTTCAATAACGCAGCGTTTGTCGTTTCCTGTCGAAGCCGGATTTCACACAGTCTGCTGTAAGCAGCAGTAACTCGCCGCGCCGCAGGCCTTGATGCAGCATCAGCACGAAGGCAATGTAAACACGCCAGCGGGTCCTCGCATGCTTGAACGGATTCCGACCGGACTCCGGGTCCAGAAGATCGTAAAGCGCCTCCACGACGGAGGCTGGCAACGAGCGGATAGTTTCAACCTGACCGCTTTTCCGCACGTGCAATTGGTTGTACAAGGTCGAAAGCCTGTGCAGCCGCGCCTCTATGCCTCGCAGGCGGTCGTCCGGAATCCGGCTCTTGGAAAGCCAGGTCAGCACATCGGTCACAAACCCGAGGCCGACGTGCCAGCGCAACTCCTCGGCTCGGGTGGCTCGCGCCCGGTTTCGGATCGAAACAAACCACGATTCAAGAACGTCGGCCAGTGCGCCGTCATCGACGCCAGCAAGAGCATCGTCGAGACCGTTTGGTCCCAGAATCCGGTCCGCATGCTGGTACAGATCTTCGATATACCGTAGCTTGCCGGTTTGGGTAGATTCGGCCAGGTGGCCCATCGACATGATCAGCCAGACGTTGGCCCAATATCGCGGAATCGGAGGTTGACCGACAAGCGTGACGCTTCTCAGTTGCCTTGGAACCAACGAATTCGATAACTGAAGGAAAGCCATTGATCGATGCAACGGTAAAAAGGTGCCAAATGATACATGACCGTTGCGTTCGATCTAGGCTATGAAGGCAAACTATGCAACACCTCTTTAGGTACCACTGAGGTTGATAATTTATATTATGTAAAATTAAAGAACAGACGTCTTGCCTGCCGACAGCAAAACGCGCCGCATTTATCATGATGAACATGTATGGTCGCCGAATTGCAGCACCGCGGTCGGGCTCGCCTTGATGCCGAGCTTGTGTTCGATCGACACGCGGTGCACGTCGTTGCGCTCGCCGAGCGAACCGTCTTCATTCACGAGAAACCTCGGCACGATGGAGAGCGAAATGCCCTTCACACCTTCCGGCGCATTCGGCGTGCGCGCCAGCACGAGATGCGCGATGTTCTCCGCTATGGCGTGCTCGCCCCACATGATGAAAATCTTCGTGCCGAACAGCTTGAACGAACCGTCGCTTTGCGGCTCGGCACGCGTGCGCACCAGCGCGAGATCGAAACCGGCCTGCGGCTCGGTCAGGTTCATCGTGCCGGTCCACTCGCCGGAAATCAGCTTCGGCACATAGGTTTGTTTTTGCACTTCGGTGCGACGCACGGTGTGGCGATCAGCTTGGGCAGGCCTTGGCCTTCGTAGTCGACGGGATGAAAACGATCGTCGGGCCTAACGGCGCGGGAAAAACCACGCTGCTGCGCACGATCATGGGTCTGATTCCGGTGTTGCGTGGCCATACCTCGCTGGTTGGTAGGGACACGTCGAGCGAACCAACCTGGAACATGGCCGCAAAGGGCGTGGCACTGATTCCGGAAGGCCGCATGATTTTCCGCGACATGACCATCGAAGAGAATCTCATGATGGAGGCATTCGCGAAGCCATGCCGCTATGCGGTTCGAACCAACCTCGAACGCGTTTATGAGCTGATTCCGCTGCTGCGCGAACGCAGCCGTCATCAGGCAGGCACCCTCTCGGGCGGTCAGGCGCAGATGCTGGCGATGGGGTGCGGACTCATTTCGGACCCCAAGGTGCTGCTGATCGACGAGCCCTCGCTCGGACTTTCGCCCGTTATGGTGCGAGAGGTGTTCGATATTCTGAAACGGCTGAAGTCAGAAGGCCGCACGATCTTGCTGGTCGAGCAGAACACGCATATGGCGCTCGATGTCGCCGATCATGTGTATCTGGTGCAAGGCGGCAAAGTGACATTGTCGAAGCCCGCCGCCGAAGTGAACTTGACGCAGTTGCACGACCTGTATTTTTCTCGCTGCCGTCAACAAGAGGGCCGGCCAGAGATGTATCAACATTGTTGCGCAGGTGGAAAAAGAATGAGCAACCTGTTCACTTGTCGACGTCAAGCCGCCCGGATAGGATGACCGCATGAACCCAACTCGAACCGCTTCAAAGCGCACTTCTACGTTGTTAGCATGACTAACCGGGCGATTCGCCACCGCACAACGAGCCGCCAATCCCGTCAACTAGAAGCAATCCTGGAGTACACAGATGAGCGAGCATGCCCACGTAGACGGGGTTTATCCCTTCCCGGCTGAGATGCAGACGCGGACGATCGAAACCAACGGTGCATCCATCCATGTGCGGGTCGGCGGTCATGGCCCGGCAGTGGTCATGCTGCACGGCTTCGGCACAACGGGCGACATGTGGGGTCATCTGGCGAGCGCACTCATCGAAGACCACATGATTGTCGTGCCCGACCTGCGTGGGCTGGGCCTCTCGTCGAAGCCTGACGGCGGCTATGACAAGAAGAATCAGGCGGCGGACGTGGTGGGCGTCCTGGACGCCCTGGGTGTGCGTACGGCCGAACTGGTGACGCACGACATCGGCATCATGGTCGGCTTCGCAGTTGCCGCCACCCACCCCGAGCGTGTGAGCCGATGGGTGGCGATCGATGCGCCGCTGCCCGGCGTCGGACCATGGGATCAGATCAGACAGGATCCGGCGATGTGGCACTTCGGCTTCGGTGGTCAAGACATGGAGCGCCTGGTCGCCGGCCGCGAGCGCATCTATCTCGACCGTTTCTGGAACGAACTTTCCCGGGACCCGAGGCGGTTTGATGAAGCGAAGCGCCAGCATTATGCGGCGCTCTATGCGCAACCCGGCGCAATGCGAGCGGGCTTTGCCCAGTTCCTGGCGTTCAGCCAGGATGCGATCGACAACAGGACGTTCCTCGCTCAGGGCAAGCTTCAGATGCCGGTCCTGGCCTTGGGTGGCGAAGCTACATTCGGTCCTATGATCGGCACGGTGATACGGTGTGCGGCTGATAACGTGGAAGATGTGATCATCCCGGATTGCGGCCACTGGATCACGGAAGAACAGCCGGCCGCGACTACAAGACTTGTCGTCGACTTCCTGCGGCGGCGTTCGTGAGTTAGCGAGCGTGACGTAGTGCGGCGCCGCAGCCCCTCGACTGGCAATGGATTTGCCGTGCCTTCTGCCCGCTCAAGGTGTGATGCGGTTTCGCGTGCGGCCACCGTCCGATTGCGCAGATCCCACGCCGATTCACCGCATCACTGAGCCACAGCTCGTGCTGTCATGAAACCTCTGAGCGCCAAGCGCCCGCGGCTACCGTGGCAACCCGCCAGCTAGCGCCCTGTCCTGCCGCGCTTCTTCAAAGTCAAAGCCGGGTCGCCGCGCAGTGCTTCCGTAGCCATGTCCAGAAACGCCCGAACCTTCCCTGGTGCGTGACGTCCTTCGTGCTGCATGACATGAATGGGCACAACGGTGGTTTCATGCTCGCGCAACACTTCCGTCAGCGTCCCCGCCGCCAGATGTTTCGCCACCATGTATGACAACAGCCGCGTGATGCCGAATCCATCGAGCGCCGCGACGATCGCGTCGTCATTGGACGACACCGTCAGCCGCGGACGCACATGAACGACGGCCGGCTCCTCGGCATGGGCAAACCGCCAGTCCGGCGACGGCGTCAGGCCTGCCGTCGAGATCAACACGTGCTGCGTCAGATCCGCCGGCGTGAGCGGCGTGCCGTGCTGCCGCAGATACAAAGGCGACGCGCAGACCACCCGCCGTACCTGCCCCACGGGTAGCGCCTGATAGCTCGAGTCCTGCAGCGGGCCGATTCGGATCGCGACGTCGACCCCCTCGTCCATCATGTTGACCACCCGGTCCAGAAAACGGCACTCGACTTCCGTGTCGGGATAGCGGCGCAGATAAGCGGTCACGATCGGCGTGACGAACATCCGCCCGAACAGCGACGGCGCAGTGATGACCAGCCGCCCGCGCACCGAGCGATGCGTGCCCGCCGCAGCCTCCTCTGACTCCGCCAGGTCGGCGAGCACGCGCCGGCAATCGTTCGCGTAACGCGCCCCGACCTCGGTCAACCGGACGATGCGCGTGGTCCTTGCAAGCAACCGCACGCCCATCATGGCCTCCAGGTTATTCACCGCGCGCGTGACCACCGGCGGCGAAATCTTCATCTTGCGCGCCGCGGCGGCGAACCCGCCCTCCTCGACCACCGCGACGAAGATGGTCATTGCTTCGAGTCGATCCACGTTATTCCCCGTCTGGTAACAATCCATTCCCGGTAGCAACGATTCCTATTATGGCGGGAATCAACCAGACTGAGATCGTCCGCTCAAAACGGCGGTTGCCGCAGCGGTCCCCCTTCAATTCAATCCGGGAATCACCATGAGCCGCATTACCACCGTTGACAACACCAACGCCAACGAAGAACAGCAAGCCCTGCTGGACGCCATCCACGCCCAACTGGGCATGGTTCCCAACTTCCTCAAGATCTTCGCCAACTCTCCGGTCGCGCTGCGCGCTTTTCTGGGCCTGCACGGCATCGCGAACGCCGGCACCCTGGACGCATTGACGCGCGAACGGATCGCGCTGACCCTCGCGCAACAGAACGGCTGCGAATACTGCGTCTCCGCGCATACCGCCATCGGCCGTAAAACCGGCCTGTCCGCGGAAGAAGTCGCGGCGGCCCGCAATGGCACCAGTGAAGATGAACAAGCCGCGGTTGCTGTGAAATTCGCGCGCAGCCTGATGGAAAACAAAGGCGAAATCAGCACACTCGAACTCGCCGAGGTGCGCAGTGCCGGCTACAGCGACTCCGATATCGTCGAAATCATCACTCATGTCGGCATGAACTTCCTGACCAACGTGCTGGGCAAGGCGAGCCAGGTCGATATCGATTTCCCGAAGGTCAGCCTGAAGCTGGCCGCCTGAGGCGCCGGCGTGCCGACAACTTGATGACGTGATTGCCTGACTCGACGACGAGGAGCTGACCATGGGACGTGCTTTTTCCGATATCGCATTCACCGCCCAGGTGCGCGAAATCCAGACCCTGATGGGGAGCCGGGAACAGTATGCGCATCTGGACCGGACGTCGGACCGCGGTGATCGCCTGGGCCGCCGCGAGATCGACTTCATCAAGGCCGCCGACCACTTCTATCAGGCCACCGTCAGCGAAACCGGCTGGCCCTATGTGCAGCATCGCGGCGGCCCGGCCGGTTTTCTGAAAGTCATCGACGACAGGACGCTGGGCTTTACCGACTTCGTCGGCAACGTCCAGTACATCAGCGTCGGCAATCTGAAGAAAGACGACCGTATCGCGATGATCGTGATGGACTACGCGAACCAGCGGCGCCTGAAGCTTCTGGGCCGCGCGCATACCGTCGAGATCGCGGATGATCCCGCACTTGTCGAGCGCGTGCGCACGCCGGGCTACGACGGCCGCGTCGAACGGGTCATTGTGATTAGCATCGAAGGATTCGACTGGAACTGTCCGCAACACATCACGCCGCGCTTTACTGAAGCGGAAATAACCCGCATGGTCGCGCCAGTTCACGCGCGGTTGCGCCACATGAAAGAACAACTGGCGCAAGTGTCGGCCGAGGCGTCGGCGCAGCGTCAACCCGACCAGTTCGGCGATGGCCCGCTCACGCTCAAGATCACTGGCGTGCGTCAATTGACGGCACGCGTGCGCGCGTACGAACTGCGCGATATCGCCGGCGCGGCCTTGCCCGAAATCAGCGCGGGTGCGCACCTGGAGGTGCCGGTGAGGCTTGCCGATGGCACTGCAGGCACGCGCCGTTATTCGATAGCTTCGGATCCGGGACAGCGCAACGTCTATGAAATCGCGGTGCTGCGCGAGGACGCCGGCAGCGGCGGCTCGACAAGCGTGCATGACGCGTTCCGGCTGGGTCTGACGCTTCATTGCGGATTGCCGGAAAACCACTTCCGTCTCGACGATCATGCGCCTCGCACGATATTGATCGCAGGCGGTATCGGCATTACGCCGATCAAGTCGATGATGCATGCGTTGTCTGCGCGAGGCCAGCCTTTCGAGTTGCACTACGCGGTCAGGTCGCGCAGCGAAGCTCCATTCCTCGAAGAACTCGAAGCACAATTCGGAGGGCGCCTCGTCGTCTATCCGGCTGATGAAGGTACGCGTATCGATCCCGCGGCATTGATTGGCGCGGCGCCGCGCGACACGCTCTTTTGTGTCTGCGGACCGGCGCGCCTGATCGATGCTGTCCGCAACGGCGGCCGCATTGCCGGCGTTGATGAAAAGCGCATCCGTTTCGAGCGCTTTACGAGTACTGTTAGCGCGACAGAGAATCACCCACTCACAGTGACGCTCGCGAGGAGCGGGAAAATCATTGAAGTAGCGGCGGATCAAACTGTTCTGGATGCCGTTCACGCCGCCGGCATCGACGCACCTGCGTCGTGCCGCACGGGCCAGTGCGGCACGTGCGCGGTTAAGGTGACTAGCGGTAGCCCGGATCATCGCGACGACGTGCTGTCGAGCGAACAGCGTAATGATGAAAAACTGATGTGTATCTGCGTTTCGCGTGCGACCGGCGCGAATCTGACGCTGGATCTATAGATGGATGCGATGCCGAAGTACTCGCAATAGTCCTGATCTGTCGGCCGCTCAAGACCACCCTGCGTGGCTCTTGAGCGGCCGCTTGCGCATGAGCCGCCAGACAATGCGGACGCGGAAGTCCGATTGACGAAAGCCCGGCATGCGTGCCGGGCTTTCGTTTCTTTAAGCGGCTCTTTGCCCCTTGGAGTCTAAAAAGGCTGCGGCAGAGACAATTTCCGCGTAGCCGAAACTCAGTGCTGCCATGAACGCGGCATGTACTTGCGTAGCGGGCACCTTTACACCGTTGAATTCAAGATCGTGAGTGGCGCACGCATCGTGAACGACTGTCGTCCTGTAGCCGAAGTCGACCGAAGCGCGAGTGACCGCGTCGATGCACATGTGGCTCATATTTCCGACTACGACAACCGCTTCGATTCCGTGATTCTCGAGAATCTTCTGAAGGTCGGTCTCGCGGTAGGGGTTCATGTGATGTTTGACGATCACACGCTCGTCAGGCAGATTCGCAGCCTTCGGATGGAGTTGGGCACCCTCGGTGCTGGGCACAAAAAACGGCGCATCTTTCGCCAGGGTTTCATGGCGTATATGGACGACGAGGTCGCCGTTGGTTCTTGCAGCATCGATAACGTCACGTGCGTTGTCTGCCGCGTCGTCGACCCCGTCGAGTATCCATTTACCTCCAGCGAAATAGTCGTTCTGTATATCGACCACGATAAGTGCCTGTTTCGTCATATTGCCTCCACCTCGAACGGTGAGTAAGTTTCGGGCGCCATAGGCGCTTCATGAATGTGCCAGATGCGCGTGCACACCTTTTTCAGGTGCAGCATGACTGCCGCGCACTGAGACTTATATTGCTCGAAACATGTAGCCGGCGGAATGATCGAATTGCAGAATGCACTGTTCGTACTAAGGGAAGAATTTCCTGACTCGCCGTTGCGCCAGAACGTGTTTGACGTGATGTGTTCTTATCGCCGCGCATTGAAGACGACATCAGACGCTAAGAACCGTTCGTGGCCGGACAGCGACCGACTACCGTCCCAGCGACCGTGGCTAAAAATTGCGGCTTCTGCTGCCTCAGCGTTGCCCGCGATGCAACGCGTTGACCAAGGCAAAATATCACGCACTCGCAGTTTGGCCATTGCCTGATGTGCTGCACCTAGCCGCTGACTTTCAGAAGAACTTTTCCGCCTCGCATCTGATGGGAGATTGCGGCGCCGATTTCCTCCAGCCGATATGTCGCGGCCACTGGAATTGCAACTTCGCCTGCCGCTACCATCTTTGACGCCTGCATGATGGCGCCGGGAATCTGTCCGGCGAAGTCCGGATTGCCCAAAGAAAAGCCACGAATGGTCAGGTCATTGAAGATGACGTCGAAAGGGCTAACCGCTATGGCAGCAAAGCTTGGTGCAGCATACGACACCAGTGTGCCGCGAGGGCCCAGCAGCTTCGCCAGACGGCCAGCAGCTTCCCCGCTGACAGCATCCAATGCAAGCCGCACGCGCTTTCCGTTCAGCGCCGCTGTCATCTTCGTCGGCGCGTCATCATCGTCCAGCAAGACCAGGTCGCATCCCGCTTCTTGCGCGGCACTCACAGCCTCAGCGCGGCGCACGAGTCCGAGAGTCCTGACACCTTTTTGCTTGGCGAAGCCGACTATCCAGCGCGCTATGGCCGAATTGGCGGCGTTGATTGCAATCCAGTCATCCGACTCAAGGTGCACATATGTTTCGAGCAGCAGGTGCGCGGTGGGCGGATTGATAGTAAGCATCGCCAACTGACTAGGGTCGGCGTCGGCGGGAAGCGCGACTATGCCGTCCACGTTGACGACCATCCGCTCGCGCCAGGTGAAGCTGCCCATCGGCAGAGTTACGCGATCGCCGACCCTGACGTTGCTGACTCCGGCGCCAACTTCCAGCACACGCCCCGCACCTTCGTTGCCGATCACGGATGGCAATTCCGGATGTAGCGGATACAAGCCCCGCGCGACGAGAATGTCGCTGAAGTTGATAGGAGCGTAGTCGACCGCGACCATCACCTGGCCCGCGCCCGGACTGGCGGGTTCGGGCAACTCACGGAATTCAAGTCCCGTTGCAGGGTCGCCATATGCGGTGAGCACAATAACTTTCATGATGAAACTCCATCTTCGATGGACGCCTAAGTGGACGCGGCGTCCGGGCATGCCTCATAGGACATCGGGTTGCGGAATGTCAGCCAATCCATTTGGGGAAGGCGCGCGCTGTAGTCACGATATTCGGAGCTTCGCGCAACACGTCGATTCTTCGGTTTTCGACGTGCGAACAAGGCGGCGGCGGCGAAGCGAATCGATCGATGTCAAATCTGAGCCCTGCCCCCGTCCACGAAGAGTTCGATGCCCGTGACGAAACTCGAGTCATCCGAAGCGAGAAATAGAGCAGCTTTAGCAACTTCGTCGGCTTCCCCCATGCGTCCCATCGGGATAGTGGATAAAATTCTCGCAATGGCGTCCGGAGGCTGCTGATCAATGACCGGGGTATCAATTGGCCCCGGGCTAAGGACGTTGGAACGGATGCGACGATCCTTCAACTCCACAGTCCAGCCGCGTACGAAATTGCGGATGGCGGCCTTGGTCGCGCCGTAGACCCAGAAGGCAGGCGTCCCTTTGGCGCTCGCGACGGAGCCCGTGAGAATGATCGATCCGCCGTCATTCAGGAGAGGCAGAGCCTTTTGGACGGTGAAGAGCACTCCCTTCACATTGGTATTGAACAGCTTGTCGAAATGCGCTTCGGTGATATTGCCCAACGCGCCGAACTCAGCGATGCCAGCGTTGGCAAAGACGATGTCGATTCTTCGCCCTGTCGCGTCGACGCTCTCGTAGAGACGGTCAAGATCATCCAGATTGGTGACGTCTCCATGGATGCCAGTCACATTGCCTCCGATGGCCCTCACGGCTTCGTCGAGCTCCTTCTGGCGACGGCCGGTAATGAACACGTAGGCGCCCTCGGCGACGAAGAGCTTCGCGGCGGCGAGGCCTATCCCCGACGAACCGCCAGTGATGACGGCCACCTTTCCCTGCAACTTATCCATAACGACTACTCCGTTGATTGCTGATTCCGGTTGACAACGCCTCTGGGCTGGCGGTCAGCTGCCAGCCAGTCGATCATCTCCTTGGCTGTCCGGCGGCTAGACCTCGAACCGGAACGCCGTCCCGTTGCACGAATGGAATAGGTGCGCGTGGGAGCTGTGAATATCCGCTAGCGATGCCGGTCACATCGTTAAAATGACTTTTCCAAATGGCCGATCCTCTATCAGGTGACGCAGGGCTTCGCCCGCATCAGCGAGGGGGTAGACCCGCTCGACGATCGGTTTGACTGATCCGCTTACGATCAATGGGATGATGTGCTGCCACGCGGTGGCGATCGTCGCCGGTGACTGGGCGAACAGGGAGAAGCCGGCCATCCGCGCGCCCTTCCAGATGAGGTCCGTGACGTCGATGGTCGTTCTGCGGCCAGCGGAGTAGCCCAACGTGATCAAGACACCGTCGCGACTCAGGCTGCTCAGCGCCTCACTCGTCACAGTGCCACCGATGCTCTCGATGACGATATCGACGCCCTTGCCGGCCGTTATCCGACGAACACCGTCGGCGAGACCTTCCGCGGTGAGGTCAATCACGTGCTCGAAGCCAAGTTCGCGTGCCCTCGCGGCTTTCGCCGCGCTGCCAGCCGTAGAGATCACCTTGCCGGCGCCCTGTGCCCGCGCGAGCTGATAGGTCGCGTTGCCGACCGACCCGCCGATTCCAGGAGCCAGAACGGTCATGCCCGGCTTGAACCCGGCGTCGGTGAGGCTGATCTGTGCCGTCAGATAGGCCACCGGAATGCTGGCTGCGACGACGTCCCCGATCGCGTCAGCCAACGCCAGATGTTCCGGCCTCACCAGCAGCCATTCCTGCCATGCGCCATTCTCAGCAACGCCATAGGGTCCCGTGAACATCACGCGGCTTCCTACCTCGAACCCCGAGTCGCCTGCGTCCTCGATAACGCCGACGCCCTCGTTGCCGAGCACCAGCGGCGCCTTGGCGCGTGGGTGTCCGCCCGACAGGAGCGTGTATTCGAGCGGCGTGACGCCAGCGGCCCTCACGCGAACCAGCACCCTGCCCTTTGCCGGTTGCGGCTTGGGTGATTCGATCTGCCGCAACCCGTCATAGCCCGAAAAGGTTTCCGCTTCGATCACCCGCATTGGCGTATCCTATAAAGTAACACACCTGTACGTAACTTTCATAGTAGGTACCGATCTGTTACTTTGTCAACCAGAAAATCCGAATGAAAGGAGTTGGCGGATATGAAGGCAGGAGCCCGACCCCGCAGGGGAGCCCCGCCAAAGGGCGAAGTAAGCGCACGTGAGCGTATCCTCGCGACGGCAAGCGATCTGTTCTACCGCGAGGGCATCCGTGCCATCGGCGTCGACACGGTCGTCGAGCAATCCGGGGTGTCGAAGACGAGCCTCTATCGCGTGTTCGACTCCAAGGACGCTTTGATCTCTGCTTTCGCAGCGGAGAAAGATCGGTTGTTCTGGGCGTGGTGGGATGACGTTGAAAAGAAGCACGCTGAGGACCCCCGCGCTTTGCTGGACGCGCTGCTATCAGGAATCGCGAAACGGATTGCGCACCCCGCCTTTCGTGGCTGCCCCTTTCTTAACCTGGTGGCGGAGTTTCCCGACGACAGCCATCCTGGCCGGGTTATCGCCCGAGACAATAAGGACGAAATGCGGGCGCGGCTCGCAACGATCGCGATCAGGCTGGGCGTTGATGATCCCAACCGTACCGCGTCTCAGATAGCGCTCCTCATTAACGGCGCATATGTCACCGGCTTAATAGCGGAGTCGGGTGATCTGCGTGGCGACCTCATTGATGCCGCCACGAAGTTATTGGCCTAGTCGAACGCGATCATTTGCTGGAATCGGTTCTTGCCTCGAGTGCGTGGACAACGGCCGCGATGTCGGACTGTCCGTGCCCCAACGCCAGCGTCTCGCCGAATAGTGCATGGCAGACATCCAATAGCGGCGACGCGACCCCGGCGTCCCTGGCCGCCTCCGCAATCAATCGATTGACCGTCAGCACATTGGTGATCGATCCCTGAACATCGAAGTCACGCATCACCAGTTTGAGAATCTTCACGCGTGAGATGTCGCTCGCCATCTGACCGGCGTCCAAGATGGCGCGAAACTGCTGCATGTCCAGACCATGCCGATCGGCAAAATGAGCCGCTTCCGCAAGGCCGGCGACCGTGGTCATCAGAAACAGGTTCACCGCAAGCTTCATGAGAAGCCCATTCGGAACCGGGCCGCACACAATCGTCTGATGGCACATAGGCTCGAGCAGAGGGCGGACGACTTCGACGGCCGCGTCTTCGCCCGCCAGCATCGCTACAAGCTGGCCCGCCTCGGCGGGCTTGCGCGAGCCCGAGACGGGCGCTTCCACGTAGCTGCCACCGGCGTTGCGAATGTCGCTTTCGAGTCCGCGCGAGTAGTCGGGCGAAGTCGTCCCCATGTGGACGATCGTGTGATGCGCAACGTTCGCACTGAACTGCGATGTGCCGCGGCCGAGCACGGTGTCGACTGCGTCGCCATCGACCAGCATCAGGAATACCGTGCGGGTCTGTTTAAATATCTCGGCCGGATTCGTCGCGACCGTTGCGCCCGCCGCTCGCAAAGACTCGCTCCTGTCAGCGGAGCGATTCCAGACAACGAGTTGTGTGCCCGCGCGGGCCAGATTGAGCGCCATGGGCTGTCCCATGACGCCTAAGCCGATGAAACCGATGTCCATATTCACCTCCATCCCAAGACGGTTGGCGCTTGTGGCGACACCGTCGGATACGTTGCCGCGAACGCCAGGGCCCGTTCGGATTCGGCGCATTCGGTTCGGGATCCGAAATTTCCATTATGAGCATTCTTCTCCGGTGATCCCGCTTTGCGGCATCAACACGAAGGTTGTTTCCGGCGCGGCACGACCATATTCACGACATACATCAGCACGGCCTCGTCGTCCTGGTTCAGGGTGGTCGTTCGGAGCTTGATCAGACCCTGCTCCGGACGCGACTTCGACGGTCGCACCTCGATCACCTCGCACTCGACGCGCAACTCGTCACCGGGGCGCACTGGCCGGGGCCAGCGGCACTCATCGAGTCCAGCGCCGATGAAGCCGCCGGCCGGCTTGAGTTCGGTCTCTATCAGCAAGCGCATCGTCACGGCAGCGGTGTGCCAGCCGCTAGCGGCCAGTCCACCGAAAATCGAGCGGCGGGCCGCCTCCTCATCGAGGTGAAAAGGCTGCGGATCGAACTCGGCAGCGAACGCGATGGCCCGTTCCCGGTCGATACGCAGCCGTCCTGACCCGAACGCCTGCCCCACCGCAAAATCCTCTAAATAGCGCTCGGTCAACTGATTCATGAATCAACTCCAGGTTCGGGTGATGGTTTCAAGCGGAAGCGCGAAGTCTTCCCCCGCGGCCAGTGCACAAGGTGACAGTGCCCGACTCGTAGCCATCACGGCACATCGAATTATTTCCAATAAAGTCACCAACCTGTACGTAACTTTAATACTAGGAACAGGTCTGTTACTTTGTCAAGGGAGAAATCGGAGCGGAAGGAGCTTACGGATATGAAGGCAGGAGTCCGACCCCGGAGGGCTGCCGTCAGCTTAAGCAGAATCACGAAGATCTCTTCGCGACGCCGGCGATTAGCTCATCCACTCTCGAGAGGAACAGCTTCAGAATCGGAGAGGTATTTGCCTTTCTGTAACCGATAACCAAGTCGATCGTCGGCGCCCCGCCTTCGAGCGGACGGCTAACGACCGACCCAGGCATCAGGTTTTCGACATAGGCCGGGATCAGCGTCACGCCTCGCGTCGACGCAACAAGTGACATCACCACCGCGGGGTTGTCCACACTCTGCGCCGACGTGATATGGACTCCAGATCGATCCAGGTAATCGTCGATCACCGCGCGTAGCACCTTGGCCTTGTCACCCATGGCGATGAAAGGCTCACCAACGAGTTCTTGTGGAAGGATTGCAACGCGGGACGTCAGCGCGTGGTCACCAGGCATGAGCACCACGAGCGGTTCCCGACCCACAACCTGGTAGGCGAGATTGAAGTCCGGTTCGGCACGCAGGAACGCCAAATCCAGCTTGCCGCGCGCGAGTCCTTCGGCAAGATCCGGCGAATAGTCGCTGGACACGATGACGTCGATGTTCGGCAACTCGCCGCGCAGAATGCGCATGGCCTCAGGCAGCCAGGTCATTTCCTGCCCAGTGAGGAAGCCGAGAGAGAAGCGCTGCTTGGCAGGTTGCGCTGCCCTTCGGGCAGCTTCGACTGCGGCTTCCACCTGGGTCAGCGCCAGTCGGGCGTGATCGATGAATGCCTTGCCCGCTGGCGTCAGTTCCACGCCGCGTGCGCTGCGGCTCAGCAACTCGACCCCAACCTGATCCTCCAAATCCCGAATCTGCCGACTCAGTGACGGCTGCGAAGTGTGCAGGCGCCGTTCGGCTGCCTCCGTCAGGCTGCCCGTCTCAGCGACAGCGATGAAATACCGAAGATGTCGCAGTTCCATTGCGGATCCCATGCCTGTGAAGTATGCCGACCAGCCTATAAAGTCTTTTTCAATGTTGCCACAAGTCTCTAGATTCTTTCCCACGGACGTTTCATGGAGTGTGCTCCCAGCGCTCGGGCCGGGGTCGCCGCTCAGTCAGTTCGTGCACCTCAAGCCATACCTTTCTCGCCCCGGATGCAACGCGCTGGATTAACGGTGAGACGCTGTGTGTCGACGGCGGATCGAGACTCTAGATCAACCTGATTCACGCCTGTTTCCGGTGTCGTCGAGACGCCTAATTAATCAGGTATCCATATTTATCGAAGCATCATAGAGGACGATTCAAATGACAACCGAAACACCCATACTGTACGAATCAAAGAGTTCTCCGAACTCACGCCGCGTACGCATCTTCATCGCCGAGAAGCGAATCGACATCCCGACGAAGCCTGTCGACCTGGGCGCCAAAGAGCAGTTTTCCGATGCTTACCGAGCAATCAACCCGCGCAGCCAGGTGCCAGCGTTGGCCCTCCCCGACGGCCCCGTCATCGCCGAAGTGCCCGCCATCTGGCGTTATCTGGAAGAAGCGTATCCGCAGACCCCATTGCTGGGCACCACGGCAAAGTTGAAAGCCCTCGTCACGATGTGGGAACGCCGCGCAGAACTGGACGGCTTCGCGCCAGTCATGGAAGGAGTACGTAACGCGGTCGCGGGACTGAAAGGTCGTGCACTGTCAGGTCCGCATGACTATGACCAGATTCCAGAACTGATCGCGCGAAGCAAACAGCGCGTAGCCCACTTCTTCGCCGACTTCAACGTACGGCTCGAGACAGTCCGGTTCGTCGCCGGCGATGATTTCTCCGCTGCGGACATCACGACGCTCGTGACGACCGACTTCGCGGCCAACGCGCTGAGGATGCCGATTCCAGTCCAACACACCGCGTTTAAGCGATGGTACGACGAGGTATCTGCCCGGCCGAGCGCCACTGCATAACGCATTGCGCCGGCGCCGACTCGTTGCCGGAACGAACGCCCCTGAGGCGCCAACTCAAGGAGAAACCCATGATCACTAACACCACTCCCGCCCCCCGGCCAGTGAAGATTCCGGGCAAGGACCATCCGATCACCATCGAACGCAACCCATCGCGGGTGGTAGTCACGGTGGCCGGCAAGGTCATTGCCGATACGCAGGACGCGTTGACGCTGCGCGAGGCCAATTACCCGGCAGTTGTCTATGTCCCACGAAAGGATATCGACATGACGTTGCTCGAGCGCACCGACCACGCAACCTACTGCCCATATAAGGGTGATTGCGCGTACTTTTCGATTCCGGCTGGCGGCGTGCGCGCGGTCAACGCCGTTTGGAGCTACGAGCATCCTTACGAAACCGTCGCACGAATTCGCGATCACCTCGCGTTCTATCCGGACCGCGTGGACTCGATCGACGAGCGGCCGGCTGCGTCGAGTTGAGCGCCCGTAGTCGCTCCACGTCGCACGCACCCGGTTGCCTCGATCGCCCATGATTGAAGCGACCGGCCCTTTCGACCTCGAGCGCTATTTCTTTTGCTGCGCCCCTGCTTTGCGCACATGCGTTGCCGTGTCCGCAAACAGCTCGATCACTACCCCGCGCAGCCAACGATTGCCTTCGTCCTGCTGGACTCGTGTGTGCCAGAGCAGATGGATCGGTGCGGCGGGCAGCGTCATGGGCAACGCGCACAGGTTGAGCGAGAAAGGGGTTGCCAGTTGCAACGCAAGTCGCTCCGGAACCGTGGCGATCAGATCCGTGCGTTGCAGGATGTAGCCCACGCTCATGAAGTGCGGCACCGTCAGTCGCACCTGACGCCGTACGCCGCGCCGTTTCAGCCATTCCTCCACCTGCCCGTGGCCGGTGCCGGCCGACACGACCACGAGATGCTCGGCCTCGCGCCATGCAGCGAGCGTGAGCGGCGCGTCATCGAGCGGATGGCCGCGTCTGAACAGGCAGACATAGCGCTGATCAAACAGGCGGCGCTGATAGAAACCACCTTTGAGCTGCGGCAGCAAGCCAATGGCCAGATCGACCCGGCCGTCGGCCATCTCGTTGCTCAGATTGACGCTTGTATCGCGGACCGTATTGAGTGCGACGCCCGGCGCGACGCGCGACAGTCGTTCGAGCAGCGCCGGCAGAAAAACGACTTCACCGATATCGGTCATGCCGATCGTGATGGTGCGCATCGCGCGCAGCGGATCGAAACCCGTTACCGGATTGAGTGCGGCGTGCAGGGTGGCGAGCGCCTGCGAGACCGGTTCCGCCAGACGCAGCGCGAATGGCGTGGGCACGACTCCGCCCGGCCCGCGCACGAACAAGGGATCGCCAAGCCGGCGACGCAGCTTGGCGAGCGCGTTGCTGACGCCGGGCTGGCTCATGTTCATCTGCTCGGCGACGCTCGCCACGCGCCGTTCCTGCATCAGCCGCTGAAACAGCAGCAGCAGATTAAGGTCGATTTCACTCAGTTCCATGACTCACGCCTAGCCGGGTCTCATTCAATCCAGTGATGAAGCAGATTCATTTCATCTTATTGAGGAATGAACGTCTAGTGCTGAAAATACTGACACGGCATGCGCATTCGACATGGCGCCGGGATATGCCATGGCGACCCAAACCCACCAATCTGGATATAGGAGACACAGTCATGAAGCAGATGGATCTAAAGATTGCGATCGTCGGCGCCGGCGTCGGCGGCCTTACGCTGGCGCTCGCGCTGCGCGAGCATGGAATCGATGCGCAGCTCTACGAGCAGACCGAAGAGCTGCGCGAAGTGGGCGCGGCTGTCGCGCTCTCGGCCAACGCGACGCGCTTCTACGAGCGCATGGGACTGCGTCCGGACTTCGTCAAGGTGTGTGCTGAAGTGCCGGGCCTCATCTATCGCGACGGACGCAGCGGCACGGTCATCGGTCATCATCGCGGCGCGCCCAGCTATCGCGAGCAGTTCGGCGGCTCGTACTGGGGCATTCATCGTGCTGATCTGCAGGCGGTGCTGTCCAGAGCCGTCGGCCTTGAGCGCATCAAACTGAGCCATCGGCTGGTCGACCTCGTGCAGCACCCGGATCGCGTATGTCTCGCGTTCGATAACGGCCAGCGCATCGACGCCGACCTCGTGATCGGCGCTGACGGGGCGCGCTCGATCACGCGGCGCTGGATGCTCGGCTATGACGACGCTCTGTATTCGGGTTGCTCGGGCTTTCGCGGCGTGGTGCCGGCTGAACGCATGGACCTGCTGCCCGATCCGGAGACCATCCAGTTCTGGGTCGGGCCCGGCGGCCATCTGCTGCACTATCCCATCGGCGACAACGGTGACCAGAATTTCCTCCTGGTCGAGCGTCATCCATCGCCGTGGCCGTTACGCGACTGGGTGATGCCCGCCAGCGAGGGCGAGCAACTGCGCCTATTCAAGAACTGGCATCCGGCCGTCGTGCAGATGATTACGGCTGTGCCGATCAGTCAGCGCTGGGGATTGTTCCACCGTCCCCCGCTCGGCCGCTGGAGCAAAGGCCGCGTGACGCTGATCGGCGATGCCGCGCATGCGCTTGTGCCGCATCACGGCCAGGGCGCCAACCAGTCGATTGAAGATGCCGTGGTGTTGGCCGCTCAATTGGCCTCGGCGGGTCCAGGCAATTGGCGCGAGGCGCAGGAAGCCTACGAGCGCCTGCGCCGGGGCCGCACGCGCAAGGTGCAGTACGCGTCGATAACCACTGCGGACGTGCTGCACTTGCCCGACGGACCGGCCGCGCAGGCCCGCAACGCGCGCCTGCGCGCACGCGACAGCGTGCTGAATCACCTGGACTGGATTCACGATTTCGATGCGCTTACGGAAGAGCCGAGTGAACGGCAGGGTGGCACCTGGCTTTGAGTAAGTCGTGTGACAACGTGTGGCCACGACGCTTGTGCAACGAGTCGTTGCACAAGCTACTGTGCCGAAAAAAACGGATAAGGTTCATCGCGCTCGGAGCAGAACCAGGCGAAATCGTCTGGGTCGCTCGGATCAGGTGCGCAGTCCCTCTGCGCCCGACGCGGTCATCTGCCGCCCCCCGCGAGCAGCCAATGCACAGGTCTCCGCACAACCTCATTCCTTTCCCGCTGGCTTGACGATCCCTTCCAACTGATAAAGCTCGATCTTGCGATAAAGGGTGCTGCGCGAAACGCCCAAGGCGCGGGCGGCCTGCGCAAGATTGCCGTGCGCATTGTGCACCGCGCGTGCAATGGCTAAACGCTCCGTTTCTTCGAGACTCGCCCCCTCGTCCCGCAGCAACGGCACGTCCCCGGACGTCGCGATTTCATCGAGCAACTCGGCTGGCAGATCATCGAACGACACAGCGGGTTCGCCGGACGTCAAAAGCATATTCTCGATCACGTTGCGCATTTCCCTTACGTTGCCTGGCCACGAATAGGCGCGCAACACCGCCATGATCTCCGCGCTCAGTTGTCGTTCGGGGACCCCGTGGCGCAACGCAAGCTTGCGGTTAAAGTGCTCGACGAGCAGATCGATATCAATGTCCCGTTCACGCAGCGGCGGAATACGTATGCGCGTAACACTGATCCGGTAATACAGATCGCGGCGAAAGTGACCGGACTCGACCTCTTCGCGCAGATTGCGGTTGGTCATTGCCAGCAGGCGCACATCGACGCGCCGCGGTTGCGTGTCGCCAAGCCGGTAGATGATGCCTTCTTCCAGCACACGCAACAGGACAGGTTGCAGCTCGAGCGGCATCTCACCGATCTCGTCGAGACAGAGCGTCCCACCATGAGCCAGCTCGAAACGGCCGGCCCGCCCTTCCGTCGTCGCGCCAGTAAAAGCGCCGCGCACGTGCCCGAACAACTCGCTCGCAATCAGTTCTTTCGACGCCGCCCCGCAGTTATACGCGACGAACGGGCCGCCTCCCCCTTCTTCGCCATGAATGGCGCGCGCGAACAGTTCCTTGCCAACCCCTGTTTCGCCCTCGATCAGTACCGGTACGCGCCTGCTGGCAAGTTGGCGTCCACGATTGACGGCCGCCAGCATCGCCGCACTTCGCCCCTGAATCTGCGCGAAGCAGTTGCGCAGCGGATCAGCCTCTCCGCTGCGCTCCGCGACTCGCGCATGGATGGGGCGCGTTCGCGCGGGCACGACCAGCATCGCGCCAATCGTGTTGCCGTCGACGACCACAGGATTGAACCATTCGGCGTGCAACCCTGCGGGCAAATGCTGCGTCCAGTCCTCCACGGCGGAAGTCTCGCTCATCCCCGGGAAACGCTCACCGATGCCGACCGGCAATGCGACTCTGCCCGTGGTATGCACGAGCCGGCCGCTGCGGTCTATCGCCACCATGCCGGTTGCATCCGACGACGACAACCGTTGCAGACAAAAGGCCAACAAACGCATATGCTCGCGCGCGGCCTGCTCGGCGAGCACCATTTCGATCTGGCGCGCCGCGGTCACGGCCAACGTGAGGTTGTTGATCTGATAGGTGGAAGGCGGTCCGGAAATATCGAGCACACCGATCACCGCACCAGTGCCCGGTTCGCAAATCGGCGCGGCTGCGCAACTCCATGACTTGATGCCTTCACAGAAGTGCTCGGAGGCGTGGATATAGGTCGGCTCGCGGGTCGCCAGCGCGGTGCCGATCCCATTCGTGCCGGCTCTGCCCTCGCCCCAGTCGCCACCGATCGTCAGATGGATTTTTTCGCCCGCCGCCCGCGTGCGCAAATCGCCCGCCGCTTTGAGGATCACGCCGTCCTGGTTCGTGAGCAGCAGAATTGAATGTGAATCGGCGAAAAGGTCGGCCGTGACCGTGAACAGGCGGTCGGCCGCTGCCAGCAGGTCGCGATGGCGCCAGCACAGCGCCGCAACCGCGTCGCCGTGTACCGCGATCGGCGCCGAGACCGCGGTCGGACTGACGCCGGACTGCAAGCTGCGTTGCCATGAGTCGATAAGCGCCGGGGGAGCAGACGTCGACGGCTCGCCCGCCAGAAAACGTTCCCACGCGAGCATCGTACCCCGATCGGAATGACGGAGATTGGCGCGCTGCGCGTTGGCCACGATGCTGCGCATCGCGGCCTGATTACCTAGACCCAACATGCTGCCAATCTGATGTCTCCTCGCCACAACTTTCCTCCTGGGCGATGGGTTAACGCGGAACCGGGCTCTACGGCTGGCTTCGTCTTGACTAGCTAGGATGTTATGGCTGGGCGTATCTGGTGGACTTCTATTTTTTTCAAACCCAGCAGCTAACGCGCGTGCAGTATAGCCCTGGATCTTCAACATGTCTTTTGGGGGAAACACGGTCAGCGCACCGGATCGCGCCCCTTTCTTAGCTTCTTTTGTCGTGCCCCTGAATTCGTCACGCACGTTCGCTGAACGCGATCATCCAGGCGTGCGTTCTCCTTCTCGCCGCAATCCGCAAGAGCGACCGCCCAGGCAGGCAAGCATGTCGACTATGCCATTGCTTTAATGATCGCACCGGCGACGCCACGTAAAAACGGAGCGATCGTTGCGCTTACATCATTTACCAGAATACCTGTCCCACACAGTGTAATGCTGCAGCCCAGTGTGAGCTTGAGCAGACGCGTCGAAGGCATCGCGCAAAGATAACGCGCAGTCATCGCAATTGCGTTGAAGCGGCGGGCCGTTCCTGTAGCCATCGTTCGTCTCCTTCTACCGGTGGCCGCCCGATTCGTGCCGGCAGCGGCCTTGCTGTGCCGGTCCCCGGATACGGAGACCGGCTATGTCGATCTCACGCGTCTATTGGCGGCCGAGCAGTTCGGCGCCTGCGCCTAGTGCCGGTCCGACGGTCGGATCGATCGTCTCCGGTTTCTTGGCGATCAGCGTCTGGGTGGTCAGAATCAACCCCGCAACCGATGCCGCATTGCGCACCGCGCTGTAGCTGACCTTTACCGGATCGATGATGCCGGCCTCGACGAGATTGACGAATGCGCCGCTACGCGCGTCGAGACCCATGCCGGGTTCTGCCCGCACCGCTTCACTTACGATGGCCGCGCCGTCGAGGCCGCAATTCGTCGCGATGTGAAAGAGCGGCTTCGCCAACGCACGCTGCAAGAGCCGTGCGCCTTGCTGCACGCTGCCGTGGCTACGCGCGATGACGCCCTCCAGTTCCGACGAGACCCGCAACAGGGCCATGCCGCCGCCCGGCACGACGCCTTCGGCAATCGCTGCGCGCGCCGCGTGGATGGCATCGTCGATCAGATGCAGTCGACGTTTCTGTTCGACCGGCGTCGCGCCACCCGCGAGAATCAGCGCGGTGCCGCCCGACAGTTTTGCAAGGCGCACCTGAAACTTGTCGCGCTCAACGTTTTCCGGCGCCATCTCATACTGGCGCGCCACCTGCTGACGACGCGCCGCTACCGCCGACGGATCGCCCCCGCCGGCCGTGATGATGGTCTGGTTCGACGAAATGCGCACCTGCCGCGCGCTGCCGAGGTCGCGCAATTCAGTGGCTTCCAGCTTTCCGCCCAGGTCGCGGGCAACGACCTTGCCGCCTGTGACGATTGCGATGTCCTCGAGCATCGCCTTGCGCCAGTGTCCGTACTCCGGTGGATGAATCGCGGCGACAGGCATGCCGCCGTTGTCGCGCCATGCGAGCAGCGTCATGACGCAGGCCGGCGCCACCTCCTCGGCAATGATCAGCAGCGGACGTTTACTCCGGCTCGCCAATGCCTGAAGCGCTGCGACTTCTTCCTGCGATTGCAGCCGCTGGTCGGTCATCAGAATGAGCGGGTTATCCAGCACCACCTGCATTCTCTCGATGTCCGTCACCATATGGTGTGACAGGTAGCCGCGATCGAAAGCCATCCCGTCTACCACTTCCAGACGGGTTTCGACGGTGGTGCCGTATTCCACATCGACAATCCCATCGGCGCCCACCCGCTCCAATGCTTCGGCCACCAGCTTGCCGGTGAATTCGTCGTTGGCTGCCACCACCGCCACGGCGCGCACTTCGTCACCGCTGCGCAGAGGCGTCGCAGCGCGTTTGAGCGCGTCGATTGCTTCGTTGACGGCCAGTTCCAGACCTTGCACCAGTTCGACCGGATTGGCGCCTTGCGCGAGGCAAGCGAGCCCGTCCTGGACCAGTGCGTCGGCCAGAACGGTCGCGGTGGTCGTGCCGTCCCCGGCCACTTCATTGGTCTGCTTGGACACTTCGCGGACGACTTGCGCACCGATATTCTCGAATGGATCTTCGAGTTCGATCTCGTTGGCAATGCTGACACCGTCGCGCGAAATGATCGGCGTGCCGATTGGCCGGTCGATGATCGCGTTCATTCCACGTGGGCCGAGCGTGCCTCGCACTGCCTTGGCCAGTTTCGCAACGCCTCGACCTAGCGCCATACGCGCGTCGTCGTCATGCAGCATGATATTCGGCATGATCCTGCTCCTCCTGATCCGGTTAGTTCGGATTGATGTTTTTTACTCTGCTGCGCCGCGTGTCTCTCGCGGTGGCGCGAACGTGCCTCCGGGCTTCGAACCGCCAGTGCGGACGAAATGCACCGGTTTGATCTCGACCGCTGACGCCGGAGTGCAGCTTTCGCCATAGCGGGCAGCCAGAAGACCGCGGCATAACGCGCCGTTGAATTCGGCATTGACGCCGACCCTTCGCAACGCGCGCAGGTAGGCACCCAGCCCGTCAGGATTCAGCGGCGCACCTTCCGTGTCGATAAAAGCCGGTTCATCCGTCTGCTCAGCTTCGTCGATACAGCGCCCCACTACAAAACGGCGCTCGCGATATCGCGCGACCAGGCGCTGGGTTTTCCCGTCGTCGTCCGTGCTTGTGCTTGCGAGCGCAGACAGCTGCGCCATGTTCAAGCGCACCAGCATCGCAGGCTCGTTGCCTTGCGCCAGCAGCCAGCTTAAAAGCGCTTCCTGCCGCCGCTGAAAAGCCTTGACGAGAAAAATGCGCCGCACGTCCTCCACTTCGCCATTCGCTTCGTTGCCGAAGGTTTGCTGGAACGACCGTCCGGCGGCTACACCTCGATTGATCTCGGCGGCATACATATGCTCGTCGAGTGTGATCGTGATGTCTGTCACCCATTGCAAGGCCGCTATCGCCTGTCGCATGTCGTCCGCCATCAGGTAGGCGAAGTTAGCCGCACACCAGTAGGTCGGCAGGCGGAAACCGATCGATACAGAGCCGCCGTCGACCTCCACCGCGGTGACGAAACCCAACTCCGTCACCGACTCATCGAGCTCCGGGTCGTCGACCGCCGCCAGCCGGGACCAGACCTCGGCGACCCGGTCGGCAGCGCTCCTCGACACGACGACAGCCGGTGTTTGCACAGCGCGCGCGGTGCTCATGCGCCGACCGCTGCCGGTTGCCGGACGTCCTCCAGCAGCGCCTTTTGCGCCTCGATGTCGATGCCGTACAACCGCGCAGCATTGAGCCCAAGGATCTTTTTCTTGGCCGTCAGCGACAACTGCACGCCGGTTTCCTTGCTCACCGACTCGGGCAGTTCGAAGGCCATGAACTTCTCGATCAGCCATTTCGGCGTCCAGATGCCATAGTCGCTGCCGTAGAGGATCTTGTCTTCGCCGATCCAGAACAGCAGTTCCGAGATCACATGCGCGAAGTACTCAGGCCGGGTATGGATGAACGGCAGCACCACGGCGAGACCACCGTAGACATTCGTCTCCTGGGTCGCGATCCAGCAGAAATCGTCAAGTCGTGGCAAGCCGCAGTGCTCGACGATGAAATTCAGGTTCTGAAAGCTGGTGGCGGCATCGTCAACATCGGCCACGTCGAACGCGTCGCGATTCAGCGGCAGAATCGTCGGTCCCTTGTGGACGTGGATGTTCTTGATGCCCAGCTTCTCGCAGCGTTCGAAATAACGCTGCACGCCGGGGTCCGACAGCTTGTAGCCCTTGCTGTCGCCGCGCCACTCCGCCGTGTAAAGCTTGACGCCCTGAATCTTGTAGAGGGACGCAAGCTCCTCGAGACGATCGAGTCCGGCTTCCCCATCGCGCGGATCGAATGCGCCGTTGACGATAAAGCGGTGCGGATACTTCTGCTTGAGCACGTAGTTGGCTTCGGTCGTGTTGAAGCCGTTCTTGTAGAAGTCCGTCAGATAGGTTGGCTGACAGATCGCCATGTCGTCGTAACCCGTGACGAACAGGTCGTTGTACATGGCTTCTTCGCCGTACTTGTCGAACTTCTCCTTCGGCCACAAATACTCCTTGGGGCTCAGGTTCGAGTGATACGCGTAGAAGCAGTCAATGAATTGCTGACCGTGCACGTTTTTAAGGTTGGCCTTGCTGCCGTCCCATAGATGAACGTGTCCGTCGATGACGAAGATTTCTTCACCGTCCGTGGTTCGATACATGGCATTCGTCTCCTTGGTTGCATGGGCGGCCCGTAGCCCTTTGAGGACACGCGGCCGCCTGATTAGCTGGCGGGGTGTTCGCTCACTCGTAAGCCATCGCATCGTCCATATTGCCGAACAGCACCACCGTCTCGTCGTCGATCATCACCATCCGCCCGTAGTGGGTCGAGGTGGAGATTTCGAACAGATGCGGCGTCATCTCGCGACCGAGCACTTCGCTGATCTCGCCCATCTTGAACTCGATCTTGCCCTGCCCGTCGATACGGATCATCGCGGGCAGATAGGTCACCGTGATGCCCGGCTTGGCGGACATCAGTTCGGCAATCGCCCGGGCCTCGACGCTGTCGTTCATCGTCACGCCGCATTGATGCGAAATGGTCTGTTCGAAGCGGACGTCCTTCATCGACTTGAAAATATTGTCGGTATGCACTGACATTGCGTACTCCTCTTCGCGGTTGGTTCGATGGGTTCGAGAAGCGCTCAGGCGCGGATCGACGACGGAAAGTGAACGCCGATTTCTCTCGCGATCATCTCCGCCCGCTCTATGGAACTGTTCAGACAGTCGTTGAACTGGGCCGTCTTCACGTGCGGAATCGACCAGATCGGCTGCAACTGTTTTGCTGCCGCCGAGGCCAGCGCACCGTGTTTTTCCAGCCACTCGCCGAACAGCTTGCGATTGGCTTCGCCGTGTTGCGGGTCGTTGGCGAGCATATGGAACAGTTCGACGGCATTGGCCAGATTGCGCTCATAGTCGCCTTCCGCCGCGGACACGACGGTCGGAGTCAGAAAATCGTTTTGCGAGGCGGCGACCTGCATGATGAATCCGCTGCGAAACAGATCTGCCACGAGCGGCTCGAATACGATGTTCACGGCGAAGTACTTCTCGAGAAAATCGGTGGCGCCGCCGATGGTCTCTATCGCCCGGCGCGTGTCCTGCCAGATTGGGTCGGTGAGCCAATGCTGCTTGCCGGCATCGAGGTCGAGGTTGGGCAGGTCCAACGCGATCTCGCCTAAATAAAGCGTCAGGTCCTGAGCAAAGCGCAGCTTGTACGACGCGTTCGTGAGGATGGCGCTATTGATCATCTGGGTGTAGCCGTAGCGCTGCGCATGCATCGTGGCCGTGCCCAAGCCGAACTCCGCATGCTTGTATGCGCCCAGATGCTGTTCCAGCACCTTGATCCAGGTTTTATCGAAGCGCTTTACCGCACCCGAGCGCCGCGCGTTCTGGATCGCGCCGGTGATCATGCCGACAATGGTCGACTGACGCTGGTAATGGGTGCGCTCCCACTCTTCGTCCACCGCGCGGAACCGATGCCAGTCCGAGCTTTTGGCCGCCGTCCAGGTTTTCGAATACGTTGGCGTGCCGTCAGCGAATTCAAGAATCCAGTCTTGCAGCAGATACCGATTCGGGTCCGGCTGTACATCCACTGTCATGTCTTCGTAGTGGCTCGCCTTGCGTCCCTTCGGCTCGAAGTAGTTGTACTTGCGGCTGTCCCAGCCGGAAAACTGGGCCGCGCCGGCCGCGCCCGACTTCACTGGCGACTGCTCTGCCAACGTACTCATGTTAGTCCTCCATCGTGTTTCGGTTATAGGCACTTCGAATAGGCGTGTTGCCAGATTCGGTCAGCGAACCGCCTGCGTAAACTTGTCGAAATAGAGCCGCTCTGGCGCGACACCCGCCATCTGAAGAACCGGCATCACCGCCTCGATCATCGGGGTGGGACCGCATGTGTAGGCGTCGATCTCGCCAGCGAGCGCCTCTTCGCGCAAGGTGCGGCTGAGCACCTCGTGGATGAAGCCGGTCTCACCCATCCAGCCGTCATCTGGTTCGGCATTCGAGAGCGCCGGAATAAAGCGGAAATCCGGCAGCTTTTGTTCCAGCTCCTCGAACTCGTCGAGATAGAACAGATCGCGACGGCTGCGCGCGCCGTAGAAAAAACGGATCGGTCGCTCTTCGCCGCTTTGCACGTGGTCGCTGAGGATCGACCACAGCGGCGACATGCCCGACCCTCCGCCCACCAGAATCATCGGTCCGGGTTGGTCCTCACGACGAAAACAGGTGCCGTACGGCCCCTTCGCGATCAGCCTGTCGCCCGGGCTCAGACCACCGTCAAGTTGCGACGAAAACGCGCCATTGGGATACTTCTTGATGATGAATTTCAGCGTCGATTCGCCGTCAGGCGTATTCGCCATCGAGAAAGATCGCGTGATGCCCGCGCCCGGAATCGTCAGGTCGACATACTGTCCGGCCCAAAAGCGCAACGGCCTCGACAACCTCACTTCCAGCAGCCTGATGTCGTGCGTGAGCGCGGTGATCTTCGTGAGCGTCGCATCATATTCGCTCACCGCGATCGAGCGGCGCATCAGGTCTTCGTCATAATTCAGTAGCTCGACGGTCAGATCGCTATAGGCGAGCGTGCGGCAAAGCAGGATGTGGCCGGATTCGCGTTCGTAGTCGGGCAGCGCGAACGTCGAGTACTTCTTGAGTTCGACATCGCCTTCGATCAACAGCGACTTGCAGCTGCTGCACTGCCCCTCCTTGCATCCATGCATCACCGCAATGCCCTGGCGAAACGCTGCATCGAGCACTGTCTCGCCTTCCGCCACCGACATCTGCACACCGACCGGCTCGAAGGAAACGGTATGGAATACTTTGTCGTCGCCTGTGTCCGTCATCTCGTGCCTCGTCTCTTGCGTGTCGCTCATCTTGTGCTCCTGATCCGTCCGGCGGCGATATAGGCGCCGCCGGATCGGATAGCTTCGTCAATTCACCGGATTGATCTTGAAGCCGGCGCGATACTCGGCAATGTGTTTCTCGCGCTGCTCCGGTGTCATGGCGCGCAGCAGCACGATCGGGCTCTGGATCGTGTTGCCGCGCACGTGGTCGAGCGTCCACATCTGCTTGTCGTCAAAGCGCAGATGGGGCTGCGGCACGAGCGTCTTGCCGTCGCTGCGCACAAAGCCGAGATCCTTGATGCAATCAGCCAGATCCCAGCCGTGGTAGCACTCTTCCCATTGGCGGCGTCCGCTGAAGCGGCCCATAGCCGGGGTCGGTCTGCCCTCGTATTCCGGCGCGAACGCCACCTTATGCGTCCAGCGGCACAACTCCGAGCAATACGTATACAGTTGGCCGTCGACCTCATCCACCACGAAGTCTTCACGGATCAGACAGGGCACCAGACAGCTCCAGCAACGGTGCGGATACACGTAACCGTTTTCCTGATCGAACAGCATGTTGGTTTCGCCCGGCACGCTCTTCTTCGCGTACCACTTCCAGAAGTCGCCGAATTCGGCGTACCAGCCAGGGTACTTGTGTTCGAACCATTCGAAGTCTTTTTCAGTCTGCGCTTCGATGCGCCAGAAATTGACGGGCCAGCCCACGGAGAAGAACTGTGCGACCTTGTGGACATAGTTCTGCTTGACAATGCGGTCCCAGGCGGCGGCGACGTCGTCGTGGTGAATCTTGATGCCGTACTTTTCCAGCGGCAGCATGTAGGTGCGGTAGTAATCCTCGTAGATCCACCGGTGCCACAACTCGGCGTACGATTCCTTGTTCTTGTCGCGGTCCGTGGTGCCGTACTCGATGAAGGTGCCAATAGCGGCATCGACGATCGCGTGGTTCTGCCAGAACGCATAGCGCAGGTCGCGCTCGAGCAGCAGATGGTTGTCCGGATCGTTGATGATCGACATCACCAGCGAGTGACCATTGCCGATGTGGCGGCTTTCGTCCGACTGCACCGAAAGGAACACGGTCGGCAACGCGTAGTCGCCGTTGCGGGCGGCTTCCGATGGCATCGCGACAAACAGCGTGTTCGTGAAGGCCGTTTCGGCCACCACCTGCAGGAACACGTTAGCGGCCGTAACCGCATCGCCGGTGAGGAAGCCCTCGGCGAACTGACGGCCGATCGTGGTGGCATAGCACTTGCCAAATGCGGCTTCAGTAATATCGAACCCGGCCGGATCGATATAGTTTTCCATGTACCACTTTTTCAGGTTCATCTGGATCGTGGAGTGCCGGAACTCGTCGACCATCTGCATCGTAAAGCCGGTGCGTAGCTCTTCTCCCGGTGCGAGCCGGCCGAGCATCGCCATCGAACGCGCCGCAGAAATCTCGGGGAACGGAATGATGGCGAGGAACAGCTTCATCCATTCGACCCAGCGGGGCTGGACGTTGCGGAACATGTCGCCGCGCAATGCCGCGTCGAGTGCGCCGTAGACGCGGTTGTCCTTTTCCTCCTGCATCGGAAAATAAGAGCGCAGCACCTGTTTCATCGGGTCGCGTGGCGCCTTGCTGATCTTGTAGTCCGTCGGGAAGGTCATGGCCTCCTGGACGTAACTCGGAGTCCAACCGAGATCGGCAACGCGGCGTGCCGCTTCGCCAATGCTGATCCCGCGCTGGGACGTGATCTTGTTGAGCGTTAATCCATCAGACATTGAGCTCTCCTAGTTCCATTTCGATAACTGTCGCAATGCGACGCTTCGGGCAGGGCCGGCTACCGCCAGGACCAGAGTCAACAACACGGGCGGGCCGTCTCGTTGGCAAGCGAAAAGTTCGGGAGAAGGAACGGAAGGACAAGCCTGTTGGGCCGGTCTTCATTGATCGTGTCTCCTGCTGTTTTCGGCTCGCGTTTTGTGACGTCGACGCTTCCGGTTTGACCTGCACTGATAGAGCGATAAGCGTGCCAGAAGGAATTCTTTATTCCGCATCAAGCCTGGTAACGAGCACGGGCTTTTGCCGGAAATTCTTGCAGTGCGCCATGTTGTGTTCTGCGACAACTCCGCCTCACGACGCTGTCCGATATTGGGACGTTTGGATCGGGTGGCGGGCGCTGAATCGATCGTCTATATTATTTCGGATACCATATTTTCAGTGATGGCTAACGGGGTGAACCGTGGCGCGCTGCTACGTCGCAACGCTGCCGTGGCTTTCACCCGTAAGAATCACGCTTCGGGCAGCGCCGTCGGGCTCTTTTCCTTCGGCGACAAAGCGTGCCGTAAGAATTAGCGCGCCCAGCGCGAAGTCCTTGCCGTACGCTTCGATCATCTCGTCCGCCACGGCGCCAAGGCGCTCGAAGAACTGCTCTTTGGGTGTGTGTCCGTTATGCATGTTTGTCTCCGTTTTGACATGTGATGGAAGCACTGCCCGTTTATCCGCGGCGTCCGAAGCGGAACAACTCGTCGGGCAGAAACACCAGCGCCAACTCGCCCGCCTCGGTTCCCAGAGCGAGCCGCCCACCGTCCGGCGACCAGGCCATCGCGCTGACCGCACTGTTGCCGGAATCCTTGATAAACAAAATGTCGCTACTGCCTGGCTGACACAGCAACACCGCACCGCTGTGATAACCCACTGCAATCAGCGGATGAGCCGGATGGCAGGCCACCTGGCTTACCGGCGCCTTGCCGAGAACGCCGCATTCGTGTGGTTCGTCGTTCGCGCCGGGCGGATCGAAGCGCCAGCACACTGCGCGCATGCCGCCGCTGGTGGCGAGAAAGCGGCCGTCAGCGGAAAACGATAGCGAGCGCGGCTGGCCGGGATAGCCGCCCATCTCGATGTCCGCGCCGTCGGGCAGCCGCCAGCCATGCAGCGCATTCTCTTCCATACCGCTCACGAGATAGCGGCCATCAGGGCTCCACGCCACGTTGCGGTGATAGCCCGGCCACGCAAGCTGACGCTCCCGGAGCGTGTCGGCTGCCCACAGCGTGACGCCACCATGATGCGAGATCGCCAGTTGTGTACCAGTTGGGTCGAAAGCCAGCGATGTCGCCGATCCGGGCAGCATCAGGCAGGCAGGTTTGGCCCCAAGCCAATGAACCCGGCGACCGCTTGCATAGACTCGACCACCCGCCTGGCTGGCGGCCACGCGGTCGATCCATGCGCCGGCTTCATGCGCGACGAGTTCGCTCGTGCCATCGAGCCGCAGATGAACGAGACGGCCATCATCACCACCGCTCAAGAAGCCGCCCGCAGGGTCGGCGGCAAGGGCCAGGCACGTGCCCTCATGCACCCTGAAGCGCGCGAGCGGCGCGGGTGGTGCCTGCGCCTGTACGACCTCGACGCCGCCGCTCTCGCGTGGTTTGAGTCGAGGGCCACCGTCCCAGACACCCGTGGCGAGCGCAAGCGTGCCGTCACCGAGGGCGAACCCGGCAGATTGCCCCGCCGCGTCCCACACCACTTCGACGACGGACGCGTCGGTGACCCAACATGCCCCGAGCAATTCGATCAGAACGGGAGGCGCGTTCATGAGTCGATCTCGCAGTACCGGATGCTCTCCCGCAACTCGCGCCGGTCGAGATTGCGGCCGATAAACACGAGGCGGCTGTCACGGTGTTCGCCGGCGAGCCAGGGCCGGTCGAAATCCGTATCCATCGTCATGTGCACGCCCTGAAACACGAAGCGACGCTCCGATCCGGCGAGATCGACAATCCCTTTTGCACGCAACAGGTTCTGGCCTTGCTCGACCACCAACTGCTGCAGCCAGGAGAGGAAGCGCGTGCGTTCGAGCGGGCGCTCGACACGCAGCGATACACTGTCGATACCGTGACTATGGCGACCCTGTTTGACGGGGGCGCCTGCACGAAGCGGCACGTAGTGGTAAGTCCGCTCGCCGCGTGATGATTCACCGCCCTCACCCGCCGATGTGGCAAGCGCCATGCGCTTGAGATCGAACGCGCCGCGATCGAGCAGCGCGGCAAGCGGTATTTCGCAGCGCACACTGGTCCGCCATTCCACGGTCGGGTTGATGCGCCGCACGGCGTCCTGAACCGAAGCGAGACCGGCCGGATCGACGAGGTCGATCTTGTTGATCAGTACGATGTCGGCCTGCGCGAGTTGCTCCGCGGCCTCGCGGCTGTCTGCGAGGCGCGCCTGCAAATGCGCGGCATCGGCCACGCAGATTACGCTGTCGAGCCGCGTGCGCTGCCGGATCTCATCATCGATAAAGAAGGTTTGCACCACCGGCGCGGGGTCAGCCAGACCGGAGGTTTCGATCAGGATCCCGTCAAAGCCGTCCTTACGCTTGACCAGCGCCGCCACCACGCGAATCAGATCACCGCGCACCTTGCAACAGACACAGCCGTTGTTCAATTCGATGACCTCGTCTTCCGCGCCGACGACGAGACCACCGTCAATGCCGATCGCGCCGAACTCGTTGACGATCACCGCATAACGCCGGCCGTGCTGCTCGCGCAGAATGCGATTGAGCAGCGTGGTTTTGCCAGCGCCGAGAAAGCCGGTGAGCACCGTAACCGGAATCCGATTCATTGCCAGCCCCCTTGTGTCTCAGACGAAGCTCGACTGTCCAGTTGAGCCAGCTCGTTCGCAAGCCGCTCCCGCTCGGATTCGATCGCCCGCAACGCGCTTTCGGCCTCGCCGAGGCGCTCGCGCAATTGCTCGATATGCGACGTTCCTTCTGGCGACACACCGTCGCGCTGCTCGCAAGCCAGTGCGCACGCCAGTTCGATCTCCGCGCCCGCGCGTCTGCTTTCTCCGCGCAAGTGGTGGGAATTGACTTCGGTCAGTGCAATAACCAGACGCATGCGCTCGAAAAGCGCGGCTGCATCACGTTCCACAGTCACGGCGATCTCCACGTTGAGGTGCGCCCGTCGAGGCGACTACGGAATCAACACCGCCCGGCCTTTGACCTTGCCGTGGTGCAGATCCTTGAGCGCCTGGTTCGCCTCGCTCAGACGGTATTCGCGGGTTGACAGATGGACGAGGCCACGGTCGGCGAGCGCCATCAGTTCGACGAGTTCGGGATACGTGCCGACCAGGTTGCCGACGATCGTCTTCTCGCTGGTGATCATGTCGATGGTCGGCAACTCGATCTTTCCGCCATAGCCAACGATGTAATAGAAGCCCGCGTTGCGCGTCATGGCGAGGCCCTTCGCGATTGCGTCGCCTTCGCCGACAAAATCGATTACCGCTTCGGCGCCGTTGCCGCCCGTCAGTTCGAGTACGCGCTCCACTTCATCACCGTCGCCCTTGACCGTGTGATGCGCGCCGCAATCCTTCGCAAGCTGCAGCGCGACCTCGGAGCGGTCGACTACGATGATTTCAGCCGCGCAAAGCGCGTTCAAAACCTGAATACCGATGTGCCCCAGACCACCGGCGCCGATCACGACGGCAAACTGACCGGGGAGCAAATGGCGCGACGCTTTTTTCGCAGCGCGGTACGCGGTCAAGCCGGCGTCCGTATACGGTGCGACGTCCTTCGGCGCGAGCGATTTCGGCAACTGGATCAGCGAGCGTTCGCCCGTCGCCAGATATTGCGCGTAGCCGCCGTTGGCATTGATGCCGGGAAACCGGCTCTCCGTGGCGTGCATATCGTCGCCACGACGGCAGGCGAGGCAATGTCCGCTCGTCACGAGGGGATGGCAGATGACCGGGTCGCCCACCTTGACACTCTCCACCCCGCGGCCCACTTCTTCGACCCAGCCGGCGTTTTCGTGGCCCATGATGTAGGGCAACGTCACATCGACCTTGCTGCGCCAGATGCCTTCCACGACGTGCAGATCGGTGCGGCACACACCGGCGCCGCCAATCCGGACGATGACATCAGTGGGTCGCTCGATCTTCGGATCGTCGACATCTTCGTAGCGCACGAATTCTTCACGAGTCAATGACTCGTCGTACTGATGCAGCACGGCAGCTTTCACTTTTGTCTCCTCCGTTTATGTATGGCCGGCAAATGCACGAACCATACGAGCGGCGCTTTTGCGCGGGGCCGACACAGACTAGGCAATGTCCATGCCAAAGGAGAAGGAAGCGATCGCGCCTCCCTAAGAAGGCGCGTGAGCATGGGAAGCGGTGTTATCCGCAGCGACCAGATGGCTCGCGTGCTGGAGCACTGTCGCAAAATCGGACGCTTAGTGTGGGTGGGGATCGGCGGCTTGTCCGAAAATGGGACGCATCGGGCATGAAGGTTTGCTGACGCCGCGCGGAATTTCGAATTGCCAGAAGCGAGACATCATCGCCGGCTACCTGCGTGCCTGCGCTCTTGCCCGACATACCCGACGTCGTCTCGCCTGTTTTTGCATTCTCGAAACGCGAAGTACCACGATGTCTGATCCGCCTGGTTTCAGGATGTGGGAATGCCCAGTTCCCTGCCTCGTCTCGGCGACGCGACCGCTAAGTCAAGGCAATTCCAGGCGAATTTCCGAGCTCGATGTCGCGATGCATCGAAGCCGGCATCGTGACCGATAAGGTGCCGCAGACTGCGACGCGGTCTTCGGCGAAGTGGCTGGTCAGTGTGACGCCCTTCGCCTTAAGGCGCTCACCCATTACTAAGTCCACTCACGAAGCGCCGCGGTGTCAGTTCCTTGAACGGAAAGCTAAACCGCCAAGTTGCACTGAATAACGCGGAGGACCCATGCGGCGAAGCTATAAAGCGGAAATGGTATTGTGAGATTTTTCACAGACTTCGCCCATTAACGCCAGAATGCTGCGTTTTTTTATTTGATTGGCGGATTTAACCGAACAGACCGGCGGATTCAACTGAGGTATAACGCATCAACTTAGCTCTTGCGCGCCAAACATATGAATCGATCGTCGGATGAGAAATCGCTCGAAGGAACTTCCTTCCGACAAGAAGGCTTTTCTATGATTCCGGCAAACTGGAGCGTCGCTGATTTTTAACTACCCATCGCCATTTTCCTCTGGAGAATGTTCCACCAGACGATTAAACAGCCGGGGCGCGATCCATTGCGGCATCGCGCCACCGACTAAACAATCACATCACCCGATGCGCGCGTTGGTGACCGTCACCGTCGGGCCGCCCTTGTCCCAGTCTTCCAGGCTCATCGCGCGTTTCCAGACCGGATTGGCGCTGGTAATCGATCCGTTCACGACGTAGCCGTTCAGATGGAGGCCCTGAACGTTGAACGAGCCGCCGGGACTGCCCGTATCCGTATGACCGGTAATGCTGATGCTGACCGTCTTGTTGACCGGACCTGGCAAGAAACCGAAATAAATGAGAATCCCGCCACCGGCGCAATTATTCGTCGTCGGGCTGACGATGCGAATGTTTTCAAACACGGCGGTATTATCATTCGGTTCGATATCAAGACCGCATCCGGGTTGCGTTCCTCCGATATTTTCCCAAAGCGGAGTATTGAACGTAATCCCGCTACCACTAATAATCGATACACCCTGGCGACGGCATCCGGTCGCATGGTGAGAATTGACCGTAATGTTTTTGCTGTAGGAACTACTCTGCCTATCGCTATTATTGATATAAATTCCGTCGCCCCAGCAATTAATCGTGGTCGGGGACGTAATGGTGCAATTCGTCGCGCCATTAATCGAAATCCCCATTCCCCATTCCCCCGACTTCGCCGAATTCAATTCCTTGCTGCCGTCGAGATACGGGCTTTCGAGCGTGACGTTGCTTACGTCCGCCAATCGAAGAATTTCATAAGTGTCGGTATTATGCGGGAGCAACTTGATCGAAGCGCCGCTTGCAAATCGCACATGGCTATTGGTACGCAGATCGAGACCGGCCGAATCGATCCGGCTCTTTCCGGTAATCAGCAGAATCTGCCCGATGGAGCCGTCGATGGCGCGCTGAAGCGCGGCGCGATCGTTGGTCGTTCCATCACCCTTTACGCCGAAAGACGTGTCGAGAAGAACGCCATCGGTGTTTGACGGCGTGCTCGCTGGCGTGCTCGGCGCAGCCGGCGTGCTCGCGCCGGCCGGGGAACTGGCGCCGCTCGGGGAACTGGCGCCGCGCGGATTCGAGGCACCGCCGCCGTGCCGGCCTCTGTTCGCTACCGCGTCGACATTGGCGGGATCGCTGCCGCCGCCGCATGCGGCGAGCACAAGTGCACCGCTGCCGGCCAATAACGATGTCAGAAATTTACGACGGACCGCGAGTTGAGTGTCAGAAACTGAGAGTGTTGCAGCTGGTGTATTCTTAATCATTCAAGTCGTTCCAACTATGCCGGCGCGATCGAAAAGCCAAAACCCAAGCAGACGACCTCGACCGCACAGGCGTTTAAAGGGAAATTAAGCGAGATAACGGGCGCAAAAAGCCCGAACGCTTACATACGCACTACCCCGCGTATTCGGCGATGCGAATACGCGAAGGTGCGAGCGAATTCCCGAAGAAATCTCCGCTTAAAGCAAAGAGAACTTCAGGATTGGTAAAGCAGGGTCTTCCGGAAGGTATCGCCAGACCTGCATTTCGATGACGCAAAGCGCCGATGAGAGCAGAAGAATAGCTAGACGGTAAAATATTACCGTCTTTTAACAATCGTATCAGATTACCAAAGTCAGTTCTACGTCACACTTGTTACAACATGTACGTCATATCATCATACTTTTTACCAAACACGGAACAAATTTCCTGAACATCCCCATTTGTATGGATGTCAATACCGATGATTTTGGATGTTGATTTTAAACGTATGAAGAATAATCGGGTACACGCATTGTGTCAGTTAAATCTGATTTTAACCGTATGAGTAATTTGGTTGAAAGAAAATAATTGAAGAGAGATTGCGCCTGAAACTCCTGGGTTCCAGGCGCATGGGAAGCGCGGCGACTCACACTGCTCTCGCAATTCTCGGCAAGCGCCGATCAGTCTGCGCGCGAGCATATTCGCGACCGTCGCGAGGTTCGACGACGAGACAGGTATGTGCGCCGTCGACGTTCTTCACCATCAGGCCCAGCCGGGGGAAGATCGGCGATCACGTCCGGCACGAATGCAGCCGGAAATCGATTGGAACTGCGGCCGCTTGATGTGTGAGCACAGCGCATCGAGTGCGAACTGTTCGCCGGGTTCGACTCCCGCGTCCTCGCTCATGCTCAGATATTCCGAACTCATGCCGAAACGGTCGCGCGCTCATCGGCGACGAGCCGCTATAGCGGTCAACGCCGACGACTCCTCCGGCGCGATCTCCCGACCGAGAAGGCTTTGCGCGTAATTCAACTCGAGCTTGGGAAGAAGCGCGCAAAACGCTCGCCGGTGTGAAGACCTCAAGCGCCGCGCCAAAGCGCGACATGCGTGTCTGAGCGACTCGCTCCGATATGTTGTGAAACAAAGGTTCGCGCGCGTACATGCGCACGCCTCCCCTGAAGAAGTTCTCGCGATTCGTCCGCGCACCCGTATTGGAACAACGCGTCATAGCGTATTTATCTTTCGTCCGGCTGGCACCGGCGAACAGTCGCATTCCAACAATGCCCCGTACTTGACGATGAGCTCCGCTCCCTCGCATACAGATTACTGCGCCGGGCAACAATGCTATGTGCGAACTCCCACAGTCCCGAGTGGCATCACGATAAAGCGCGCGGGTTACGGGTAAAGCCTCAATCGACTCTTCGAAAGAGATATGCGTAGTCCTCGGCCGCGTCCCCGAGCACTCGTTGAAAATACAACCTTTCCATCCACCGTGGAGCTTTAGCGCCACACGGTGGCAACTGCTTGCAGCGCGATCGCATCGATGCCCTGTGTCCAGGTCAACTTCGTTCCCTGCTTCTGCAGTGTTGTTTAGCGCACCGAACTCATTTCTAAAGAGCGATCCAATCGATCGAAATGCTCAAAACAAAAAAGAGGCTCGACACTCATGCGCTACGAGACAAGAACATTGCGCGGCGAAGTTGCAAAAGAGGCTGCAACATCCGCTCTTTGCCACCCGGCCATAACAGGCGACGATAACCAAGCCGGTCGAGGTAACCCATGAGGCCGATCGCATTCGGTGGACGCTTTGGATGGCTTCATCCTGGGCATGGCACACATGGCGTGGTGATCTGCAGTCCTTTTGGCCATGAAGAGCCGTGGTGCCACAAGGGCATCCGTTACCTCGCCGAAGAGCTGTCCGCGTACGGCATTCCCGTGCTGCGCTTCGACTATCTGGCAACGGGAGACTCCGTAGGCGTCGACGGCAATGCCCATCACCTCGATGCCTTCGTGTCCGATACCGTAGCGGCCGTCGAGCGGCTCAAGGAACAAACCGGTGTGACGAGCGTGACGCTCTGCGGTTTGCGTTTCGGTGCGGCCGTGGCAGCATTGGCGTCGCGTCGATGCGCGGCCGACTCGCTCGTGTTGCTCGCGCCTGTCACGCGCGGGCGCGCCTATCTGCGCGAACTGGCGGCAGTGCGCAAGGTCTGGCTCGACAATCTCGTCCCGCCCTTGCGTGCCGCGCAGCGCGACAGGCCGTTTAACGTGCTCGGACAGGTTTACAGCGACCGGCTTTGCGGTGAACTGGAAGCGCTCGATCTCTCGAAGTCAATGGACGAGCACGCTTCGTTGCCCGCACGCGTTCTCGTGCTCGATGCACGTTTCCGCGCTAGCGCCGCACTGTGTTCGACGCTGCGCGGACGCGGCGTCGAGGTCGAAACGAGCATGCTGGAAGGCTACTTCGAATATGTGGATGAGACGAAGTCGTCGGTCGTGCCGGCTCGCTCGTTTGACCGGGCCGTGCAGTGGATCGTGGACGGCGCCCCGGGCACGCGCGTCCAAAGGTCGGGGAACAAAGGCGCACGGCCGAGCGTATCACTCGACGACGAAGCGATCATCGAAACGCCCGAAGCCCGCGAGCACCCGGTCATCTTCGGCGCCAACGGCCTGTTCGGCATCCTGTGCGAACCGCGCGGCAGGCTCGCGTTCGGGCCCGTCATGCTGATCACCAATACCGCCGGCAGCGTGCATCACGGCGATAGCCGGCTGTCGGTTCGCATCGCGCGTGAAATGGCTCGGCGCGGCATCGCATCCATGCGTATCGATGCGCGCGGCATCGGCGACAGTCCGCCGCGCACCGCACAAGGGCCGCTCGATCTGGTTCCGTCGATTCATGCATCCACAACCATCGAGGATGTCGCGACGGCAGCCGCCTGGCTCAAGCGCAAGGGCTATCACACGGTCATCTCGTTCGGGATCTGCTCGGGCGCCTACAGCGCCTTGCACGCATCGCTCGTGGAGCCGACGCTCACGGCCGTCATCGCGGTCAATATCGCGCGCTTTTACATACCCCCAGGCATGTCGATGGCGGAGTTGGAGGAGGAGCAGCGCAACTCGATGAAGCGTGTCGGGCCTGCGATATTCAAGCCGTCCAAGTGGTGGCTCGTCCTGAGCGGAAAGCGCAAGTTCCGGCCCATCGCGCAGGCCGTCGCTTCGAACCTGATCGCGCGCCTGCGTTCGCATACGCTGGGCGTGACCGGCAACGGTGCCGGCGCGGCCGAAGCCGCTACGGACCCGCATAGCGTCGTTCATGCGCTCGAACGCAAAGGCGTGCAGACTCTCTTCATCTACGGTTCAGGCGACGAAGGGATGGAGCAGTTCAACGCGCATTTCGGCAAACGCGGAAAGAAGCTGGCGCGCTTTTCGAATGTCAAGGCGGTTGTTTATGACGAGCTCGATCACGCGCTTTTCGATCCGCGAGCATCGGCGAAGGTCATTGCGCTAAGCGAGGCGTTCATCAAGGATCTGCACGAGAAGGCGGTGGCGCCCAAGGTCGTCGATCCGGTGTTGGCCATGTCGCAGCAGCGTGGGCAAGAAGCCGGAGCTCGGGCATCCGACGATGGCTCAAGACAGGCTCCGTCTGTCTTGACCCGCGCTCCACTACGGAGAAGGTGGTGAAAACGATTTGTGCGGGTGCCTTTGCAAGCGGTGTTGGTAATAATCATCGTGCTGGCCGATATGACTCACTATGTCGCGTGCGGCACCGTATCCCGCGCATTGTGGAAAGGCACATGATCCATCGGTCTGACCGATTCTCACACGTCGAGCCCTTCGCTTTGCGCGTCTCCAGCCGAAAACTTCAATTGGCGCACCTTGTGATACAGCGTCTTTTTCGGCATTCCCAGTTCCGCGCTGGCCTCAGCAATGTTTCCATTGTGCCGGCGCAGCATATCTTCGATCAGCATGTGCTCAAAATGCGCAAGTTGCTCCGCAAGCGTTCCGCTTTTGATTCGCTGACTGCCGTTCGGCAACAGACAATCGCCGCCGAGACCCAGCACGAATCGGTCTGCGACGTTCTGCAGTTCCCGCACATTGCCCGGCCACTGGTGCGACATCAGCTCGGAGACCTGCGATGCCGACACAATCGGAGCGGACTGCCCGAAACGAACCGCGGCAGCGAGTACAAAGTGCTCGAATAGCAGCGGTACGTCTTCACGACGTTCGCGCAAAGGCGGCAATTCGATCTGCGCGACGTTCAGCCGATACAGCAAGTCGGCCCGGAAACGTCCATCTGTCGAAAGCTCGGCGAGATCCGCCTTCGACGCAGCCACGATCCGGCAATCGACGGCGATCTCCTCGTTTGCGCCCAGCCGTTCAATTCGGCGTTCCTGCAGTACTCGCAGCATCTTGATCTGCAGGGCGATGGGCATGGTTTCGATCTCATCGAGAAAGAGCGTGCCGCCGTTGGCCCATTCGATTTTGCCAATGCGATTCTTGATCGCACCCGTGAACGCGCCGGCTTCATGACCGAATAACTCACTTTCGAATAGCTGCTCCGGGAGACCGCCGCAATTGAGCGCAACGAAATGATGATCGCGGCGGCCGCCGAAATCGTGCAGCCCGCGCGCGATCAGTTCCTTGCCCGTGCCAGTTTCTCCCGTAATCAGCACCGACACAGATGTATCCGCGAGCCGCAGGATCTTCCTACGAACCTCGACGATCGCGGGTGACTTGCCGAGCACAAGGCCTTCTATGCCTTTCCAGTTTCGCAGCGCCGCGCGCAAGCCCTGTACTTCGAGCGTCAGACGGCGCTTCTCGACGGCGCGCGCCACTCGACTCGCGATGTGGTCCGACGAGAAAGGCTTTTCAATGAAGTCATAGGCGCCCGTTCGCATCGCACCCACCGCGGTCGCGATGTCCGCGTGCCCGCTGATCAGTACCACCGGGATCTGCGCATCGACCGCGAGGACGCGTTCGAGCAACTTCAGGCCGTCGATGCCCGGCATCCGAACGTCGGACACGATCACCACCGGCGCTCCCGGCGTGGCCTCCGCCAGCGCCTCAGCCGCAGCCGCATAAGCCCGCACAGGAAATCCCGCCAGGGCAACCGCCTGCTCGACGCCGAGACGAACGTTCTCATCGTCCTCGACTACAACAACGCAAATCTCATCGCCCATTTGCTGTCTCCTGTGCCGTCGTCTCGGAGAATTCAATCGTGAATTGTGCACCGCCGTCGGGTCGATTGGCGGCGAAGATTCGCGCCCCAAAGCCGTTGACAAGACGGGAGGTGATAGCGAGTCCGAGTCCCAAGCCGTGCCCTCGCGGCTTCGTGGTAACGAATGGTTCGAACAGATGCGACAGAACTTCTGGCGCGATGCCGGGGCCACTGTCACTGACGCTGAAGAGCACGCGGCCCGGCTGCTCGTTTCTGGAAGCTTCAATGGAAATAATACGCTCGGTCTGGCCGGCGACTGCATCGAGCGCATTGCCGAGCAGGTTGACGATCACCTGCTGCAACTGGCTCGGCTCCGCGCATATCGTCGTGCCGGCCGGGATGAGGACGTCTAGTTGCACGTGTTCGTCGCGAATTCGCGCTTCGTAGATCAGCACCGCATGCGTCACCGCCTCATTCAGTGACACGGCAACCCGTTCGAAATCAGGCTTGCGGGCGAAGGTCTTGAGTTCACTTGTCAGTACCGCCATGCTGTCGACCAGCCGCGAAATACGCTGCAGGTTTCCGATGGCAGGTGCAGGTTGATTGCGTTCGAAAAACGTGACTGCATTTTCGCAAAGCGTTTTGATGGCAACGAGCGGCTGGTTCAGTTCATGCGTCAAACCGGCCGCCATCTGTCCGAGCACGGCAAGCTTGCCCGCATGCACGACCTCCTGCTGCGAGTCCCGCAGAAGCTGCTCAGCGCGTGTGCGCTCGACGATCTCCTGCCGCATCCGCTCGTTGGCCTGCGTCAGTGCCGCCGTGCGCTCGCGAACCGTGATCTCCAGTCGATCATTGGCGCTGCGCAAGGTGTCCTGTGCCTTTAGTTTTTCCGCAATTGCGCGACGGCGCTGGATCGCATAGAGGCAATAAAGACCCACGATGAGGAAGGCCCCCGTGACGAACGCGAGCGCGATTTGCTGCTGGTGCCGCGCACCGGCGATGTCGAGCAGAACGAGGATCGAATCGCCGGCCTGCGGCGCGGTTCGCGACATCGCCAGATAGCGCCGCTCGTGGCCAGGGTGAGCCCAGTCGGGAAAGCGTGCAAACCACGCCGAGGTACCCCAATCATCGAGACGCCGATACGGCAGCGCTTCAACGCTGCGGCCCGCGTATTGCCGCGACGCCTGGATCCGGTGCTGCTGCTCAGCGGTAATCGGTCTAAGCGCGGTGAACTTCCACGCCGGAATCGTCGAAATGACAATTACGCCATTAGCGTCGATCACCATCGACGCTTCGCCCGGCGTCCTCCACGCGGATTCGAGCGCGTCGACGCTTACCTTGACTGCCGTCACACCGATCGGCCCACCCGCATCCCGCACCGCGCTCGCGAAATAAAGGCCGGGCATGCCGGTGTTGGTACCGATGCCGAAAAAGCGACCCGCGCCATGCGCGAGCGCGTCCTGGAAATACGGTCGATAGGACACGTTTGTGCCGACGAAGCTCTCTGGCCGATTCCAGTTGCTCGCGGCAATGACCAAGCCGTGCTGGTCGATCACATCCACGGCAACGCTGCCGGCCTCGTGATTCACTGCGTCGAGATAGGTATTCACCGTTTGTAGAAGTCCGGCCGCCGGGTCGGGCATCGCGCCCAACAATGCACGCACGCTTTCCTGTCGCGCGACGATGGCGGGCATCATCTCGTACCGGCCAAGTTCGCTTTTGAGGCTGGCGGCATACAAGTCGAGCCGGTGTGTGCCGATTTCCGCCAGCGCATTGATCGACCGGTCCCACGCGAACTCGACCGCGGCGGCAGCCACGCCGAAGTAAAGCGCGGCTGCCGCCACCAAGCCCCACAATGGAATGCCGTTTTTCCTCATGCTCAAAGTCGCCCCACCGGTCGCCCGATTGCAGAATGACTGCCGACTCCGACGTGCAGAGCGGCGTCCCGGCGGTCGCCAATAGCAATGATCATCCCATGTGCGCCAGCACGATCAACGTGATCGTGACGACGATCGCCCCGCCGATGCGGGTGGCGATCTGCGCAAACGGCATCAATTGCATGCGGTTGGCGGCTGTGAGGATGGCAACGTCACCGGTCCCGCCCTGCCCACTGTGACAGGCGTTCACGATCGCCGTGTCGATAGGGTACATCTTCAACATGCGTCCGACCACAAAGCCGGTCCCCATTAGCGTTGCCACTGTTGCGACGATGGTGATGATGTTGGCTAACGTGAACGCCGCCATCAGTTTGTCCCACGGCGTCATCGCCACGCCGATCGCGAACAGCAACGGATAGGTAACGGCCGTCGAGAAGAACTTGTAGACGACAAAGGCCCCTTCCTGCAACGGCGGCGACACTGCCCGGGCGAGCTTGACCAGCACTGCGAGAAACAACATGGCCACCGGCGCCGGCAGCCCGAACATGTTGCGACACATCAGCCCCAGCAGGTACAGCGTGATGGCGGTGATTCCCGCCGCTGCGATATGGGAGACGTCGACATGCCCGCGAATTTCCTCCTGCACCGGATCCATTTCGTCTTCCTCTCCGACTTGCAGACGGCCCTGACCCGTGAGATGCGGAAGGCGTTTTCCGACCATGTCGAGCGCCCCTGCAAAGATGATCGCGGTGAGACTGCCGAGCATTACGGGCGGCAGCACCTGGGCGAACAGCTCGCCCTGCGGCAGGTGAAGGATTTCCGAATAGCCGATCGACAACGGTATTGCGCCTTCGCCGATGCCGCCCGCCATGATCGGCACCACCACATAGAAGAACGTATGGCGTGCGCCGAGGCCAAGTGCCGTGCCGACCAGTGTCCCGACAATGCCTGCCGCGACCGAGCCGAGGGCGAGCGGAACGAAGATCTTGATGAAGCCCCGGATCAGCACGCGGCGGTCCATGCTCAGGATACTGCCCACGATGATCGACGCGATGAACAGATAGAGGAAGTTGGTCGACTTCGTGAAATCCGTCGTGAGCGTGAGGATCGGCTTGGGCAGCAAATGGTAGTAGGTCAGCGCCGAGGGGATGAAAGTTGCGAAGATTGCGGCAGCTCCAATGTTCCGGACGATCGGCAGGCGCTTGCCGATCTCCGCGCAGGTGAAACCAAAAAAGGCCAGCACGGCGATCGCCATCGAGATCTCACCCGGCACCTTTCCGGTGATCGCGAACCCCGCGATCAGCGCAAGCAGAATGACGTACACCGGCAGCGGAATAATACCGATCCGGTATTCCATCAGCTTCCACCAGCCCTCAGGCCAGAAGTGCGGCTTGATTTGGGGTTGCTGCGCCGGCGTCGGGTGTGATGTGTGTGAAGGGATGTGCACGAAGCGTCTCCTCGCGGTTGAAGACCGGTGCCGCATTGCAATAAGCGGTCGAATGCGGCCCGGTCTTTGTCTGATCAGTGGATGGTAGTGGCAGCCTTCAGCCCGTTCATGCGACGAATCGGACATTCGCCTGAGGCGTGCGAGTGTCGAGATTTCGTCCGCGATTCAGGTGGTCGTCGATCTCCGCGGCGCAGCCGATCATCCGGCCATACAGGAAGACAGTGAAGGCTGCGGTCTCGAGTGCTTCATTGGGGAAGTCGCCCGCGCGATGTCGCGCCCACAGCATCTTTAGCAGCACCGAAGCAATCACTGCATCGACGTTGACCGCGAACACGTTGCGTGTCACGTTCTCGTCGTAGAGCGCCTGCACCAGCTCCCGATAGTAGTGGTGGAATACGTTGTATTCGCCGCGGGCCTCGAAGCGCTGACGCACGAACACTTCACGTGGATCGACGTTGACGGGCTTGCCCTTGAACACCGGATGGTTGATGCAGGGCAGCGCGGTCGCTTGCTGTGCACCGACCTCCTTGCGCTGTGCCCGCTCCTCGCCATAGGCACGTGCGAATCCGGCGGCCATCGCCTTCAGGTCGATACCGTGCGCCGGGTCGCCGGGGTCGGACATCGCGATCTGCTCGAAGCGCTCGAGCAGGAAGGCCACACCCTCGAAGCCATTGCCGCCATGTGCGTAGCCCGCGTGCGTCAGAAAGCCAACCATTGCCTTGTTCAGTTGCACGCGCTCCGGCGTCTCGGGACCGTCCGCCGATACCGCGCCCTTCGCTCCCTGCGCGGAGATCGCCCCGGGTCCGTTAGTGAGCAGCAGGCCCACGAGTGTCTGGAATCCGAAGAGTTCGGCTTCGTCGGGCTTTCCCCCGATCAACGCGGCGCACGCAACATCGGTCAGTGAGCGTTGTCCTAGCACCTCGTCCATCGCGATACCGCAAAAACGCCCCACTTCATGTTGGCTTGCATCGACCGACGCGCCGATCAACGTTCCGAACAGGCGCATCCACCATGGCAGATTTTCGACGGTCATCCGCGATACGCGCTTACGCATCAACGGTCCCCACGCGAGCGTCGTGGTGATAGCAGCCAGCACGGCATCGGAGCTCGGATGCCCGTCGAGGCTCTGTAAATAGCGGATGAACACGGACTGCGCCTCTCTTTTCGTGAGACCCGCGAGCATCGCCGTGGCCTTTTCGTCAGGCGCATCGCACGTGAGCAACGTGCGCGCCTCGGCATCGGAATGCATCGACGTGACGTCGAAAGCTTCGTCAAGCGCATCACGCAAGCCCGCCGCGGTGCCGAGTTCGACCAGCGCCCGCGCGGCCCGGCGCGCGCCGTCCGCGCGACGCGGCCCGACAATGCTCGCCGCGGCCGCGAGTACGCTGTTTGGCGCGTTGCCCGCGGCGCGTGCGGCCTGCGCCGCTGCGAGCGTCGCGTCGCCAAGCAGATTGAGCTCGGCTCCGACCGCGACGCTGACAAGCCTGGCGTCGTTCACGCCTCCCGGCTCATGCAGCAGCGCGAGACAAAGGTTGCCCTCGAGTGAATACTGCGCGGCCTGCAGCACCGGAACGCCATGCAGGCTCGTCACCTGCGTGCCCGGGTCCATCTGCGATGCGCCGGAAGCGTCCTTCATGTTCTGGCGCGGAAACACGATGCCGACCTGCTGGTTCAGTGTGGCGATCTGCGCGTCGTACGGCGACAGCGCTGCGACAACGGGCAGGTCGAGCTCGGGCGGCATGGCAATGCCGTTCGACGAACGAAACCACGGTTTGAGCGCGAGACTTCCTTCCGGCTCGAAATCCGGCCGCGCGCCGTTTTCGCGCATTACCGCAGTCAGCGCGGCCGGGATGTAGGCGATGTTGGTCACCAGCGCGCCCTTTGCACTGCATACCGGATCGTCCGGTGTGAACGGCCGGTCGACGCCGAACTTCTCCATGAACCAGCGCTCCTTGGACGCCGCGTCGTCATTGCCGCCGGCCAATGCTCCCGCATGGCCGACGGCGCGCGTCAGCTTCTGCTTCCAGCGGCCGACCACACAAGCTACCACCGGTTTGCTGAATTCCGCTTCGAGCTCGTAATAGCCGCCCGGCTCCGAGTACAGGACGGCCGCCTTGCTGCGCGCGTCGTTGGCGAGCGCGAACGCGAACTCCGGCGCCGCAAAGTGGATATAGACGTCCTTGCCGCTCGACATGAGCGTGGTCGTCCCCCACCCGGCCATTCGCAGGTAGGTGGCGATCGTCGTGGTGAAGTTGCCCGAGTTGGAGAAGATCGCTATCGAACCTTTCTTCAGCGCCTCGTCGGGACTATCGCCGCCGAGCGCACCGCCGATGCGCACGCGGTTCCATGCATCGGCGATACCGAGGCTGTTGCCGCCAAAGATGTCGATGCCGTTTTGCTGCCCCATCGCCCGTATTTCGCGCGAATCATGCACAGAGAGTTTCTCGGTGACGATGAAGATCTTCTTGAGTTCGGGGTTGACGCGAATCAGTTCGGCCACGCCATCGCGTGCGGCGGATGGCGGCAAGTAGATCACCCCGCAATTGAAACGGTGGCCGTCCTGCAGCCCTTCCAGCACGCTGTTGTACACGGGGATATTGCCAAGCGAAGTCTCGAGCACCTGTCCGCGCCGCCCGGGCGATGTGCCGAAAACGACGTTGCCACCCGAGTACACGTGCCCCACCGGCGTGACCTGCCGCGACTCGCCGCCGAGTATGTTCAGCACGCACACGCGGTCCTCGCGGCTGGCCGCCTGCGCGAGCGAACTGATGCCGACGTAGTATTTGAAATCTCCTGCACCTTGCCTGTACATGGTCTTCCTCCAGATTGATCTATGCACGCGAGTCGTGGCGGCTCATGCCTGGGCGGGCGCGCTTTGCGCACTATTGAGCCGCGCGGCGACCTGTTCGCGGCCGCCTGCCTTCATCCATCCATCCGCTGCCTTCGCGTACTGGATGACTTCGCTGATATCCGAATCGAATCCGAAGATGCTGTACGGCAGGCCGAGCGCATCGCAGGTATCGCGCATCGCACCCATGCCGCGCACGAGATTCGGTCCACCACGTCCGATCACAACGTAGAGCGGCGTCGGCCCGTTCTTGCTGAAGTGCTCGCGCAATGCATCGGCCATGGCGCGCAAGGTCTCGAAGATATCGGTGTTGTTCGACTTCCCGCCGATGATGAACAGCACGTTGGTCTGCTTCAGCCAGTGCTTGAAGCAGATGCGAGCCACTTCCTTCATCTTGTCGTAGGGCGGATTTCCACCAAAGTCCGAGGAGATGATCGCGTCGTCACCGAGCATCTCCGACACCAGCGAATTCGCCCCGCCGCCGAATGTCGGCGCGAGGATGGTGCCGCTTTCGTTGATCACGTAGACGTCGCTTTGGCCCTGGTAGGTCCGCAACTGGTTGATCTCCGATTCGAAATCGGAATAGTCGACCGAGAACACATGCGCGGGTATGTCGAGGCGCTGCCAGCGAACGTCGTCGCGGTCAAAGCCGCATTTGAAGTCGCAGGCGACGGGCGTCAGTCGGCCGTCACGACCCGGCTGCATGCGAATCGGGTTCAGTTCGAGGGTAGTCATGCCGAAGTTGTGATACAGCTCCCAGAGCTTCGGCAGGTGTTGGACCAGCGGCGAAATAATCTCTTTAGGCGCATTCAGGCGTGACAGCGCGTTGGCGACGACGAACGCCTTCAGGCCGGTTAGCGGATCGAAGGGCACGTGCGCGATCATGCTGGGGTCGAGTTCCTCGATATCGACGCCGCCGTGATGCGTGATCGTCATCGTCGGCGCCCTGAAACGCGTCGAATCGGTGATCGAGAAATACACTTCGTGCTGAGCCGGCACGGCGCCTTCGAAGGTCACGCCATTGGCCTTGGCCGTCTGATTGCCATGCCGGTGTTCGGCGAAGTACAGGCGCTCCTTCTCCTTCAATGCGGTCTTCAGGTCGCTCGCGCGCCCGATCAGTCCTGCCTTGCCCTTTTTGCCTATCCCGCCCTTGAACATCGGCTTCACAAACACGGAACCATGGCGATCGATGAGGGCCTTGATCTGCTCTTCACTCGCGTCCGGGCCGAGCATTTCGGCAGTTGGAAAGCCGCCGAACTTCAGCAGTTTTGCGCCGTACAACATTCCGGTGACTTGCATATCGTCTCCTTTCAGAGTTGCTTCTTGAATGAAACTGAGAGTTGGCAGCGTCGGGGGCAAGCATTGAAGAGCCCGGTGACGGACGCATCTTTCCCGCCGGCCGCGTGAGGCGGTCGGTGCTGAAGTCGGTTGGGAAAAGGTGATTTGCGGTGCGCTAGCGCCGCGCGTTTGCGCAAAGGGCGATCAATCGAATCATGGGTGTCGTCTCCGTAATCGCGCCCTGAACGGACGCCTTGATGGCGTTGAACGCCTATGCATCCACTAACGCAAGGCCCATGCCAAATGATCGACGGTTGGCGAACAGACGTATGCCTTTGATTTATATGGCTTTAGTGTTGATTGAAAGTGCCGGATCGGCGGGGAAAGTCTCGAACCTCAGAATTCGCCCGCGGCGCAGGCTTAAAGTTCATCCAGCAGAACGTTGCGATTGCTCGGCAGATGTCGCTGTGGATTCAGATGGGCAGATACGGGGTTTTAATTCTATTCGCGGAAATTTTATAACGAATATATCTCGCCAGAAGTATCCTCTGCACTCCCACCGAGCATGACAGATTCCCTTGTACCTGTCGGGTGGAACCTGCTTTACGCGGCCGTATATCCAGAAATGACTAAAAACAACGCCGTTCAAATCGTCCGTTTTGAAGACGTGATCTATCCCCGGACGCTCATACGGTAACTCGTCCGCCGTGACCGCCTTCCGGAAAATAAAGAAGCTGATTGCCGGCGAGGCGCTGGATCCGCTCGACCCGCGCACGCGCCAGGCCATCGCGATTACGCCGTTGTTCGCGTTGATCGGTCTCGGTGCCGATGGACTGTCCTCAGCCTGCTATGGTCCCGAAGAGGCGTTTCTCGCGCTCGGACAGCACATGCCGCTCGCTCTGTTTCTCGCTGCGGCGACGGCGGCCACCGTCTTCATCGTCTCGTTCGGTTACAGCCAGATCATCGAATTGTTTCCCGCCGGTGGCGGCGGTTATCGCGTCGCGACCGAACTGCTCGGCCCGCGCTGTGGCGTCGTGTCCGGTGCGGCGCTGCTGGTCGACTATGTGCTGACCGTCGCGACGTCCATTGCGAGCGGTGTCGAAGCCCTATTCAGTCTGTTGCCGGCGACCGCCCAGGCGTTCAGGCTCGTCACGGAGCTAGGCCTGATCGTGTTGATGAGCTGCCTTAACTTGCGCGGCATGAAGCAGTCGATCCTTGTGCTGCTGCCGGTTTTCCTTGGCTTCGTCGTGATTCATGCGGCGCTGATCGTATATGGCGTGGCAGTCCACAGCGGTCAACTGACGGCTATCGTGCCGGCCGCCGTGGGCGAGGCGCGCGGCATGTCGCATGCATTCGGCCCGCTCGTGGTCGCGGCGTTGCTGATGCGAGCGTTCTCGCTGGGAGGCGGCACCTATACCGGCCTTGAAGCCGTGTCGAACAACGTCAACATGATCGTCGAGCCGCGCGTGCGCAATGGCAAGTGGACCATGTTTTCCATGGCGGCGTCGCTCGCTTTCACGGCGGGAGGCATCATCATGCTTTACATGCTTTGGCACGCCAGGCCGGTCGAGGGCAAAACGCTCAACGCTGTCGTGTTTGGCAGCGTGATCGATCATCTCGGGGTGGGCTCGTCGCTTGCACGCCACGCCCTGCTGGCTGCAGTGCTTGCGTTAGAGGCAGGGTTGCTGCTCGTCGGTGCGCAAGCGGGATTCCTCGACGGACCAACGGTCTTGTCGAACATGGCAGCGGACTCATGGATGCCGCGTTGTTTCCGCCAACTGTCGACGCGGCTGGTACGACGGAACGGCGTCGTCGTCATCGGCGTTGCGAATCTCGCGATCCTGCTATGGACGCACGGCGATGTGACGACGCTGGTGGTGCTGTACAGCATCAACGTATTCCTGACCTTCAGCCTGTCGTTCCTCGGCCTGTGCATCTACCGGTGGGGCCGCCGTGACCGCGGAGGCTGGTTGCGGCCTTTTGCGCTGGCGGTGCTCGGTCTTTCGACGACGGTCACGGTGCTCGCCGTGACGCTTGTCGAAAAATTCACTGCGGGCGGCTGGCTGACCATGCTGGTGACAGGCGTGGTGATCGTGCTGTGTTTTCTCGTCAGGCGTCACTACAGGGAAATCTCCATGCAGTTGGCGAAGGAAGACGCACTGTTTGCCGGCGCGGCGCCCGAGGTCGATGGCGATGGCGACACGGCGCTCAGGCCGGACCCATCCCGGTCAACTGCGATCGTGCTTGTCGACCGGCATCGCGGTACAAGCATGCACGCGTTGCTTTGCGTTGCGCGCATGTTTCCGGGGCGGTTCGACAACATGATCGTCCTGACAGTCGGCGAAGTGGACGCGCAAAGCTGGGAAGACACGAACCATATCGAGCATTTGCGGCAAGAGATGTCGTCATCGCTTGCGTACTATATGGCCCAGAGCCGCTATCAGGGGTTTGCAGCCGATTGCCGGATCGAGTTCGTCACGCGTCCGATGGACGGACTGGTGCGACTTACCGAAGCCACCATGGACGAGTTTCCGAACAGTGTGTGTTTCGCCAGCAAGCTCGCCTTCAGTCGGGTCAACTTGTCGGCGTGGCTGCACAATCGGACTCCGGCCGAGATCCGGAAGCGCCTACAGTCGCAAGGCAAACGGATGGTGCTCCTGCCGATGAAGATCGGTTGACGGGCGGCCCTGGCGTAACGACCTGTCACGATCAGCCAGGCACCCGCATCCCCGCACAACCGTCGAGCCAGTCGAGCACGATCCGAAACACGTCGTCGCTGTTGGTGTCCATCATCATCATGTGCGTGTTGCCGCGCATGCCGAGCGCCGGCAGATCAATGCGTTCGCCTCGTCCGCCCGCTGCATTCCACGCAGCGATCGAGGCGCTCGCGCGAGCAGAATGGGCACGCCACGCTTCGTCTTCTTCGATAAAGTCGCCGAACACGGCGAGCGCCGGCGTGCCCGGCAAACCGGCATCGAACGACGCGGGCACGCCGTGCGGTTCCAGCGCGATGCATGCGCGCACCAGGTCGCGCGCCGCATCGGCCGCGTCGAATACGAATCCGCCACCCTGGCTAAAGCCGAGCAGCACGCACGGGCCAACGCGTGTCACTACATCGATCAGCGCCTGCCGTTGCAGCGCCATCGTGCCAGGCCAACGCGGCACCGTTTGCGCTGACAGACCGCGCAGCGCGCCGAGCGGGAAACGGTGGCCAGCGTAGCCGAAGCGGTAGATCTTCGCGGACTCCTCATCGCTGCGCGACAACGGCTGGTCGGGCCAGACATCGTCGAGTGCGCAGAAGCCCGCGCGTCCGCGTTCGACGTTATCCACCACGTACACCGACACGCGCTCTTCCAGCAGCCGCTGGAGCCAGCCGGGCCTGCCGTCGGGCGTGTCTTCCCACATCGCGCCCGTCAGACCGCCGCCATGCATCAGCACGAGCGGCACCGGATAGCGCGGCGTGGCCTGCAGGAAGTACTGCACGTAGGCCGCCTCGATCCAGTAAGTGCCGTTCGGATCATAGTCGCGCGTCGATGTCGAAGAGAGCGTGACCCGATACGGCGTGCGGCCACTCACGCTCACACGCCGCCCGCCGACGAAGAAGCTACCCGTCTTGCGCAGCGTGATCATCGGCCGCACCGGTTCTTGTCACGGCTCGCCTGCCTGCCGCGCTTCGTGTTCATACGCGCACCGCACTGAGCGTTTCAGCGGGAAACAATTCCTCCGGCTTCAGCAGCCGATGGCACACGCCCTGCTCGTAGCCGAACTTGAGGAACGCTTCGAGCGTCGTGCGGTTAGGTTCGAGCCCATATGGCCAGATGTCCGAGCCAAACAACGCTTGCGCTTCGGCGACACGCGACGGCATCCACGGCAGCGGAAAATGCGAGCAGGTGATATCGCTCAGCCGGTACAGGCTGTTGCGCTTCGCTTCCTCGAAGGCCTTCAGCAGATTGCCGGCAATCCAGCGGTGTTTTTCGAAAGTCTCGCGGCGCAGCACGATCAGATGCATGATCGGGAAGATCCGGGTCGCCTCGTAGTACGCGCGCTCCGCATCGATGAATTCGGGGTAAAGCCGCACGATCTCGTCCGCGCGGCCGCTGTCCGGCTCGGGCGGACGCGCGCTCATGACCGCATCGATCTTGCCGTCGAGCAGTAGCGACGTCAACGAATGCCCGGGTTCCGATCGATACGACACGCCTTCCGGCACTCGCACGTCGACCTTTTCCTTACGCCCCGCCTGGTTCACGCCACCCTGCACCCATTCGATCTCGGACAGCGGAATACCCAGCGAATGTTCGATCCAGCCGCGCGAATAGATCGCCGCGGTTTGCGCCCACTCGGGAATGCCGACGCGTTTGCCGCGCAAATCCTCCGGACGTCGCACTGCGCCGCCACGGCGCACGTAGAGCGACGACTGCCGGAACGAACGCGACGGAAACACCGGCAAGCCGACGAGGCAGTCGTCGCCTTGCGAACGCAACGACGAGTATTTGCCGAACGACATCTCCGAGATGTCCCACTCCTGGAAATGCGTGGTGCGATAAAAAATCTCCTCGACGTTCAGGACCGAGGGCAGCAGTTCGATGCCTTCGGGCTGCACGCGCCCGGAGACCAGATCGCGCACGTGGTCGTAATCACTGACGGCGAGGCTTAAGGACAGTCTTGACATAACGGTTCTCGTAGAAGCGAAAATTTCAATGGGCGTTGGTCACGACCGCATGCGGTTGCGACGGACCGACGGTCAGCACCAGGGTCGCCGTCATCAGCACGGCCGCGCCGATCGCGACGAACATGATGCCGGGACCGCCCGACCACTGCTGCAGGAGGCCGGCCACGGCCGGTCCGAACATCGCGCCGACGCGTGATAGTCCGAGGAATACGCCGACGCCCGTGCCGCGCATTTCGGTCGGATACGCCGACGCGACGAGGTTGTTCAGCACCATCTGCGAGCCGACCACGAAGGCGCCCGCGCCGGCCACGGCAAGCAGCGTGGTCGTGCGGTCGGTCGCCCAGGCCAGCAGCGCGACCATCGCGGCGCCAAGCAGATACGATAGCGCAAGGACCTTGCGGCGGTCGCCGACGCGGTCGGCGGCGAAACCGGCAATCAGTCCGCCCGCCACCGCCATGCCGGCGAACAGCGAGCCGTAGGCGAAGCTCGAAGACAGATTCTCGCCGCGCTTGAGCATGATAGTCGGCAGCCAGCCCGACAGACCATAAGCGGCGAACAGGCTCAACGCGCCGGCGGCCCAGAAACTCAAGGTACGCAGCCGGTAATCCTGGGCCAGCAACCGACCGAGCGGACTCTTGTGCGAAAGCGTGCCGCCCGCGGCGAACTCGCCCATGTCGTACGCCGCGGCGCGTTCCGGGCGCAACCTGTAGAGCAGCGGCTTCAACTCGTCCCACCGGCCGCGATTGGCGAGAAAGCGCGGCGACTCCGGCAGCCATAGCTGGATCGCCATCGCGAACACCAGCGCAATGCCGCCGACGTAGTAAAGGCTCTGCCATCCGTAATGCGGCGTGAGCCAGGCCGCGATCAGCCCCGCCGACGACGATCCGCTCACCCACCCGAGCGAGAAGAACACGATCGTGAAGACGTTGGACGAGCGCGTCGGCGCGATCTCGTTGATGTAGGTGACGGCGAGCGGCATCAGCAGGCCGAGTGCCAGCCCCATCGTCACACGCAATGCGATGTACGACGCGAGATTGTGCGCGAACAGCGCGATCGCGAGACTCATCACACCGGAGCCCCAGCAGCCGAGCAGCAGGATCTTGCGGCGCCCGAAGCGGTCGCCGAGCAGCCCGCTGACGGCCGACCCGGCGGCGAACCCCGCAAGCCCGCTCGACAGCATCACGCCGATACGCACCGGCGACAGGCCCCACGGTCCGGTGACGTAGTGAACGATATACGCCGAGTTGTACAGATCGTAGCCGTCGAACAACAGAATCAGCGAGATCAGGATACCCAGACGAATGTGGAAGCGGCCGAGGCGCGCCTCCTCCAGTTCCTGCCGAACATCGATGCGGCTGGCCGGCATCGACACTTTAAGTTGAGCCATGATCTTCTCCGCTCTCAGAAACTGTGTTTGATGCCGACCATCGCGCCGGTCTGGTTGCTGCCCGTCGTCACGTCGCCGATCGCGCGCACGCCGATGTTCAGGCCGTTGGAATTGCTGACATACGAGACCTCCGCGTAGAGGTCGGTGCTCTTGGACAGAAAATAGTCGGCGAGCAGCACGCCGCTCGATGTTTTCTGCCCGCTGCCGCGAATGCGCTCCTGATAGCCGCCGAGCGATAGCGTAAGCGGCGCGCTCGCCTGCCACGTGGCGCCCAGCCAGTACAGCAGCGAGCTTTGCAGCGTCGTGCTGTTGCGGATGTTGAGCCAGCGCGTGCCGACATACGCCTTCACCGGCCCGAACGCGTACGAGCCGCCGCCCACCACGCGCATCTGCGTGGCGTCTTGCGTGGCGATCGAGGTGCCCTGCATCTGGTCGTACGCGACCCCGACATTGGCGGGGCCACCCGCGTATTGCAGCGCAAAGCTATATTCGCGACCGACCTTCGAGTGGCCGGGCACTTGCGCGCCGTTAGGAATCGTCGAATCGAAACCCGTGCTATACAGCGCGGCAAACGTCACACCCGAAAACCTCGCCAGATAGCGCACCGAATTGTCCGCGCGGCCTACCAGCGTCGGATCGTAACCCTGCGCCGAATAGCTCGGATTGAAGTTGAGCGGATCGTACACGTACATCAGTTCGTAGAGAAGATTGTACTGACGGCCGAGCGTCACCTCGCCGTACGGTGTGCTCAAGCCGACGTACGCCTTGCGTCCGAACATCCGGCCACCCTGTCCGAGCGCGCCGTTGTTGATCGAGAAACCATTCTCCAGGTCGAACACGGCCTTCAGTCCGCCGCCCAGGTCTTCCTGCCCGCGCAAGCCCCAACGCGAACCGGCGAGGCTGCCGGACTCCATGCGCACGGCGGTGCCGGAGGTGCCGTTGGGTCCGGGCACATGATTGACGACTTCGATGCCGACGTCGGCGATGCCGTAGAGCGTTACCGAACTTTGCGCATGCGCGGCCGGGACGGCGGTGCATGACACGGCGAACGCCGCGAGGGCGTGGCGTTTCTTCACGTTTGTGTCTCCAGGGTTATTGTATTGATGTTTATTAATTCGGATTCCGAATCTGCTTGCCGGGACGTAGCAATCCGACTGCCGGCAAGACTGCGCTACACACGACACGCGCGATCCTGCCGGGATCGAAGCGTCGTCAATCCAGCCGCGGCGGCTCGCGGCGCGGCTGCGGCAGCGGCGCACCGAGCCCCGCCTGACTTGCGAGCGCGTACAGACGCAGACCGAGCGCAAGGTCCGACACGCCCATGCCCATGGCCTTGAACACCGTGATATCGTCGGACGCCGCGCGAGCGAGACGTTGCGCGACCACGTCACAAAGCGGCGTCACCTGGCTCCAGCCATCCCGCGCGCCGTATGCGCGCGCGAACTCCGTTGACAGCCGCTTTGCCGCGCCGAGGTCGTCGACCACGGCGCGCGTGCAGCGGGCGAACACATCGTCGGCGAGTTCGATTCGCTCTTCCGTGATCGCGCCCACCGCATTCACGTGCGTGCCGTATGCCAGCGCCGCGGCCGGCAGAAACGCTTCGGTGGCGCGGGTCACGGTCGTGACGATCGGCGCATCGCGGACCGCCGCTTCCACTGAAGCCGCTTCGACGATTTCGAAGTCGAACCTGCCGCGCGCCTGCTCGACAAACGCGCGGCGCTTGGCGGGCGTCGGACTGTACACGCGCACCAGCTTCAGCGGTCGCACCGCGGCCACCGCCGCGAGTTGCGCGAGCGCCTGCTTGCCGGTCCCGATCAGCGCGAACACCTCCGCATCGGGCCGCGCGAGCCACTTCGTCGCGACGCCGGAAATGCCGCCGGTACGCATCTGGCCGAGCGCGAACGCCTCCAGAATCGCCCGCAGTTGGCCATTGCCGCTATCGAACAGAATCAGCAGCGGACACGCGCCGCCCTCCGTATGCGCCCACGTCTTGGTGCCGACGATCCCCGCCTGCTGATACGCCGCGCCGATCGCGTGCAGATTGTTGTGCCCCCACGCGACGTGCGTCTTGCCCATGTTGCGCGCCGCCCCGCTCGCCTGCTGCGCGAGCCCGTCTTCGAGCGCTTCGATGGCGCCGGAGAGGTTCATCAGCGAAACGATCTGTTGCTCGGAAATCCACACTGGCGTGCTCGTCGCGTTCATTGCTCGCCCTCGAAGATGGAAGGCACCGGCGGCTTCAGCCCCAGCGTATTGACGGCCAGCGCATGCGTGACGTAGCGGCCGATCAGCATCACGAAGGCCATCGCTTCAGCGGGGCTCAGCAAGCGCGCGAGCGTGTCGAACTCCGCTTGCGCTTCGAGCCCGCGCGTACGCAGCGCCTTGAGCGCGTACGTTTGCGCGACTTTCTCGACGTCGCTCAGTTCCGTCGCCGCGGCGGGATCGAGCCGGTTGACCTGGGCGATCCACGTGCGCGGAAAACCGAGCTTTTCACTCAGCCGTTCGTGCTGGTGGCGCTCATAGCGATTCTCCATGTAGCTCGCCACGGTCAGTGCGCCGAGTTCGGTCAGACGGTCGGGCAATGCATGTTTGAGCGCATCGGTGAAATGCATGAATTGCAGGGTCACGTCGGGCGCATGCCCCACGCACTTGAACAGCTCGCCGAGATAGCGCAGCCGCTCGACGCGCGGCGTCAGATAGGCGGCCAGATCGGGCCGCATCTCGGCCATCTCCAACCGTGGGATCCTGTCGCTCATCGTTGTCTCCGGGATCGTTGTGGTTCGGGTCGTCGCAACACGTTCAGAGCAGCCCGGCGCGATCGAGCACGCCATCGAGCCGCGTCTCGAGTTCGCGCGTGGCGGGCATCATCGGCAGGCGGTGCTCGTTGGCGGGAATGAGCCCCATCCGCTTCATCATGTACTTGATGGGGATCGGGTTCGTGTCGTAGAACACCGACTGGTTCAGCTCGAACAGCGCGAAGTGCAATTTGCGCGCGGCCGCGTAGTCGTCACGCTCGACGGCTTCGACCAGATCGGCGACCTTGCGCGGCGCGAGATTGCCGACCGCGTTCATCAGACCGCACGCGCCGACCGCGAGCATCGGATAGCTCAACTCTTCGAGGCCGACGAACACGCGCCAGTCGGGCCCGAACGCGTCGAGCATGTGCGTGACGAAACCCATGTCGTTGACCGCGTGCTTCATACCGGCCATGTTCGGCACGCGTTCCCGGATCGCCTTGACGGTCGCCAGATCCATGCTGACCGCGGCGCGCCCCGGGATGTGATAGATCAGCAACGGCCGCTCGGTGCGCGTGCCGATATCCGCGTAATACTCGACGAGCCCGCGTTGCGGCGGACGGATATAGTACGGCGTGACCACCAGCATCGCGTCGACACCGGCCTTGTCGGCGTGCTGTGTCAGTTCGACGGTTTCGGCATGCGACTGCGAACCGGTCGCGGCCAGCACCGGCACCCGGCCCGCGGCGGCTTCGACGGCCACATCGACCAGACGGTTGCGCTCGGCGACCGTCAGCAGGCTCGGTTCGGCCGTCGTTCCGTTGACGAGCACCCCGTGCCCGCCGTTGACGATCTGCCAGTCGACGAGCCGCGCATACGTTTCGTAATCGACCGCCTGGTTGCGGAACGGCGTGACGATCGGCGTGATCGAGCCCTTCAGCCATGAGATATCGCGCATGATTCGGATTCCTTGTCGATGGCGCCGCTTATGCGGCCTTGGCGGAGTTCGCGCGATTGGTCGAAAAACCCGTCTGCGTGCCGAGCAGCGCGGGCGGCTCCTTCAGGCTCTCCTGCCACAGCAGCGATTGCATGTAGATGTTCAGCGGCTGGTCCTGGATGGTCAGCTCGTACACGTAATCGTCATACGACGCGTGGTTGTGCACGGCCCAGCCCGGTGCCGACAGCATCAGGTCGCCGGCTTTCCACTCGTAGCGGTTGCCCGCCACCATGCTGTAGCCCGAGCCGGAAAAGTAGTAGTTGATCGCCGACGACACATGGCGATGCGGACGGTCGACGATCTTCGGCGGCCGGATCGTCATGGTCGCGAAGAAGTTCGGCGTGATGCCGTTGGTGCGGCCCGTGACCGGGTTGTACATCATGTACAGCCGCCGGCCGACGTACTCGCTGCCGAGCGCCTCGAGCTTGTCGAGTTCGCTCTTCACCTGTTGCCACGGAAAGTGCAGCGGACGCGAGTCGACCACTTGCGGATTGATCAGCGTTTCGTACGGCATCAGCAGACCGCCGTCGTCGCCGATCGCAAACGTGCCGAACGGATTGCGGCGCTTCGGATCGTCGCTCGCATGCGCGGTGACCGTTTCAGTCGGTACTTCGAGTTCGACGCCGAACTCGGGCACGTACACCTCCATGTGCTGCAGCAATGGGATGTTCGAATAGACGAGCCGCACCTGGATGTCGCTGGTGTCGTTCGTATGCGAATAAGCCACGAAGGCCGGATGATTCCAGACGTCGTATTGACGGAACGCGATGGTGCGGCCCGCCACGCGCGTCGAACCGCCGCCGCGAATGCAGAAATTCACTTCGGTCGCGTTGTGGCGCATCGACTCGGTCGTTTCGCCGGGCAGCAGCACCTGCAACGACACCTGAATGCCGGGCGCGAGTCCCGGCGAACCGTCGCGCGCGGACGGATGAACGATCAGGGAATGACGGCGGCCGTCGTGCGGCTTCGGCAACGCGGCCAGCCGCGCCACCTCCGCGTCGATCTGCTCGCGGCTCACGATAACGGGCGCCCAGTAGTGATTGTCGCGGGGGCGCTGGCCCGTCTGATCGACGAAACTTGCTTGCGCCGGATCGAATTCGCGTCTCAGGTCATGCATCGGAAGGTCTCCTCAAGGCGACTGTCCGAAGCGGAGACGGACAGTCGCGGGAATGGAATCGAGGATTGAAAATTACTCGCCGGCGATTTATCAATCAAGATTGATATTTCAAATCAACATAAAATTGTTTCGGATCCTCGGCGGCATTGAGGCGCAGCGGAATCGCTGATTTATCCGCGCCCATGTGGACTTTCAATCGGACGTCGCGTACTCTTTGGCGATGAATTTATATTGATTGTATTGATTCCATGACCACCAAAGATCTGATGACACGCGAGGAAGTGCTGGCGCGGCTCAACATCAAGCCGGCCACGCTTTACTCGTACGTAAGTCGTGGAATGATCGGCACCGCGCCGCACGACGACGGCCGGCGCAGCCTGTACGTGCGCGCCGACGTCGAACGCGTGGGCAGCCGCAAGCGCGGACGCATGCCGAAGGCCGCGGCGGCGGAATCGACGATGCGCTGGGGCGAGCCGGTGCTCGCGTCGGCGATCACGCACATCACGGCGCAAGGGCCGCTGTATCGCAACCGCTCGGCCGTCGAAATGGCGAAGGCGGGCTCGTCGTTCGAGTCCGTCTCGCAGTTGCTGATGACCGGCGTCTGGCAGGACGGCGTCACCGCATGGGGCGCGCTCGACACGCCGCAAGCCGTGCTGCCGCTGTTCGGCGCCTACGCGGGCAAGCTGGAAGGCAGCGACATCGCCAATCTGCTCGGCATGGTGCCGCTCGCGCTCGGCATGCAAGGGCGCGGCGCGGCGGAAATCTCCGACGGCAGCGCCGTGCAGGCCGCGCGCCTCATCATGCAGACAATGGCGGGGTGCCTCGGCTTTCTGAGCAACCAGCGTGCATTCGTGATGCGCGAGCGCGGCGAGAGCCTCGCCGCCTATCTGTTGCGCGCGGCGGGCGGCACCTGTACGCCCGGTGCGGTCTTCGCGATCAACGGCGCGCTCACCGTGCTCGCCGACAACGAACTGGCGCCGGCAACCTTCGCCGCGCGCGTCGCGGCGTCGACCAACGCCGATCTCTACAACTGCATCGCGGCGGCGATCGGCTCGCACGTCGGCTTCTCGACCGGCACCGCAACCGAGAAAGTGGAAACGCTGTTGTTGCGCGACGTGTCCCACTCCGACCCGGCCGCCCGCCTGCAACTCGTGCGCGAAGTCGGCGCGAGCCTGTTCGGCTTCAACCATCCGCTGTATCCGGAGGGCGACGTGCGCGCCAATCTGGTTCTCGAACAGGTGCGCGCGCTGGAGAACGCGACGCCCGACACCGCCCCGACGCTCGAATTCCTCGCGCTCGCCGAAGAACGGCTGTCGATGCATCCGGGCGTGGCGATCGCACTCGTCGTGCTGGCGCGTGCGCTCGGGCTACCGGACGGCACCGCCACCGCGCTCTGGATCATCAGCCGCACGGCCGGCTGGGTCGCGCATGTGCTGGAGCAGCGCGCGCAAGCCTTCCTGCTGCGGCCGCGCGCGAAGTACATCGCGGGGTTGCGCATGTAGCCCGCGATCGGCGGCGAAGTATTCAGCCGGACATATCCGCGGCGTTGTCGCGCGCCATCTCGGCGAGCAGCCATGTGCGAAACGCGGCGACGCGCGCGAGCGATTCCTCGTCCAGCGGATACACGAGGTAGTACGAGCCCTGGCCGCGCGCGGTATGCGGCAGCGCTTGCACGAGCCGCCCGGACGACAGCTCGGCCCGCACCATCGCCGGATCGACGACGGCAACGCCGAGGCTTTCGCAGGCGGCCTGAATCACCATGATGCGCGACGCGAGCAGCAATTGCCGGCCGCCGACGGGCAGCGGATCGCGCGCGGCATCCGCCCACAAGGTCCAGTCGTCTGGCCGCGTCTTGGCGGTGAGCAGCGTGAAGCGCGCGAGATCGGCGACGCTGCACAGCGGACCGTTGGCCGCGATCGCCGCGGGCGAGCACACCACGACCAGCGACTCCGCGCGCAGAAAATCGCATTGCGCGCCGGGCCAGCGGCCATCGCCGTATGCGATCGCGCAATCGAGCGCATCGCGTTCGAGATCCACCGGCGCGATCGACACGCGAATCTCCACGTTGGCGAATTGTTCCTGCACGGCCGTGAGTCTCGGCAGCAGCCAGTGCATCGCGAAGGTAGGCAGCGAATTCACGACCAGCGGCGCCGCGCGTTCGTTGGCCGCCACGCGCTGCCATGCCGACCACAGCCGCTGCAGGCATTGATCGACTTCGCCGTGCAGCAGCCGCCCTGCTTCCGTGAAAGCAAGGCCGCGGCCGGTGCGCGTGAAGAGCCGCGTGCCGAGCCGGTCTTCGAGCACGCCGAGTTGATAGCTCAGCGCCGATGGACTCAGGTGCAGTTCGCGCGCCGCATGCACGAGATTCAGATGGTGGCCGATCACCTGGAAGCTGCGCAGATGATTGATCGAAGGCAGCGTTTGCGTACTCAAGGGAAAGGCTCCGTCGACGGGCATCACGCATCGTACTCACGCGCGCCGCACGCCGCAATCCGGGTATGCCGCGCCTCACAGGTCGAGCACGAGTTCGTCCGATCGCGAGCGCGAGCAGCAAGGCAGGAACTGGTCGTTGCAGGCGCGCTCGGCGTCGGTCAGATACAGATCGCGATGCTCGGGTTGCCCGCCCAGCACGCGCGTGAGACAGGTCCCGCACACGCCCTGTTCACACGAAGTCGCGACCTGCACGCCTTGCGCGGCGAGCGCCTGCACCACCGTTTGCGCGGCGCCCACCTGCACCACCCGGCCGCTGCGCGCGAGCCGCACGCTGAACGCACGGTCGCTAGCGGTATCGGCGACGGGCGCGCCGAAGTACTCGCGATGCAGTTCGCGATCCGGCCAACCCGCCTGCTTCGCGGTCGAGAGCGCATGCTCCATGAACCCGGCGGGACCGCACACGTACAGATGCCAGCCCGGGCGATAACGGCGCATGACGCGCTCGAAGTCGAGCCGCGCGTCGGCCGGCGCGTCGTCGACATAGAGCGTGCAGCGACCTTTCAGCAGCGGCTCGGCGAGCCGGTCGAGAAAGGCCGCGCGCTCGCGTTCGCGCACGCAGTAATGCAGCTCGAACGAACCGCCGGCCCGCGCGAGCCGCTCGGCCATGCACAACAGCGGCGTGATGCCAATGCCGCCCGCGAGCAGCACCGAATGCCGCGCATCGCGCGCGAGCGGAAAGTCGTTACGCGGCCCTTCGACGTGCAAGCTGTCGCCCACCCGCAGCGTATGCATCGCGCGCGAACCGCCGCGCGATCCGTCAGCGTGCTGCACTGCGATCACATAAGCGTCGTCCTGTTCCGGACGCCCGCATAGCGAATATTGGCGCACAAGGCCAGCCGGCAGATGCACGCTAATGTGCGCGCCCGCCGTATAGGGCGGCAGCGGCTTGCCGTCGAGCGGCGCGAGTTCGAATACGCGGATGCCGACTGCGGTTTCTTCGATTCGTGCGATGCCTACTTTCATATGAGTTTTGAGTGTGAAGTCGTCAGGCGCTCTGGCTCACGCTCGTCACCGCGTGGCGGCGCGACAGCGTTACGCATAGCATCAGCAGCACGCCGATTGCCGGCAGCAGAGCGACGGCGAAGAGAATGGTCTCGGGTTTCCAGCCGTTGGCAAGCACCGCGCCCACCAGCATCGGCGAGCCGATCTTGCCGATCTGGCCGGCGGCGCCGCCGAGGCCGAGCGCGGTGGAACGCACACGGGTCGGAAAGATCAGCGCGAACAGTGCGAGCGGCGCGGACTGGCCGATTCCCCCCGTGAAGCCAATCACGAAGCCGCTTGGCAGCAGCACGCCGAAACGCGTGACTTCGCAGGCGACCACCACGGTGGTGACGGCAAGCAGCAGCAGCGACGGCAACAGCGAGCGCATCGGCCCGAAACGGCTCACGACGTAACCCGCTACACCGAGTCCGAGCATCGAGCCGATGTCGAGGCTCGCGAGCACGTACGACGTGTGCACCACCGAAATGCCCGCAGTCTGCAGAAGCGGCGTGAGCCACACCGTCATCACCTTGATGGTCGCGTAGCTGAGCATCAGGATGCCGAGCAGCAGCAAAGTGATCCCCGTGCGCCCTTCGCTGAAAATCTCCCGCACCGGCACGCCGCCGCGCGCGGGCTTTTGTGCCGCCTCGGACCCAGCGCTCACGCGCAGCGGCTCGACGTCGATCGCCTCGTTGGGATAGAGGCGCTGGAACACCGCGCGCAGCTTGTCCATCTTGCCGCGCGAGGCAAGGAAATGTGGCGATTCCGGCAGCCACGCGATGATCGCGAGCGCCGCGGCAATCGACAGCACGCCACCGACCACATAGACCGCGCGCCAGCCGTAATGCGCCAGCACGTAGCCGTTGATCATCGCGCCCACCGCTGCGCCGAGCGAATAGTTGGCGAACAGCAGCGCGACCGCGAGGCCTTTCGAGCGGCTGTGCACATATTCCGCGCCCAGTGCGAGCACGCATGGAAAGATGCCGCCGAGGCCCACTCCGCCGAGAAAACGCACGATCAGCAGTTGCGTGTAGTTGTTCACGGATGCCGTGCCGAGCGTGAGCGCGCCGATCAGCAGCGCCGCGACGATCACGAGCGGGCGGCGCCCGACCCGGTCGGCGAGGTAGCCGAACACGAAGGTGCCGATCAGGCCGCCGAGCTGCAGCACCGAGAACACCACGCCGAAGCTCGCCAGCGGCACGTTCAGCGTATGCGCCATGGCCTTGGTGGCCACGCTGATCGACTGGGTGTCGAGCCCGTCGAGAAAGATCACTGATCCGCACAATACGAGAATCAGGCGCTGGCAGGCCGAGAGCGGCCGGCTGTCGATCAGCGAGGCGGCGGCGCCCGGCGAAGCGGTTGATTGCATGTCTGTCTCCGTAAAGCGGGCGCTTTGCGTCCCGCCTGTTTTGTTTTTTAAGCGTGGTCCGCGCGCACCTCAGGCGACGGCGGCCGGGGCGGGTTCGTCGACGCGCGCTTCGGCTTCGATCATCGCCGCGAGCAGGCGCCGCACGCGGATCGCGGCGGCGTCGGTCGCCAGCAGGATCGGCCGCATCGACAGCAGTTCGCGATCGCCCATGCGCGTCTGCACGCCTTCGATCATCGGCTTGTCCTGCTCGTGAAAGCCCATCTGCTGCCAGCGCGTCGTTTCGTTGTCGGCCTCGGCGTCGTCGAGGCGATAGTTGCGCGAACTCGCGTAGAGATATTGCGTCGAGGCAGCGCCGATCGGCGTGACGATATGCGTGCCGATACGCACGAGGCCCGCTTCGCGCGGCCTGCCGACGGGCACGACGCCGGTCTCCAGCATGCAGCATCCCGGCGCGTGCCAGCGAATGTTCAGCCAGTATTCGACGGGCGCGTCGGGGTCGTCGAGAAACGGCCGGAACGATTGCGGCGCGCGCGTGGCCGGTATCGTGCGGCGGCTTTCCAGCGCACTGCCGTCCTGCACCACGTCGTGTTTCGCCTTGAGGAAATCGTCGACCTGCTGATACGGCGCATGCAGATAGTTGACGTGCGAGAGGTCCATCAGGTTGTCGACGACCAATTCGTAGTGCGCTTTTTGCGTCATCTGGTCGCCGACGGTTTTCAGTTGCGGCGACAGCAGATGCGAGAAATCGGGGATCAGGCTCGGGTCGGCGCGCGACAGCTCGCCCGCCCAGATCCAGATCAGCCCGTGCCGGTCGGCGGCGGGAAACGCGCGCACACGCGCGGCCGGTGGAATGCGGCCGTCGCCATGGGGATTCAGCGAGCACGCGCCGCTACAATCGAATTGCAGGCCGTGATAACCGCACTCGACGCCGTCGCCGACGCGCTTGCCCATCGACAGCGGAGCAAAACGATGCGGGCAGCGGTCGATCATCGCGACGGGCGAGCCGTCGTGCTTGCGATACAGCAGCACCGGCTCGCCCAGCAGATCGCGAGTGACGAACCCGGACCCGACGTCACGGCTCCAGGCGGCCGCGTACCACGTGTTTTTCAGAAGCTTCATGACTCGTCTTTCCTCGGATAACGCTGGTATTGGGGATATACGCAGGTTATCGGGGGAAGACGGACAGAACAAACGCAATTATTTGCTGGCTGAATCGCAAATTTTCGATGGCTGGAGCAGGGAGCGAAGCGGACACACCCGGTACCCCTCGGTATGCGCGATCAAATGTCGCGCGTGCGCGGGATGACAACCGCCTGGCCGTGCAATTTGCCTTCCCCATCGAGAAGTTGCCACAGTGTTGCTTCCTCGATCATGAAGCGCTGGCCTGACTTGGTGATGCGCACGCCCTTGTAGCCCGCCTCATAGCCAAGCCGCTGCACGCGTGCGAGGAACTGTTGTCGCTCCTCGCGATTCGGGGCTTCAGCCGAGAGCCGGGACGGCAAACGGGTAATTTCATCCCAGCTATATTCAAAGCGACGCTGCGCGGCCTTATTGCCGTAAATAAAGAGCGGGTCGGGATCGGTGTTGTGCGCAAGCACCGCGAACGGTGCGCTCTCGTAGAGCCATTGGGCAGCTTCGACTACGGGCATGGCGTGCGGCACCAGAGGGTGGCCAAGCACCCGGGCGTAACTGTCGGTAAGGAGTTGGTAGAAAGCTGGATTGCTGTGGAGTGGGGTCATCTAAGGCGTCTCTACGGTGATCGTGGGCTCTGTGTAAACACGGAGGCGTTCACGATACAGCATCTTCAGGCGAAGTTTCTTGAGTCAGGCGGTGGCAAGGGGTGGTGATCCATGACCTCAGGACCAGCAATTGCGAGGGAAATGTGAACCTCGCGTCCAGCCACGTCGCCCGCTTTCGCGACGCGTCTGCCCGCGTGTCCACGGTGTGTCACCGTGCACCCATATTCCTGTAAGAAGTGACAAGGAGATTTCAAATGAAAACCATGACGTGCAAAGAGCTCGGCGGTAAATGTGAGCAGAAGTTATCAGCTGAATCATGGGACGAAATGGTACAGGTCATGACGAAACACGTCATGGACAAACACCCGGATGTCGCCAAGGAAATGGAAACAATGCACAAACAAGATCCGCAGAAGTGGGGTAAAGAAATGAAACCAAAATGGGACGCAGCGCCTGAATGCTGATCGGTCGCCCCGTCTCGCACGCCGCATCTGCGCAGAATGCCGATGCGACGCCCTGCAACACGTTGCAATGCGGGCTTTGGAATTGCGTTCATCAGGAAGCGCGGACGCTCGTTGGCGCCGCCGCCCTCACCTCTATTCGTTCGCGATGTCCGGCATGACCTGTCCCATCTCCATCGCCTGACTGGCCGGCACTTCCTGAATGCCGATGACAAGCTGGTCATCGGGCGCTCCCGTCGCGGTCTGAAACAGTTTCCAAAGACGCTGTAGCAATTCCCGCTTGTATGCAGGCGACCGCCCGGCGCGCATCAAAAGCGTCAGCGCGGCAGTTGCCGCGGGTTCTCCGGCGGTGAACCCGCTGCCCGGCGCATAGTCCTGAAACACGACATGCACCCAATTTTTCGGCACACCCGCGTATTCGGAATGCAGGGTCGTCAGCTCTATTGCGAGCTTGGCCTTGGCATCACTGCTGAGTGCGCCGTCCTGAGTAATCAAGGTATAGAGCGGCATGGAAGCGAATCCTCTATCGACGTTTCGCGGACATTTTCATCGACGGTGGCCCACATAAGCTGCCTCCTTGCCAACTCACGGGGCCGTCCAGACGATCAACCGACGTAGTTCTTCAGAATGCGCAGGTCGGTCACGGAATACGCCATACCCAGCCGATAACCCCGGCCGACGCGCAACGGCGCAATCAGATGCATGTCCTCGCCATCGACTTCGGGAAGCTTCAGTTCCGCCGATCCGGTCCAGACATCCACGATCGCGAGATTGTCCGTGAGCGACATGGTCAGTTCGTCGACGGGTGGCTTGTCCTGACTGCCGGCCGCGAGTTGGGGAAAGTAGCGGCGCATCGTCGTCGGCCGATTGAAAACGGTCGTCGGGTCAGCGACAGGTTCCTCGAGCTGGATACGGGCGGTTGCCAGCCGCTCTCCGTGCGCGGACACGCTGGCGCCGAAGCGACTTCCCTTGGCAAGCGGCGCAGCCGCCGCGCTGGGAGCGGAGAAACTGCGGGTCTGATAGACGCTGGCGAGTTTCTTGGGAAAACCCTGCGCCCATCCGCGGGCGATGGCGGCATCGTTGTCGACGAAGATGTACGGGCAGTAATTGATCGGCAGCCCGTCGAAGACTGCCTCGACCAGAACGAAGGCCTCACGGTATTGATACCGGGCAGGATCCGTCACTTCGTCATTGGAACCGGTGAACTGCCAGTCCAGAAACCAGAAGAAGGCGCGCCCTCCTGATTTCTCGTCCACCGTGACGCCTGGCGGCAGGAGCGCAGCGATTGCTTTCTGGTCGGCCCAGTATTCGATGGCGAGGCAGTCGCTGGAATAGTGCCACGGAGGCAGTGTCGCCAGTGCGGACTTTCCTTGCGGAGTGATGGGAACGGAAAAAGCTTTTGGCATCTCGTTTCGTCCTGAATTGGCGCGACCCTAAGTCGCCGTACGTGGAATCGTGGCGTTGCCTGGAAACGCCGCGTATCACCTGACGCGGACGGTTCGAGCGCGCAACTCATGGCCACGATGCGATTAGCGGCAGCGCTGCAGTCAGCGTGCCGCGAATGAGGCAATAGTGCCGTGCCTCGTCTGCTAACGCTGTCCAAATCGCACGATCGACTAGCGTATTAGCACGGTATCTACGCCTTGAACCGCAAGCCAGTAACGCCTGCGCTTACCTGACCCGGGCGCCGCAAGGACCTTCGCCCAACGAGCGAAGGTCGGGATCTTCGATCTATGTGACAGCCCGCTTTGCTCTACCCTCCCGTGAGCATAGTCAGCGCGCTGGGGGACGGCTATTACATAAACCTGTAGTCACCTGCGTCCCTCGCGAACCAGGCCGCGGAGCGTGCGCGAATGCCACCATTGCAGATGACCCAACCCGCGTGTGTTCACGCCAATGACACGGTTACGGTGTTCGATCCGGCTGTTGCTCGATGACGCCGAACCAGCCCATACCGCGATAAGTTTCATAACCCGGAGTCAGCGCATACCCGACAAGCGAGCCCGCAGCCGTACGGTAGGTTCCGATATCAGCCCTGTTCGGTGGCAGGTCGAAGCGCATACTCTCGCGGCCCGCTGTTGCAGAGGAGGCGATCACTCGACCACATGCGTCGACGATCATGCAGCGCGTGCGCTCCCGTTCGCCACTGGTCAACCGGACGCTATTTACGACGGTCGACGCCTGCTTGGCCCAATCGAAGAACACCGCCAGAACGCCGACGGCCTTTCCGTCACTTGCACCGTCCTGGCGGATCGCCGTCGCATAGGTGGCAACCTGCT
>NZ_JARESO010000014.1:0-212416 GCF_046030175.1 Paraburkholderia sp. RL17-373-BIF-A
GCGCGCGCGGCGCTGCGGCCGCGTCGCGCTCTAAACAATTCCCCCATCGCACGCGGGCGCGCCGACAAGGCGGCGCGCATGTCGATACCGACTTCACACTGCTTGCTGACAGACTACTGCATCTCGTTCGAGGCGAAACGCCGCCCGGTTGATGCGCGCGCTTTCGCCTCGATCGACGTTATGCAAGGGCCTCTGCCACTACGGCTTGAATCCAGGCCCGCAAGCGGCTCCCTCGCTGGCTTAGTTACCGAAGTACACCGACTTCGGGCCCGACATCGGCTGAACCACGCCGCCCGCTTGCGACGAACCACTTGTCGCACCACCGTAACCGCTGGTATCGGCGACCGGCTCCTGGGTCTGCGCGACGGCTGGGTTCTGCGCCTGTACGCGCTGTTCGGCAGCCTGAATGTCGGCCGGATAGGTCGAGTCGTTCGACGCACCCGGGTTGTAGCCGGCTTGTTCGACCCGGATCAGATCGGCGCGAACTTCCGCGCGGGTGATGGGCTGTTGGCTCGACTGAGCGAACGAAGCGATCGGAGCGGCGAGCACGGCTGCAATGGCGACTGCCTTGATGAGCGATTTCATGATGATTTACCTCCAGACCTGGTTTTATTTGCGACGCTTGCCACACCATGTGAGAAGCGAGTGATTTCAGTCTAGTCACCAGATCGCCAAGGGAAAACCCTAGATTTCGAGATACATAATTGTCGCAATCGCAAGAATGGGTCGAAATTTACCGCAGACCTCAATCCAAATAGCATGTTTGGCGTAATAATTGTCGGGATCGTAACCCTTTGTGTCTGAAGTTTCAAAAATGCATCTGATCTGAGCGTGTTCTGCCGGCATACGCGTGATCGCCGGGCAAATTTACGCCCTCTTCGGCGCACCGGATTGGGGCGTCAGCAGGAGCTTGCGCGGCCCGCTGACAAAGGCGCTGCCGGGTTCGAAAAACCTGAGCGGCCGATGCATTTCGCGCGACAAGCCAATGCGCGTCGTCACTCCCACCGGTAGTTCGCCCCGCTCCATGACGCCGATCCACAAGCTGCGGCCCGAGCACAGATCCCAGCCGTCGAACGCCGGGCCGATGCCGAGCGCCGTCGTGAGCCGGCCGGGTCCGCGCGCAAGATCGCGCAACGGCACGCCGGGCCGCCGCGCTTCCATGAGCGGCAGGCCTTCGAGCGGCTCGATTGCACGCAACAGAATACCGGCGCCGACCTCCTCGGCTTCGGCGGACATGTTGAGCATGTACGACAGCCCATAGGTGAGCCGCACATACGCGTGACCCGGCGCGAGAAACATCGAACCGTTATGCGGACGTCGGCCCATGAACGCATGACTGGTCGAATCGCCGAGCGGATACGCCTCGGTCTCGACGATGCGTCCGCTCATGCGCCCTTCGGGCAGATCGTGCACGAGGTATTTGCCGATCATGAAGCGCGCGAGTTCGACGGTATCGAGCGGTAATTCGTCACGAAGCAATGGCAGGATGGGAAGTTGATGTTTCCGCATGCGTTAGACCTTATTCTTAAAGCGCATGGTGTGGGACCAAAAGCTATGCAAACGGTATGGGATGGGATGCGTGCAACCGCGCCGTCGCGAGCCGCCAACGGCGCGAGCCAACGCTCTGGTTCCAGCGGTTGAGCGCCATCGGTCAGTTTTCATCGGCCCATTCGTTGTACCAAAACCTCACTTCCGTGCTGCGCTGCCATCACCATGGCACTAATTGGAGTATCGTGTGTTTCCGGCCTGCAGCACAGCCTTTGCCGGCTCGCGTGTGTTTCGGCCCGCCCGAATCAGCATACAGTTTGAAAGCATTCGCACGATCCGCAGCACCGTTCCATTCAGTTTTGATCCCGATGTACCTGCTGGTGTAGCGCACTGCCTCATTCGGGGGCGGTTGTACCCATGACAATAGGAGAGAGTTGAATGAAAGCATTCCCGGCAATCAAGATGATCGGCAGCGCGCTGATCGTTCTCGCGTCCCTCAATGCGTATGCGCAAACCAGCGACGCCGCAGCTCCGGCCGCGGCATCGGAGTCGGCGCAACCGACGGCCAAGCAGACCAAGGCGGCCAATCGCGCCCTGGGACGCAAGGTCCGCACTGCACTGTCGAAGACCAAAGGCCTGAGCGTGGCGAACATCACCGTGCGTGCACGCGGCGGCGCAGTGACGCTGGCTGGCTCCGTGCCCGAGCAGCAGCAAGTCGACCTGGCCACTCAGGCGGCGCAAGGCGTGGCCGGCGTGACGTCGGTCAAGAACGCCCTGACGATTCGTCCGGTCGGCCAGTAATCGAGTGAACCTGCTGTAATCACATAGCCGGACGCCAATGCCCTGTCACAGGGGCGTTGGCACCACCGGAGCGGTTTCGCCGCACGCGGCACCCGTAGTATCCTCGACACACCGGGGTTCGCCCGACATCCCGCGTTTAGCCGACGGAACCTCAATGCCTACCGGTCGCCGTAGCCACCGCGCATTCGTCACACACCAGCCACGTCCGCCACGCGTTATCCGCGCAATTCTGCGTGACCCGATCCCTTTCTCCAGCAGTCGCCGTTTGCGCTACAGCATGCCGGACGCACGCCATCGTCGTGTGTCCCTGAGCATGGACAAAGCCACGATCACGAACAATTATCCTTTATAATTTAATGTGTTAGGGCGTGTTGTTTAGAAGTTGCATGAACATATGCGCTCGCTTCAAGCCAAGGCGGAAGCCGTTCGCGCCCCGCCGGGCCACTCAATACAAGCATTAAAAGGAAGCCCAATGACCACGCCTGCGACCGTTCTGCCCCGCTGGACCATTGCCGTGCCATTCGTCGCGTGGATCGTGGTCGGTATCGCGTATGCCATGCCGGACAGCGGCCTGCTGCTCGTGCTGGTCGGCGTGGCGTTGTGTGCCGCGGTCTTCACGGCGGTGCACCATGCGGAAGTGGTCGCGCATCGGGTCGGCGAACCGTTCGGCACGCTGGTGCTGGCGGTGGCCGTCACTGTGATCGAAGTCGCGCTGATCGTCTCGGTCATGCTCACGTCCGGTCCGGAAAAGGCCGGTCTCGCGCGCGACACGGTATTCGCCGCGGTGATGATCGTCTGCAACGGCATTGTCGGCATTTGCCTGCTGGTGGGCGGTATCCGCCATCGCGAGCAGGATTTTCAAAGCCGTGGCGCCGCTGCGGCGCTGGCCGTGCTCGCGTCGCTGTCCGTGCTGACGCTGGTCATGCCGAACTACACCACCACGAACGTCGGCCCGGTCCTGTCGTCATCGCAACTGGCGTTTGCCGGGGTGTCGTCCCTCGTGCTGTATGGCGTGTTCGTGTTCGTGCAAACCGTGCGCCATCGCGATTACTTTCTGGCCGGCACGCCGGACGAGGACGTCCATGCCGCGCCGCCGAGCGCCGGCCAGGCGATGGCGGCCGGCGGCTTGCTGCTGGTGTGCCTCGTCGCGGTGGTATTGCTTGCAAAGGTGCTCTCGCCGGTGGTCGAAACCGCGGTCAAGAATGCGGGCGCGCCGGCCGCCGTGGTCGGCATTGTGATTGCCGCGCTCGTGTTGCTGCCTGAAGGGCTGGCCGCGGTGCGCGCGGCGCGCGCCGACCGTTTGCAGAACAGCCTGAATCTCGCACTCGGCTCGGCGCTGGCCAGTATCGGCCTGACGATTCCGACCGTCGCCTGCGTCTTTCTGTACACCGGCCAGCCGCTGGTGCTCGGCATCGACGGCAAGGAAACCGTGCTGCTCGTCCTCACGCTGATAGTCGGCACGCTCACGCTCAGCTCAGGCCGCACGACGATTCTGCAAGGCGCCGTGCATCTGTCGCTGTTCGCGGCGTATCTGTTTCTGTCGTTCGCGCCTTGACCTTGGGCGCCAGAGCCTGAAAGAGCGGCGTCGGGTCGGCTGACCCACGCCGCCACGACAACCGGACTACTCTTCCCAGTGCGCCGCGATCCAGTCGCGGAACAGATTCAGCTTCTGCTGATGCGCGACCGAGTCCGGGTAGACGAAGTAGTAACGCCAGCCGGTCTTGAGCACCGTATCGAACGGCCGCACGAGACGCTTGGCCGCGACGTCCTCGTCGATCAGCGCAAGATCGCTGATCGCGACACCGAACCCCTGTAACGCGGCGTTGGTCGCCATATCGAGCGTGTCGAAGCTCGGGCCGTGCTCGGCGTCGATCGCCGCGGCGTGCGCGGCATCGATCTCGGTTACCTTGGCAAGCCACATCTTCCAGTCGCGATGATCGCGCGTGGGATGCAGCAGCGTGTGACGCGCGAGATCAGCCACCTCGGCAAGCGGCTTGTCTTTCAGCAGATCGGGCGCGCACACGGGCGTCAGACGCTCCTCGAACAACGGCACCGCCTGCACGTCCGCCCCCGGCGACGAGCCGTAAATGATTGCGGCGTCGAACGGTTCGAGCTGGAAATCGACGTCGTGCTGCCACGTGGTCGTGATCTGCACGTGCAGTTCGGGATACTCGGCCTGGAAGCGCATGATCTTCGGCAGCATCCAGCGCATCACACAGGTCGGCACTTTCAGCGCGAGATCGGTGCGCTGCCGGGTAAGGCGCAGCGAAATTTCCTCGATGCGCGCGAAGCTCTCCTTCACGGCCGGCAGCAACAATTCCCCTTCGGCGGTGAGCGTCAGGCCTTTCGCGTGGCGCTTGAAGAGCGGAAACTTGTAGTAGTCCTCGAGCGCGATGATTTGCCGGCTGACCGCGCCCTGCGTCAGGCATAGATGGTCGGCGGCGCGCGTGAAACTGCGATGCCGCGCCACGGTTTCGAAAATCTGCAGCGCGTTGAGCGGCGGTAGGCGGCGCATCGTGGGTGTCCAGTACGATCAGGAAAAATCATTGCGTGGGCGTGGCGGCGCGGGTCGTCGCCTGCCGCCAGAATGCCTCTCGCGGGCCTACAGGATACGCGATCACAAATTGCCGCACGAGCAGCGGTGAACACGACGGTCATGCATTCGGCTCATGCCGATGCCACAACTTGCCGTTAACCAGGCCAGCATGCACCGGCACAGGGCAAAACACGTCCGCAACCGCACCAGAACCGAGCTTTCCTCATACCTCCACGAGGGCGCGAATCGTCGACGAAACATGGACGTTAACCCGCATGCGCTACTGCCTCGGCGCTCCCGCCCTCTGACGGGCGTGCGCCGCCCCAGTCGCGCGACGGCCTTCGCATGAGCTTACGTCATGCCCTCCATGCGCATATTTCGTTTGTTGAGGGATTTTGGCAAACCTAGAGTGCATCCACACGCAGCGCAGGCAAGCAACGCAAACGAGCGATGCAGCGGCGGCGGTCACAGCGATATCACCAGGCAACAGGCGTTCAACACAGGAGACCGCCATGGAAGAGATCAAACGGGGTAGAAGGCAGGCCATCAAGTCGATCGGCGCGGCTCTCGCGGCATCCACCTTGCCGATGCCGTTCATCAATCTGCGCGCGCAGGAACACAACTTCAGCGGCAAGACGCTGCGTCTCTTGACGTGGTCGGACGACACGGGCGCCGCCGCTCTGCGCAATATCGCCGCCACGTTCACGGCGAAAACCGGCGCCAAAGTGATCGCCGACCGCGCCGACGGCACCTCCGGCATGGTCGCGAAGGTCAAGGCCGCGGGCGATCGTCCCACCTACGACGTCATCACCTTGGCCGGCGTCGGCGCAGCCGGTCTCGGCGACGCCGGTCTGCTGATGAAGCCCGATCTGGACAAGCTGCCGAACCTGAAAGACGTCGCGGCGCAGTACCGCACGGGCGCGAACGGCTTCGGCGTCGGCTACCTGCTGTGGTCGGACGGGTTGATCTACAACACGTCGACAGTCAAGACCGCGCCGGCATCGTACGAAGCATTGTGGGATCCCAAATACGCCGGCCGCCTGTTCCTGCCGCCGCCCGAGTGGGCCGAAGCGGTGGACCTGGCGATCATCGCCGCGAAGATGAACGGCGGTTCGCAGCAGAACATCGAGCCGGGTTTCAAGAAACTGATGCTGTTGAAAGATCGCGTGATGACGCTCGGCGAGAACCCGAACCAGGTGGCCGATCTGTTCCGCACCGGGTCGCTCGATATCGGCGGCATCTATTCGCCAGCGTTCTTCCCCAACCAGATCCGCAAGCCCGAGTACAAGATGGGCGTGACCTACGGCATGAAGGAAGGCTTCGCCACGCAGCTGATGTTCACCGTGATCCCCAAGGCGCATCCGGGCGACAGCGATCTGATCCACGCCTTCATCAACCATTCGCTCGACGCGGGCGTGCAAGGCCGCATGGCCGCCGACGTGCTGAACGGCCCGGTCAATTCGAAAGCGGTGATTCCCGCCGAGAGCCGCGCGTTCGTGCCGAGTCCGCAGCAGATCGCCGAGAAAGCCGTGCTGCATGACGACAAGGCGCTCGCCGTGGTGCAGCCGGCGTGGATCAAGCGTTACACCGAAATCTTCTCGGCATGACCGCGATGCTCGCGCGCTTTTCGCGGCGTGCTTCACCGGCGTCCGATCCGGCCTCGGACGCCGCGGCGGGCGCGTCCAGTCTCGGACCGGACACGCCTGCCGCCAACGCGATGGCAAAGGCGCGGCCGTGGCTACTGCTCGCGCCGATCCTGCTGTTTCTCGCCATCCTCGGCGCGGCGGCGCTGGTCGTGCTGCGCATGAGTTTCGGCACGCAGGGCAACGAGTGGCGCGGCTTCACGCTGCAAAACTACACGGACCTGCTCGACGGCTACTTCATGAAGTCGTTGTGGCTCACGTTGAAGCTCGCGTTCCAAAGCATGATCTGCGCAGTGCTGCTGGCGATTCCGGTCGCACTGGCGATGGCGCGCACGAAGTCGCGGCTCGCACGGCGGCTTCTGCTCGCGGGCGTACTGCTGCCGCTGCTCGTCAATCTGCTGCTGCAAGGCTATGGCTGGCTGATCATTCTCGGGCCGGCCGGCCTGCTCAATCACGCGCTGCTCGGCAGCGGCCTCGTGCAACGTCCGTTGATGTGGCTTTACCGCGAAAACGGCGTGCTGCTCGGCTTGATCCAGACGGCGTTTCCGCTCGCCGTGCTGCCGCTCTCGAGCGCGATGCGCGCGGTCTCGAGTTCCTACGAAGAAGCCGCCGCCACGCTCGGCGCGACGCGCTGGCAAACGCTGCGTCACGTGCTGTTGCCGCTCGCCATGCCCGGTCTCGTGTCCGGCGCGCTGCTCGTATTCGCCTATAACGCGAGCGCGTTCGCCGTGCCGCTGCTGCTCGGCGGACGACGCGTGCCGATGCTCGCCGTGCTAGTCCACGATCAGGTCGCGCCCTTGCTGAACTGGCCGGCGGCCTCCGCGTCGGGTGTCGTTTTGATGGTCGCCACGTTGACGGTGATGGCGCTGTCGCAGCGCCTCGTGCGCCGTACGCAGCGTCTCGCCGAGGAGCCTCACGCATGAGCACGCCCATTCAAACCGCGCCGCCGCCGCGCTTGCAACCGCGTGCACCACGCTTGCCGGCTGTCATGCCCGGCCAGCTCGGCAAGGCCACCGCCCTGCTCGCGGCTATCGTTCTGTTCCTCGCCGCGCTGCCGATCCTCACGATGATCACGATGTCGTTCAGCGCGGCCGACACGCTCGAATTCCCGCCGCATGCCTACGGCTTGCACTGGTATCGCGCCGCGTGGCACAGCTTCGTGTCGCCGGACGCGAGCGACACGCTGTCGATGGGCGGCGCATTGCGCACGAGCCTGATCGTCGCGCTATCGACCATGGTGATCGCCACGCTCGTCTCGGTGCCCGCCGCCTACGCGTTGAGCCGCTACCGCTTTCGCGGCAAGCCCGCGGTCGAACAACTGGTCGCGTTGCCGCTCGTCTATCCGCTCGTGATGCTCGGCCTGTCGCTGCTGTTGGTGTTCAACGTGCTGCCGGTCGAACTCGGCGTGTTCCGCCTGATCATCGCGCACGTGATTCTGGCGCTGCCGTTCACCGTGAAAAATTGCGCGGCGTCGGTCGCCTCGATTGGTCCGGAGTTCGAAGAGGCTGCCTGCGTGATGGGCGCGAGTCCCAGCCGCGCGCTCGTCGACGTGATCCTGCCGCTGATGCGCCCCGGCATTCTCGCCGGCATGCTGTTCGCGTTCATCATCTCGTTCAACGAATTCACGGTCACGTTCTTCCTGTACGGCATCGATACGATGACGCTGCCGGTGTGGCTCTACAGCCGCACGGTGTCGTCGCTCGATCCGACCGTGTTCTGTTTCGCCGTGTTCATCGTCGCGATCGACTTCGCGCTGATCTGGCTGCTCGAAAAGCTGATCGGCGACGAAGGCGTCGCTTTGTGATCGCGCTCTCATGACGCCCTCTTCTTGCTGGAGCATCCGATGACCCATTTAACGTTGCAGGCCGTGACCCGGCGCTTCGGCGCGGCCCATGCCGTCGACAGCGTCGATCTGAGCGTGCCCGACGGCAAGCTGGTGTGCTTCCTCGGCCCGTCCGGCTGCGGCAAGACCACCCTGCTGCGGATGATCGCCGGCCTGGAAACGCCGACCTCGGGCAGCATCCATTTCGCCGGGCGCGACATCACGCGACTGCCGGCGAACCAGCGCGACTTCGGCATGGTGTTCCAGTCGCTCGCACTGTTTCCGCACATGACGGTCGCGCAGAACATCGCGTATCCGCTGAAGCTGCGCAAGACCGCGAAGGACCAGCAGACGCGCCGAGTGGCCGAGTTGCTGGAACTGATCCAGTTGCCGCACATGGCGAACCGGCCGGTCACGCAACTCTCCGGCGGCCAGCGCCAGCGCGTGGCGATTGCGCGCGCGATCGCCTCGCAGCCGAAACTGCTGTTGCTCGACGAACCGCTCTCCGCGCTCGACGCCAAGCTGCGTGAAGCCATGCAGGTGGAGATCCGCCTGCTGCAACAGCGTCTCGGCATCACGACGATCATGGTCACGCACGACCAGCGCGAAGCAATGACGATGGCCGACGAGATCGTCGTGATGGAGAAAGGCCGCATCGCACAGGTCGGCAAGCCGCTCGATATCTATCGCGATCCGGTCAGCGAGTTCGTCGCAGACTTCATCGGTCTCGGCAATATCCTGCCGGTCACCTACGACGGCGCGGGCGGTGTGAGCCTGCCGGGCGGCCGGCGCATCAGCGTGGTGCAACCGGCGCGCGTGCCGGAGTCCAGCAGCGATATCCGCCTGCTGATCCGCCCGGAAGACGTGTGCGTGAAAGCCGCGTCCGACGCCGCGGGTCCGAACCGGCTGCAAGGCACCGTGACGTTTATCCGCGACGTGGGCGCGTCGCTCGAAGCGACCATCGACTGCGCCGGCTTCATCTTGACCGCCGCCACCACGCCGCGCGAAACGCCGGGGCTTACGCTCGGCATGCCGGTGCTCGCGGAATTGCCGCCTCATGCGTGCAAACTGATCGCCGCGCGAGTCGGGCATTGAAGCGCACTGACTCCCACTGAATCGCACGCCACTCAAACCCATTCCAATACCGACATTTTCGACAGAGGAAAGATCATGAACCACCGCCCCGCTGCCCCAACCCGCACCCGCCGCGTGTTCGCCACGCTCGCCGCGACGCTCGCCTTCACCGCCCTCGGCGCACTGTGCGCGTTGCCGTCGGCCGCGCATGCGGACGCGCTCGACAACATCGCCAAGTCGGGTACGGTGCGCATCGGCGTGTTCGAGGACTACCCGCCGTTCGGCTCGATCGGCCCGGACATGAAGCCGATGGGCTACGACATCGACGTCGCCAACCTGATCGGCAAGGCGCTCAACGCCAAGGTCGAACTCGTGCAGGTGACGGGCGACAACCGCATGGCCTACCTCGCCGACCACAAGGCGGACATGCTGCTGTCGGTCGGCCAGACGCCGGAGCGCGAAAAAGTGATCGACTTCTCGCAACCGTACGCGCCGTACTACCTCGCCGTGTTCGGCCCGAAAGCCCTGCCTGTGAAGAACGCCGCCGACCTCGCCGGCAAGTCGATTTCGGTTGCGCGCGGCACGCTGGAAGACCTGAGCGTGACCAAGATCGCGCCGCCCACGGCGAACATCAAACGCTTCGACGATCCTAACGGCGCAATTTCGGCGTTTCTTTCTGGTCAGGTACAGTTGATGGTAGTCGGCAACGACGTCGGCGCCACGATTCTCGCGCGTCATCCCGCCAACGATCCCGAGCAGAAGTTCTCGCTGTTCAGCTCGCCGGATCACGTCGGTTTGAACAAGAACGAGCCGCGTCTGAAGCAGAAGGTCGACGAAACGATTGCCAAGGCCCGCAAGGACGGCACCATGAACGCGATTTCGCAGAAGTGGCTGCGTGCGCCGCTGCCGGCCGACCTCTGAACCTTTTTTGCGCGGACCACGAAGCGTGGTCCGCGCCGGAGTTTGACCTCACGATGAGCGCCACGCCATGACCTATGCGTTCGATTTCAGCGGCTTCGGCCTCTATGCGGGGATGCTCGCGCGCGGCGTCGCCGTGACCTTGGGACTGACAGCCGTCTCCACCGTGCTCGGCGGGATCGTCGGCATTGCCGGTGCGAGCGTGGCGGTGGCCGGGCCGAAATGGGCGCGCTGGGTGGTGGCGAGTTACGTGGAATTGATCCGCAACACGCCGTTCATCGTGCAGTTGTTCTTCGTGTTCTTCGGTTTGCCGAGTCTCGGCATTCATATCGATGAAGTGCAGGCCGCGATTCTCGCCATGACCGTCAATCTCGGCGCTTACGCCATCGAGATCGTGCGCGCCGGCATCGACTCGATTTCACGCGGCCAGGTGCAGGCGGCGCAGGCTCTCGGTCTGCATGGGCGACAAGTGTTTCGCTTCATCGTGCTGCCGCAGGCCATCGCCAACGTGTTTCCCGCGCTGCTGAGCCAGGTGCTGATCGTGATGCTCGGCTCGGCGGTGGTCTCGCAGATCTCCGTGCCCGATCTCACGTACGCGGCCAACTTCATCCAGTCGCGCAACTTCCGCTCGTTCGAGAGCTACCTGATCATCACCGCGACGTATCTGGTGCTGTCGATCGTGCTGCGGCAAATCCTCAACCGGCTCGGTCGTGGTCTGTTCGCGGGCCGTGCGGCGCGCGGCAACGAGAGCGCGCCGCGTAACTGGCGCAACCGCCTGATGTGGCGTGGCGCCCGCACCCTGCCCACGGAGCGTTGATCATGGTCGAATTCACGCTGTGGGACATTGCCCGCAATCTGTTGCTCGCCGCCCGCTGGACGGTGCTGCTGTCGTTGATCGCGTTTGTAGGCGGCGGTATTGTCGGCCTGATTCTGCTCGCGATGCGCGTGTCGCCGATCGCCTGGCTGCGGCGCATCGTCGTGGTGTATGTGGAAGTGTTTCAGGGCACGCCGCTCCTGATGCAGCTCTTTCTGGCGTTTTTCGGCTTGCCGCTGCTCGGTGTCGACGTGTCGCCGTGGGTCGCGGCCACCGTCACTTTGACGCTTTATACGAGCGCCTATCTGGTCGATATCTGGCGCGGCTGTGTGGAAGCCGTGCCGCGTGGTCAGTGGGCCGCGGGTGCGAGTCTCGGTATGACGTTCGCCCAGCAGTTGCGCTATATCGTGTGGCCGCAGGCGCGGAAAATCGCGGTGGCGCCGACGGTCGGCTTTCTCGTGCAAGTGGTGAAAAGCACGGCGCTCGCGTCGATCATCGGCTTCACCGAATTGACCAAGACCGGCACCATGATCACCAACGCCGCGTTCCGCCCGTTCCCGATCTACGGCATGGTCGCAATGATCTACTTCGCGATGTGCTTCCCGCTGACGTGGTACGCGCGGGTGTTGGAGAAACGACAGAAGGTGGGCCAGCATCGTTGAAATTGGCTGCAGCGTGTGAATAAATAAAGCGGCAACCGTGCAGAACGGTTGCCGCTTTTTTATTACTGCCGTGAGAGGACTAGCGAGCCGCGTGTGTCGACTTGCGCAACTTCGCCACGTCGTCCGCAGTCACCGCCGGCGCGCCGTTGTTCCACCCGGCTCGCACGAAGGTCAGCACATCGGCGATCTGCTGGTCGTTGAGCACCGGCGCGTACTTCGGCATCGGATACGGCGCGGGAATGCCGCCAATCACCAGGTCCTCGGTGCCGTTCAGCGTCACGTTGATCAGCGACGACGGATCCTTCTCCAGCACGTTCGGATTGCCGGACAAGGGCGCCAGCATCGGTGCGAAGCCGCGTCCGTCGACACCGTGGCAGTGCATGCAATACGCCGTATAGACCCGCGCGCCGGCATCGTTCGCGGGACGGTTCAGCGACACCTTCGTCGCCTGCGGGTCGTACTTATAAGGCGGCGCACCGCTGCCGCCCGCCGGCGGCAGCGACTTCAGATACGTCGACATGGCGGCGATGTCCGTATCGTTCATGCCCTGCGTGCTGTTGTTGATCACGCTGGTCATCGAACCGAACGCCGAGGCATGGCGATTCGCGCCGGTCTTCAGAAACGCCTGCAGGTCCTGATCGTTCCAGCGGCCGAGACCGACGTTCTGCTCGCCGGTGAGGTTCGCCGCGAACCAGCCGTCGAGCAGGCCGCCGGTGAGGAACGCGCTGCCGCTTTCATCGAGCGCCTTCTCCTGGAACGCGATGCCGCGCGGCGTGTGGCACGAACCGCAGTGCCCGAGCCCCTGAATCAGATACGCGCCGCGATTCCAGGCCACGTCCTTGCCCGGCTTGTCCTGATAGACGCCTTTCTCCAGGAAGACCATGTTCCAGAACTTCAACGGCCAGCGCATGTTCATCGGCCACTTGATGTCGGGCTCGCGATTCGCCTGCTGCACCGGCGCCACGCCGCTCATGAAATACGCGTACAGCGCTTTCATGTCGTCGTCGTTGACCTTGGCGTACGACGGATACGGCATCGCCGGATAGAGGTTGTGGCCGTCTTTGGCGACGCCTTCGCGCATCGCCCGCGCGAAGTCCTCTTCTGTATAGCCGCCGATGCCGGTCTGCTGGTCGGGCGTGATGTTGGTGGTGTAGATCTGGCCCATCGGCGTGGTCATCGGCAGGCCGCCCGCGAACGGCTTGCCCTTCGGTGCCGTGTGACAGGCGACGCAGTCGCCGACCTTCGCCAGATAAGCGCCGCGTTGGACCAACGCCTGATCCGCTGCCAGCGCCGGCGTCTGCGCGAGGAACGGCAGCGTAACGCACAACGCCGCACCGAAACCCTTCAGAGTGTTTTTCATGTCGGGCTCCGATCAGGCGGTTTGCAGTTGGCTGCCAACCGGCAATTGCCGCAGCCGCTTGCCGGTGGCCGCAAAAATCGCGTTGGTCAGCGCGGGCGCAAGCGCCGCCGTGCCGGGTTCGCCGATACCGCCGGGCGCCTCGCTGCTCTTCACGATATGCACCTCGATCGGCGGCGTCTGATCGATGCGCAGCATCCGGTAGTCGGTGAAGTTGTTCTGCTCGACGCGGCCGTCCTTGATCGTGATCTCGCTGTAGAGCGCCGCCGTGATGCCGAAGATGATGCCGCCCTGCACCTGCGCTTCGATCGTGTTCGGATTGACCACCATGCCGCAATCGACCGCGCACACCACGTGCTTGACCGCCACCTCGCCCTGATCCACCGCGACGTCGACGACGATCGCAAAGAAGCTGCCGAACGCATGCATGACCGACACGCCGCGCCCCTGTCCCTTCGGCAGCGCGCTGCCCCAGTTCGCCGCCTGCGTGGCGACGTTGAGCACGTTCAGCGCGCGCGGTGTCTTACCGAGCAGATCCTGACGGTATTTGACGGGATCGACTTTGGCCTGCGCCGCGAGTTCGTCGATGAAACTCTCCACCACGAAGGTGCCGCGCGTCGGTCCCACGCCGCGCCAGAATGCGGTGGGCACCGCGTGCGGCTCCTCGCGAACGTAGTCGATCAACTGGTTGGGCAAGTCGTACGGTAAATCCGAAGCGACTTCGACCGCATCCGGATCGATACCGTTCTTGAAGGCGGGCGGTGCAAAACGCGCCAATATCGACGAACCGACGATCCGATGCTGCCACGCGACCGGTTTGCCGTTCGCGTCGAGCCCGGCCGAAATCTTGTCGTAGTAATACGGGCGGTACATGTCGTGCTGAATGTCTTCTTCGCGCGTCCAGACCACCTTCACCGGCGTCGACACCTGTTTGGCGACCTTCACGGCTTGCGTGACCATGTCGAACTCGAGCCGCCGCCCAAAGCCGCCGCCGATCAGATGGTTGTGCACGACGATCTTGTCGGCGGGCAAGCCCGTGACCGCCGCGGCGGCATCCACCACGCGCGTCGGCACCTGCGAGCCGAGCCAGACATCGCAACCGTCGGGGCGCACGTGCACCGTGCAGTTGATCGGCTCCATGGTGGCGTGCGCGAGGAACGGCTGCTGATACACGGCGTCGACGCGCGTCTTCGCACTGGAGAAAGCATTGCCGACGTCGCCGTCCTTGCGCGCCACCGCGCCGTTGCGTTGCGAGGCGTTGGCGAGATCGTCGACGATCTGCTTCATCGACAGATTCGCGCCCGCACCCTCGTTCCACTTGATGACGAGCGCCTGCACGCCGCGCTTGGCGGCCCACGTGTGGTCGCCGATCACCGCGACCGCGTTGTCGATCTTGATGACCTGGCGCACGCCGGGGATTTTTTTCGCATTGGTGTCGTCGACGCTGGCGAGCGTGCCGCCGAACACCGGGCAGTTCGCAATCGCCGCGTAGACCATGTCGGGCACGCGTACATCGAGGCCGAACATCGCGGTGCCGTCCACTTTCTCCGGTGAATCGAGGCGCTTGACCGCCGTGCCGATCAGCTTGAAGTCCTTCGGGTCCTTCAGCTTGACGTCTTGCGGCGCAGGCAGACCGGCGGCCACGGTCACCAGTTGACCATAGCCGACACTGCGCTTGCTGGCCTCGTGGATCACCTGCCCAGCCTGCGCATGGCAGCTTGCCGGATCGACCTGCCATTGCTGCGCGGCCGCGCCGATCAGCATGGTGCGCGCGGTGGCGCCCGCTTTGCGCATCGGCTCCCACGCATAGCGGATCGAGGTCGAGCCGCCCGTGAGCTGGCCGCCGAGCAGCGGGTCCATGAAGAGCTTTTCATTCGGCGGCGCGTGATCGATAGTGACCGCGTCGAGCGGCACTTCGAGTTCTTCGGCGATCAGCATCGGAATCGACGTGTAGACGCCCTGGCCCATCTCGACCTTCGGAATCACGAGCGTGACCTTGCCCGCAGTATCGATCTGGATAACGGCGTTCGGTGCGAAGACGCCGCTTTGCGGTGTTTCGACACCGTCGCCGCCGATCACCGATTTGCCGGCCTTCTGATCCTGGCTCGCGGCCGGCATGCTGAAGCCGAGCAACAGGCCACCGCCTGCCGCCGCGCCTACCGTCACGCCAAATTTCAGAAAGGTGCGTCGTGAAAAGCCACGTGCGGCACGCGCGCCGCTCTGTGCATCGAGCAATCCCTGGGACATGTCATGCCCCCTTTGCGGCGTGCTTGATCGCCGCGCGGATGCGGTTATAGGTCCCACAGCGGCAGATATTGCCGGCCATGGCGGCGTCGATGTCCGCATCGGTAGGATTAGGGTTGCTCGCCAGCAGCGAAGCCGCCGACATCACCTGCCCCGACTGACAGTAGCCGCATTGCACCACGTCCAGTTGACGCCAGGCCTGCTGCACCTTCTGACCGGCCGGCGTGCTGCCCACCGCTTCGATCGTGGTGATCTTGCGGTCGCCAACAGCCGCCGCCGGCAACACGCACGAGCGTACCGCCACGCCATCGAGGTGCACCGTGCAGGCTCCGCATTGCGCGATGCCGCAACCGAACTTCGTGCCGGTCAGACCGACCAGATCGCGTAAGACCCACAGGAGGGGCATGTCGGGCGGCGCGTCGACGGTGTGCGTCTGGCCATTGATATTCAGCGTTGTCATTGAGCGGCTCCGAGTGGGGTTTATTGTTTATCAGGTTGTTTAGGCAGAGACGTCGAACCAAAACGTAAAGACTCGCCGCGTTTATTCGACAAGCCGGACTAATGCGCGCTGCGGCTTTCCAGTCGTTTAAAACGGCGGTGAATGCATGGGCGCGAACGCGCCAATACTGATCGGCGAATTGTAGACGCCCTTTAAAAAGTTCGCCTCGAAGCTGCATGCCGCCAGCCGGCTGGAAGATTCTCGCGGGCGCCGATCGCGTGGCTGAAAGGTGTTTTTAATCGGCGGAAACTATCCGCGCGGCGGTTCGAGCGGCCGGCCTTTATACGATCAGTGAATCTTGTTGAATCAATGCCGGGCGATTTTGTTAGCATGGATCCGGTCTGACTGACTATCCGAAGGAGCAGCACACATGAACGACTCGCAATGCACTCAATTCCTCTCGGACATTCGCCGACCGCTATTGGCGCTGCACAAAGCCATCCTCGATCACGAGCGTGCCGTGTACGAAAAGGAATTCGGCCCGGTCACGCCGGCGGCTTTCCTGCAGGTGCTCATCAACGGTTCGGGGTTCCGCTGGCTCACGCCGCTCTCGACGATCATTGCGAACGTCGACGAAATTCTCGACGATAAGGAAGCCGAAGCCGCCGACCGCACCGCCGCGGCCGAAGCGGTGACCGGGCTCTTCTCGCCCGACCAGCCGAACAATGCTTTCCTGCCGCGCTATCTGCCGCTATTGCAGGCCGATCCGGCGATCCTGCATCAGCATGGCCAGGTGTCGCAGCTGTTGCGCGGGATTGAATCGAAGTAGCCGGTTGCGCGCGGCTTCGTGTGCTCGCGTCGTGCGGGTTCGGGCCGCGCGTTGCTTGCGCGTGGTTTGCGCGTGGTTTGCGATTCGCTGTCGGCATGGTCGCGAGCGCGGCGCGCAGCGTTCATGCGGCCTCGGCTCCCGAATTTCCTCACCATTGAAAAGCGCGCGTTTCGATCGAGCGGGACTCGTCTGCATGACGGCGGCACGGCGGCGGCGTTGACGGATTACCAGGCTTTTTGAATGCGGCCAACGCAACGAGGCCTTATTTCAGGCCAATTTATGCACGATTCGTAAGAGTGTGTGGTGTGCGGTGGATTCGTTTGCCGTTGAAACGAGTGCGCGACCGAGTCAAGGTTGAATTTGCCTGGCTTTGCTGACTAAAACAAAGGTGAGCTTCTGCGGGAGGCATCCTGATGCAGGCTACGAAAAGCCGGTCAGCATGCTTCACAAAGCCCTGCTAAGGTAAGCAGACTTTCTTGCGACGCTCATCGCTATGCAAAACTGGCCGCTCCCCGAAAGCTATACCTTCCGCGATCAAGCCGTGCGCTTCAACGTGAGCGGCAATGGCCCGCCGCTGGTGCTGGTTCACGGCACGCCCTTTTCTTCGTATGTGTGGCACCGCATTGCTCCGCATCTCGCGCAGACTCGCACCGTCTATTACTACGATCTGCTCGGCTATGGACAATCCGAACAGTGCGACGGCCAGGACGTCTCGCTCGGCGTGCAGAATGGTTTGCTGGCGGAATTGCTCGCGCATTGGCAACTGGAAAGCCCGGATGTCATCGCGCACGATTTCGGCGGCGCGACTTCATTGCGCGCCCATCTGATCGACGGCTGCGACTATCGCAGCCTCACGCTGATCGATCCGGTGGCGGTCGCGCCGTGGGGTTCGCCGTTCGTGCGGCATGTGCGCGAACACGGTGACGCGTTTGCCGGACTGCCGTCCTACATCCACGAGGCGGTGGTGAAGGCGTACGTGCGCGGCGCGATCGCGCGCGAGATTCCGGATGACGAACTCGCGCCCTATGTGACGCCCTGGCTCGGCGCAACGGGTCAAGCCGCGTTTTACCGGCAGATCGCGCAAATGGATCAGCGCTACACCGACGAGGTCGAGGCGCGCTACCCGCAGCTACGCTGTCCGGTGCAGATTCTGTGGGGCGAAGAGGACCAGTGGATTCCACTGGCGCGCGGCCGTCAACTGGCCGCGGCCATACCGGAAGCGCGCTTTCAGTCGGTGCCGAAAGCCGGCCACCTGATGCAGGAAGACGCGCCGGAAGCGATCGTTGCCGCGGCGCTGCTGTGGCTGGATTGAGGTCGCGCGCCTAGCCGCGTCCGTGCGGCAGGTACGGCATGGGATCGATCGGCTTGCCGTCGCGGCGCAATTCGAAGCCCACGGAAACGCGCGAATTGTTTTCGTCGCCCATCTCGGCGATCTGCTGTCCTTGCACGACAATGTCGCCGGTTTTGACCAGCAGCTTGCGGTTGTGCGAGTAGGCGGTCAGAAAGTCCTTGTTGTGCTGGACGATGATGAGGCTGCCGTAGCTGTTCAGGCCCGTGCCGGCGTACATCACCTTGCCGTCGGCCGCGGCCCGCACCGGATCGCCCGGCTTGCCGCCGATTTCGATGCCACGCGTTTCGCCCGGCTGGAATCCTTCGACCACGCGCCCGCCCGCCGGCCAGGCTAGTGATACGCCGTTCGCGTGCCGCGCGGTTTGCTGCGCGACTTCGCGTGCTTCAGCGGCACTAAGCGTCGGCGACTGCACGGCCTGGGCGGACTGCGACGTTGACTGCGTCGCACCCGACGTGGTGCTCGGCGCCGTCGCTTGCTGCGCCGCAACCGAAGTCGCCGGCGTGGACGCCGCGGCGGCCTTCGCTGCCGCATTAGCCGCGTTCACCGCCCGCACCGTTTCCGGCGACGCGACGTGCAAGACCTGTCCCGACTTCAAGTGCGAGGACGCCTTCAATCCATTCCAGGCCTGCAACTGCTTCACGCTGCAATGATGATGCTGCGCGACGCGCGCCAAGGTGTCGCCACGTTTGACGCGATACACCAGTGGCGGCGATTTCTTGAGCAGCGCGCTCTGCTCGGGGGTGATCGCGGGCGGCGCGGCCGCCGTCGCATCGGCTGCCGGCGCGCTTGCCGCCGGCACGCTGGACGCAGCCGCCGCGGCTGTCTGCGCGTCCTGCTGGCCCACATTCGCACAACCGCTGACCGCCAGCGCGACCCATACGCCAGCGAGACTGGCCATCTTTGTTCTGTCGAAGCGCTTTCCCATCTTGTTCGACTCCTGCCTCGTTCATTGGCGAGCCGGATGCCGCCTTGTCGCGTGCGATGCGCGCGCCCGAACGGCGCGCTGCTTTCCCCTGCGACACGGCAAAGCCGCCTCGTGCGGCGCTCACCCATGCCCTGCCGACCAACCCAACCCTCGCCTTCACAAGCTGCCGGATGCCCGGGACGCGTACATGCCGCCCGCCAAAACAGCCCATCGTCCGCGAAAAGGGCCAGACTGCCGATTAAAATTCAAGCGGAATTGTAAAGTGCGTTTTATAAAAAACGCGCCAACCCACATACTTTGATACAAACCTTACGCACAGTATTGCGGACATCGTTGCGCGTGCAACGTGTACGGCGGCGCGTGCCCGTCAGGCATCCGCGTGGCCGCCGCAAGTTCGTCATTACCTGACCGCGTTTCATGCGCCGATGGCGGATCAGGCTGCGCATCTGCAAGCCATGCAGGACGCACGCACGCCGAAGCCCAGGCAAGCGCACGATAACGTTTGCATTAACGGCAGAATGGCGTCAAAACTTGAATTGCCAGCGGCGGCGGTAGGCGTCAAGGAGGATCGTGTCGGCGCGCGGACGGCCCGGCGTCCGTCCGGCTCGATGGAACGAGGCTAGCTGTAGTACTGCCCCTGGTACTTCACGTAGCCGATCGGATGATGCGTGAAGTGCAGCACCGGCAGAACGGGATTGCGATTGTCTTCGGTGGGATAGGCGCTGGCGTCGGGGATGTATTCGCCTTGCGCTTCGATTGGCTGCCCTGCCTGCAAATTGGGGATCTCGTGCGCGAGGCCCTCGTTGTCGCCGAAACGCACGGCGACGAAGACCTCGGTGCCCACCAGTTTTTCCGTACCGCCTTCGAACTTCACGACCGTGTCGATCTTGATGACGAAGTGCTGGTGATTGGCGCCGTTGTGATTCTCCGGGCTGGCGAACACCTTGCTGATCGTGCCTTGCACACAGGCCAGCGGCGCGCCCAGCGAATAGACGTAACTATGATGAGGAAGGATCTGCGTCGCGCGATTGTTCATGAAGTCTCCGTGAAAGGAATCTGTCTTGCCTACGGCGAAACGTAAGGCGCGCCGCAAGCCGGCAGCGGCGCGATACCATTTGAGCAGACCGCAGCGCGCGAGTTCATTGCGCGCCGTTCACAGGAGACATCATGACTGAGCCTGCGCAGGCGCAAATCATCAGCGTCCACATCGCGCGTGACTGGCGCGAGGTTTACGCTTTCACATCGGAGCCGGCGGCATTTCCCGAATGGGCATCAGGATTGGGCCGGCCCTTGGGCCATGACGGTGCGACATGGCGTTTCGAAGGCAGCGAAGGCACGACGACCGTGCGCTTTTCCGCGCCGAACGAGTATGGCGTGCTCGACCATTACGTTCTCTTGCCGGACGGCAGCGAGATCTACGTACCGCTGCGGGTGATCGCGAACGGCAGCGGCTGCGATGTGCAATTCACACTGTTTCGCGTGCCCGGCATGACGGACGGGAAATTTGCCGCTGACGCGCAATGGGTCGAACGGGATTTGGGCAAGCTGAAGGCGTTGGTCGAAGGGCGCGATTGACGAAAGTGCGTGCGCGGCCTTGACGGTTTTTGTCCACGCTGCTGCTTGCGCATGACCCTCACGCGTAAAAAAACCGGCGCCCTTAACGAAAGAGCACCGGTTTCTTTGAACGCTTCCTGGCGCCTGATATCAAGCGCCAGAAGTGCGGCTACGGTTCAGCGCAGCGCTTTCACCGCATCCGCCGTCACATCTGCAGGCTGGCCGCCCCACGTCGCGCGCAAATAATTGGCGAGCTGCGCGAGTTCCGCGTCGTTGAGTTGCGTGGCGAAGCCCGGCATATCCTGCATCCGTTCGAGGCCCGGAAAATCCTGCGCGCCGATGCCGTCGAGCATCGCCACGATCAGATTGTGGGCATCGCTTTGACGCAGCGTCGAGTTGCCGTGCATCGGCACGGCGACATGCGGCTTGCCTTCGCCGTTCAGACCATGACAGCCCGCACACACGGCGAGATACACGTTGCGCCCTGCTTCGAGCTGAGCGGCATCCGCGGAAACCGACTGCAGCGGTTGCGGCGCGGGCGCCTGGTCGCCGAGCAGATAGGTCGACATGGCGCGCAAGTCGTCGTGCGTCAGGTACTGGCTGCTCAGATGCACCACCGGATACATCTCGCCGAATGCCGAGCCCTGCGGCGCGATGCCGGTGGCGAAGAACGTCTGCAGGTCGGCCGCACTCCAGCCGCGCGCCGCGAGACCGTGCGGCGTGATATCCGGCGCCGCGATCCGGCCGAGTGCCGCGCCGGTCAGCGGCTTCGCGCCGTCGAGCTGGCCGAACGTGCCGCGCGGCGTGTGACACTCGGCGCAATGGCCGAGCGCGCTCGCCAGATAGCGGCCGCGATTCCACTCCGCCGTGCGTCCAGTCGATGCATCCGGCAACGCGTCCTTCAGGAACACCCAGTTCCAGAAACGCACGCCGAATCGCATGTTGAACGGGAACGACAGCTCGGGCTCGTGATTCGCCACCGCGGCCGGCTTCTGCGCCATCAGGTACGCGTAGATCGCATCGCTGTCCGCGCGCGACAACTGACGGTACGACGTGTACGGCATCGCCGGATAAAGCTGCTTGTCCGGCGTGACGCCGTCATGCAACGCCTTGTACAGATCGTCCGCGCTCCAGTTGCCGATGCCGTGGTCCTTATCCGGCGTGATGTTGGTGCCATAGAAGGTGCCGAACGGCGAAGCCAGCTTCACGCCGCCGGCGAACGGCGCGCCGTCTGCCGTGGTGTGGCAGGCAGCGCAATCGGCGGCCTTGACGAGGTAGCGGCCGCGCGCGAGCGGATCGGCGGCGGTGGATTGCGGTCCCAATGCGGCGGCCGCGGCCAGCGCGCCGGAGTCGTCGTGCTTGCCGCAAGCGCTCAGCGCGAGCGTCGTACCGAGCAGCAGCAGCGCGCGGCGCAAGGTGATCGGTCGGCTCATCATGCGGCGTCCTTTACGAGGCCAGGCGTCGTCAGCACGACTTCCTTCACGGCTTCGTAATAGCGCACGTAGCCCGTACAGCGGCAGATGTGATCGTTCAGCGCTTCCGTAATCGTGGCCTCGACCTTGTCTTTGGCAACCGGCTCACGCTTCAGGCGTTCGATCAACACGGTCGCCGCATTGACGAAGCCCGGCGTGCAGTAGCCACACTGAAAACTGAAGTGCTCGAGAAACTTCTGCTGGATCGGCGACAGTTCGACGACCTCGCCCGCTTCGTTGCGCTTCGCGTGGCCTTCGATCGTGCGAATGGATTTGCCGTGGAAAAAATTCGCGCCGGTGATGCAGGTGCGCACTTCTTCGCTCGTGCCGTCCGGTTTGTCGACGATCACCACGCACGCGTGGCAGATGCCCTGGCCGCAGCCGAGGCGCGAGCCGGTCAGGTGCAGATACTCGTGCAGGTAGTCGATCATCATCAGCCCGGCGGGCACATCGGTCGGACCGACGATCTCGCCGTTGACCTTGATCGACAGCGGCATCGAACGGAAGTGCGTCAGCGGACGCTCGACCACGGCGGGAGCAGGCGCGCTCGCGGCGACGCCGACCGAAGCCGTGGAAGCGCCACTCGCGGGAGCCGCGCCGAATGCAGCGGAAGCGCCACTTGCAGCGGCAGTACTCACCGCGCCGCTAGCGACAGCTGCGTTGGTTTGATTGGGGGCCGTCATGCGAGCACCTCCTGAATACGTTGCGGGGTGACCGGCAGATCGGTAAAGCGATGTCCGATCGCATGCGCGATGCCGTTCACGATGGCGCCGACCACCGGAATCATCACCACTTCGGCGATGCCCTTCGGTGGATCGGTCTCGGTCAGCGGCGGCAGCACTTCGTCGGTCTGGGTCCAGACGGCAACGTCCGTCGCGCGCGGCAAGTGGTAACGATTGAAGTTCCACGTGCCGTTGCCGGGACCGTCTTCGTAGAGCGGCAGATATTCGTGCAGCGCGTGGCCGATGCCCATCGCCAGACCGCCCTGCAACTGGCCGGACACGAGTTGCGGCGAGATCTGATTGCCGCACTCCATGATCGAGTGATGCGCGAGCAGATCGACCTTGCCGCTCGCTTCATGCACCGACAGTTCGACCAGCGTGCCGACCGCGCTGTAGTACGTGACGGCCGCGTTGTTGCGCTGGACCGGCGGAATGAACACACGCTGGCGGTCCAGCACGCGGTAGCGATTCGCCGTGGTCTGCATCTTCTGCTTGTCGGCCGACGCGTTGTCGCCATAGCGCACAGCGAGCCCGTCGAGCGGCCAACGCTCGACGCTGCCGTCGATCTCGAAGTCCGCTTCGGTCCACTGCCACCGGTTGAACACGTGCACGGTCGCGCCGGTCACGAGTCCAAGTTCGTGCGCCTTCTTCGCGAGCTGCTCGAACGGCAGCGCTTCGAGGCCGGCCGCGGAGAGCTTGCCGTCGACCCAGCGCGCGTCTTCGATACGCACCACCAGCGGCGCGGCCTGACCGCCGCCGCTGCCCTGGCTCCAGATCGACATCGCCGCGGGCCACAGGCCATGCGCGAACACCACGCGCGCCGCTTCACGCGTGCTGTGCGTGAAGTAGTAAGCGGAATTCGTCGCGCTCGACGGCGATGCGTAGCCCGGCGACCAGCGCGGATTGGCCGCGAGCTTGTCCTGATCGGCTTGCGACATCATGTACGGATCGCCGCTCGTGACGACCGGCAGATCGGGCCAGTCGGTGATGGCGACATGCACGTCGGTGGCCGGCTTGCCGAGCCACTTCGCCACCGCGACGGCCTGCGAGGTCGACATGCCGGTGCCGATTTCGGCCGCCGTGTGTTGCAGGCTGATCTTGCCATCGGCGCTGAACTCGACCTTCGCGAACGAAGTCTCCGCGCCGGTGCCGAAGTCCTTCTGCACGCACGCGAAACCGACGCCGTAGCGCTTGCCCGGATGCGCCGCTTCGAACTCGGCCTTGCGCTTCGCGCGGTTCAGCCACAGCGGATGCACCTTCGCTTTGTTCAACACATCGTCGACGCGAATCGCGCCGGCCGGTACCGCGCCTTGCGTGTTCTTCATGCCGGAACGCAATGCGTTCTTCAGGCGGAACTCGATCGGATCGAGTTCGAGCCGCGCGGCGATTTCATCGACCATCATCTCGGTCGCGGCCATGCTCTGCAGCGTGCCGTAGCCACGTGCTGAACCGGCGTCGATCGCGCGCGTTGCGAGCGCCACCGCCGACAGATCGTTCTTCGGGAAGTAGTAGATCGACTGCGCGGCGGTCGCGCCCACCATCGCCACCGACGGCGAGAAGTTGCAGCGTCCGCCGCCGTTCGCTTCCATCTCCGCCTTGAACGATTGCAGCAAACCGGACTTCCTGTCGACGGCGATGCGGTAGTTCATCTTGAACGCATGGCGCTTCAACGAGGTCTGGAACTGCTCGTAGCGATCGTTGGCGAGGCGCACGGGACGGCCATCGGCATACATCGCGCAGACGAGGCCGTAGAACGGCACATTGAAGTGATCCTTGGAACCGTAGCCCACCGTGTAGCACGGGTAAATGAACAGGTGCTTCACCGGGAACGCGCACTTCGCGACCATGCCGGCCGCGCTGTCGGCGACCTCGGACGGCGCCTGGGTCGGCACGACCATGTGAAGCGATTGCGTCGCCGCGTCGTACCAGCAGTTCGCGTTGTCGGGCTCGAGCGCGGCCGTGTCGATGGACTGCGTGTTGTACTCGCGCTCCATCACCAGCCAGTCCGCCGACGGCTGATCCAATTCCTGCTGGATCCGCGCGGCGTGGAACATGCCCTGCTCGTCGAGCTTGCCGTGCTCGCCGCCGTCCGGCCACACCGCCTGGTGCTTGCGCATCATGCTCGGAAACACCGGCGCGTCTTTCAGACTGGAGAAGGTGTCGTCGTCGTACGGGGTCTTGCCGCCGACGCGCACGAAGCGGAACGTGCCCCACGGATCACGTTCGAGCGCGCCGGTTTGCGCGCCGTAACGGATGATCTGATCCTGGAACTTCAGCTTATCTTTCGCGAAGCGGAAGCGCGCGAAGTCGTGATAGATCAGGATCGCCACCGCCTGGCCGAGATACGCGGGCGTCTTGCCCGGCGGCAGCAGCATGTCGTCGCCATAGAAGGCCGGGAAGATCAGGCCATCGCGCGCCAGATCGGCGGCGGTGATCACGCGGTCGGGCTTCAGGTCGTCGCCGAGCAGCGTGAGGTCGAAGCCTTCGTAGCTGCGGTCGGCTTGCGTCGTGCGCAGAATGAAAGCGTGCGACTGCTGCTGCGGCCAGTGCGGCATGTCGGCGGCGCGGATGTCGCGGGCGAACACTTTCGAGCCGGTTACCTTGGCAATGCCGTCGATGCGGAACTTTGCCTGACCGTTGGCCGCATCCCACTGCACCGGCGTCAGGATTTTTTCTTCGAACAACGCAGCGAATGCGCGGCTGCCCATCGGCGCGATATACACCGACACACCCGCCAACACGCTGGCCTTCAGAAAACTACGACGCGAAAGGTCGAGTTTCCCCATGGACTTCTCCTTTAGTGAATACGGCGGCAATACGGGCCATCAAGGCCTTTCCTTCCCGGCGTCAGGAAGACACGGACCGTCACGCGCGCGCGGCCGCGTGCGTGACGGCACGCGACGAACCTGCGCTGGACGGCTATCACCACGAGGGAGGTGTTCGAACCGCGGACGCTATTTAACGCCCGGGCGTACCGGCGACCTGCGACGACCGTCACTTCGGTCGTGCCGCAGTCGATCTGATTGACCTTGAACTACCGTGAGTTGCCTTGTCCTCGCCCCACAGAGGGCAAGGGGCGGGATTATCGCGCTGATTTGCCGCGGGGTGCGTCAAATTTTTTGCCCTATCTCGCAAATAACGGATCTCGTATGGTCCGCTATATTCGCGGGTTTACAGCGGTTTCTGGCGGTTTTTCTACTTTTTAATCAGCATGCCCAACTATGCCCGCACGATCGTGATACCCAACGCTTCGAACGGCGCGGTCAAGGCCTCGTCCGTATTCCGTTCGACGACGATCGTGCTCGCCGCCGTCACATCGGCGATCTTGTACGGCGAGGCCGCATTGAGTTTTTCCGCCGACGCCAGCACCACCGTCTCCGCCGCGTGTTCCGCGAACGCGCGTTTCACGTAGGCCTCTTCCCTATCGCCGGTGCTCAGGCCTGCTTGCGGATGCACGCCGGTCACGCCCATGAAATACAGATCCGCGCGAATGTGGCTGAGCGCTTCGATTGCCGCGGCGCCGACGTTGACCATCGAATGCCGAAACAGGCGGCCGCCGATCATCACGACTTCCAACTCGGCATGCTCCGCGAGTTCGACGGCGATGCTCGGGCTATGGGTGACGATCGTCGCCCGCAAGTCACGCGGCAGATGACGCGCGAGTTGCACCGCGGTCGTGCCGCCGTCGACGAACGCAATCTGGCCACGCACGATCATGCCCGCGGCCGCCCGGCCGATCGCCGCCTTCGACGCCGACTCGATACGCTCGCGCCCGGCAAAGTCCGCCGCCGCCGGCGACGCCGGCAGTGCGCCGCCATGCACGCGCTGAAGCTGACCTTCGGCAGCGAGCTCACGCAGATCGCGGCGAATCGTGTCTTCGGAGACGTCGAATTCGGCGCTCAAGGTTTTGGCGACCACTTGCCCGTTACGCTTGAGCGCATCGAGTATCAGTTGCTTTCTTTGCGATGTGAGCACGGCGGCGGTCCTTAGCGAGTCTTATCGACTTGCACGAAATTACTTGTTTTTGCACGATATCGCACGATACCATGATTCGCATGCGGAGCGAACCGCGTTTCCCTACAGGACAGGATGCGAGCCATGAACGAAATCGCCGAACGGGTCAGGATTGTCGACGTCGAGGTGCTGTCGGACGACTGGTACGTGCTGAAAAAAACCACCTTCGACTTCCAGCGCGCCGACGGCAGTTGGCAACGCCAGAGCCGCGAAACTTACGACCGCGGCAACGGCGCGACGCTGCTGCTCTACGAACCGCACCGGCGCACGGTCGTGCTAACGCGGCAATTCCGCTTGCCGGCGTTCGTCAACGGTCATCACGGCATGCTGATCGAGACACCGGCCGGCCTGCTGGAGACCGCGTCGCCGGAGGAACGGATTCGCGCGGAAGTCGAGGAAGAAACCGGCTACCGGGTGCGCGACGTCCGCAAGGTATTCGAGGCCTTCATGAGCCCGGGTTCGGTCACGGAGAAACTGCACTTTTTCGTTGCTGAATACGATGCGGTGGCGAAAGTCGGCGCGGGCGGCGGCCTCGCCGACGAAGGTGAAGATATCGAGGTGCTGGAGCTGCCGGTGGACGAAGCGCTGGCGATGATCGAGCGCGGCGAAATCGTCGACGGAAAGACCATCATGCTGTTGCAGTACGCCCAACTGAATCTGTTCGGGACGTAGTTCGAACGTGGCGCGTTTCCGCGCTTTTCGGAATCATCCTACCCGGCATTAGGAAAAGGACGATAGGTTGAACACGGCAGTAAAAATATTCTTACGCATCCCAGTGAGATTGACCGGCGCCGCAGTCAAGGCGACGCCGGTTTATCGAATGGAAAACCCTTTCCGTCAGAATATTTTTAATTCGCCGCCTTTATCAAGGCTGCGGGTAAAGCCGAGGTTCAAATGGATTCTCTCAGTTCCGCAAACCGATTCATGAACGGTTTTTTCTTCGGCACCCTGATTGCCGCCGTCATCATGGTGCTCCTGTGCAATGCAGGCGAATTTTCGCCGTTTATGGCCAAACTGCATGCACTCGAACAGGTTACGATGACCGCGCTGATTTCCATCGTGATCGTCGACGCGAAACCATTGGCCTATAAAACCGTCTGGCGCGAGCGCCGCTGCAGCTTCGTCCTCGACGAGGACATCAACGCCACCCTTCGCGGCCGGACGTTCGGTATTCCGTTTGGCGTTATCGTCGGCATTCTGTTTCAGAATTACGTGATGAATTGAGCGCTAATCCGTTTTAATACGCCGCTCGATATTCATAGTCTGAAATTCGCGCGCCTTGTGATAATCCCTTATCCAAGGCGCGCGATTCGTTTACGTCTTTCCTTTTCCCAATAGCCGATCAGCCGATCAATGCCCGCTGCGTTCGCTGTCGAGATGCGCCATCTGCACCTCGTTGTAGCGCGAACCCGCCACGGCTTCAGGCGGAATCGCAGCTTCGATGCGCGCCAACTCGTCGGCGCTCAGGCGCAACTCGGTCGCCGCGAGCGCGTCCGTCAACTGGCTGCGGCGCCGCGCGCCGACCAGCGGCACGATGTCGTCGCCGCGTGACAAGGCCCATGCGATCGCCAGTTGCGCCGGATTCGTGCCGCGCGCGTCGGCGATAGCGCGCAGGGTTTCGACCAGCGCCAGATTGCGCTCGAGGTTCTCGCCCTGAAAGCGCGGGCTCACGCTGCGGAAATCCTTCTGCGCGCCACGCTCCTTCGACCACGTGCCGCTCAGCAAACCCCGCGACAACACGCCATACGCGGTGATGCCGATGCCGAGTTCACGGCACACCGGCAAAATCTCGGCCTCGATTCCACGCGACATCAGCGAGTATTCGATTTGCAGATCGTCAATCGGCGCGACGGCCCGCGCCCGGCGTAGCGTGTGCGCGCCGACTTCCGACAAGCCGATCTGGCGCACGTAGCCTTCCTTGACCAGATCGGCAATGGCGCCGACGGTCTCTTCGACCGGCACCGCCGGGTCGAGTCGCGCGGGGCGGTAAACGTCGATATAGTCGGTGCCGAGCCGCCGCAGCGTATACGCGAGGAAATTGCGCACCGCCGCCGGCCGCGCGTCGAAGCCGATCCAGCCGCCGGCCGGATCACGCATCCCGCCGAATTTCACGCTGACCACCACGTTCTCGCGCTGGCGCCCTTGCAGCGCGTCGCGGATCAGCATTTCGTTGTGACCCATGCCGTAGAAGTCGCCGGTGTCGAGCAGCGTGATGCCGGCGTCGAGCGCCGCGTGAATCGTGGCGATGCTTTCGTCGCGGTCGGCCGGACCGTACAGATCGGACATGCCCATGCAGCCGAGGCCGATGGCGGAAACTCGCGGGCCTTGCTGGCCCAGTTGACGTGTATTCATTGCGTGCATTCCCGAAGTCGTTTGATCACGTTTAGGATGACGGCGAACCGGCCTGCGTGAAGCCGCGTTTGAAGCCGGATCCGCCACGCCTGAGCGGCATTCTGCGCCCGAGCCGACAAGCGATAAAGGCGCGGCGTTCGATCAGATTGGTCGAAAACGGTTAACAATCAGGGTAATGGAAAGCCACCCGAACCCGGTCCGGCTGGGTCTCAGACGGAGAGCGTCGTCGATGGATCACTTGCAAGCCATGAGAGTCTTCGCGCGCGTCGCGCAACTCGGCAGTTTCACCAAAGCCGCCGAGCAGATGCAACTGCCGCGCCCCACCGTCAGTAACGCGATCCAGTACCTGGAAAGCCATCTGCGCGTGCGGCTGCTTCAGCGCACCACGCGGCGCGTCGCGCTCACGCCCGAAGGCGCCGCCTATCACGAGCGCTGCGTCCAGGTGCTGGCCGAGATCGACGACGCCGAGGCGCTGTTCGCCGACGTCGCCAACGGCCCGCGCGGCGTCATCCGCGTCGACCTGCCGGAGCGCTTGGCGCTGCACGTGGTGATCCCCGCGCTGCCGGAATTCTTCGCGCGTTATCCGGACATTCGCGTCGTGCTGAGCGCGACCGACCGCATGATCGACCTGATCGAGGACGGCGTGGATTGCGCGGTGCGGGTCGGCAGCATGGGCGACACAACGCTGGTCGCGCGGCGCATCGGCGAGTTCGAGCAGGTCAATTGCGCGTCGCGCGGGTACATCGAGAAACACGGCCTGCCGCGTACGCCCGCCGATCTGGACGACCATGTCGCGGTCGGCTTTTTCTCCAGCCGCAGCGGGCGCGATCTCGACTGGGAGTATCAGGAGCAAGGCGAACTGAAGACGGTCGCGATGCGCAGCGCCGTCTCGGTCAACAGCGCGCATGCCTATATAGGTTGTTGTCTCGCCGGGCTCGGCATGATTCAGGGGCCGGTCGGCAGCGTGGACGCGCCGCTATTCGCAAGCGGCGAATTCGTCGAAGTGCTGAAGGACTGGAAAGCGCCGCCGCTGCCGGTGTCGGTGGTGTTTCCGCACGGCCGGCATCTGGCGCCGCGGGTGCGGATTTTTGTCGACGGGGTGGCGGAGTTGATCGGCACAAAGACGCCCGCTGTGGCGGCGCCCAAACACAAACGGCCGCGCGGCGCGGCCAGGTAAAGTTAGCCGAGGTGGTTAGCCCAGGTGAAGTCAGAACTTGTGCCGGATCGCTGCGCGCACCACGACCTGCCTCGAGGTCGATGAAGGAGACTGCGTGCCGACGTTGAACGCGTCGTCCAGAATCGAATAGGTCGCGTCGCCCGTCACCTGCTGATACTCGCCCTGGATGTAGACGTCGGTGCGTTTGGACAGGTTGTAATCCGCCATCAGGCCGAACGAGTGAATCTTCGGCTTCACGCCGCCGGTCGAGGCGTCGTAGGTTTCCATCGTGTACACGTACTGTGCACCGACGAACAGCATCGGCGAAATCTGATACTTGCCGTTCACCTCGAAGTTCTGATACTTCAGCGAGTTCAGCAATACGCCCGGCGGCACGAGCGGCGTCACGCCGAGATAGCCGTTGCCGGTCGGGTCCAGATAGTTCGAGTTGGTATAGACGAAGCCGGCCGTCGCCGGACCGAACGTATAGGTGATGCCACCGCCGAACACACGCATACGGGCGGCGATGAAGCTGGCGTCGTTCGCCGTGATCGCCCCGTTCGCTCCATTGCCGGGATTGTCGGCTTGCAGATAGGCCGCGGCCACCAGCAGGCCGCCATAAGAATACTGGCCGCCGAAACTGTACGCGCGATTGTTGGCGAAGTTGGTGTCGTTGCTGAAGCTATAGACGCCGCCGAACTGGAAGCCGGACAGCGACGGACTCGTGTACTTGATCGAGTTGTCGAGCCGGAACGAGTTGTCCGTGTTGTCGTTGTCGTACGGGTGGGAGAAGAGCAAGCCGGCCCAGTTGCCGTTGGCCGTGGTCTGGGCCAGATAATCGACCACCGAATCGTACTGGCGGCCGAACGTCAACGTGCCGTAGCGCTCCGCGCTCAAGCCGACGAAGGCCTGGCGGCCGAACATCCGGCCGCCCTGGTTGAGCCGCCCGGAACTCACGTCGAAACCGTTTTCCAGCTGGAAGATCGCTTTCAGGCCGCCGCCCAGTTCCTCGGCGCCCTTCAGCCCCCAGCGGCTGCCTTGCGCATAGCCGCTCGCCAGCTCATAGACATGGCCGCGGCCGACATTGTTCGTGTAGTTGATGCCTTCGTCGAGCACGCCATATAGCGTGACACTCGTCTGCGCCAGGGCGGGCGCGGCAAAAGCGGCGGACATAGCGGTGGAGACAGCTAGCGCGAACACTTGCTTGTTCATGACGATCTCCCTGCACTCGAGCAATGGGACAACTCGATCCGGCCGCTTTGTTCTTTGCGCCTTACAAGGTGCTGCATCGACCTTGACGCGCTTTCAGAAATCCTCACACGCCGTTAGGTCGCCGTCCATTGGGTGTCGTATCGATATCTCAAAACGTTGCGAAATCTCCACTTGGTGCGTTGGGCCCTTTTGTCGCGGCGCTCATTCAGGTAAACGGCGCAACGCCGCGCGGACTTGATACCGGCTGCGGCCGACGCGCGCTGACTTGCCCTGCCGCAGGCAGATTTGTCACGAAAGGAAATATAATCGCAACCTTCTTGCGGCGGCGCAGCGGAACTCCGCGCCGCCACGTGGGTCATTTTTACTGCCCCCTGCAACCGCGCCACGTCCGGCCGGTTGAAAGCGGCGACGCGGGTCGCGTATCCGCCGCAGCATCCAATCCAATTTCTAAAAGCCTTGTGAGACGCCTGCCGCGCTGAACCAGCGCGCCGTCGCACGGGGTTTGCTTTTGGCGCCACACAATGCAAAAGTCGCAATCCCGCCTGATCGAACTCGATTTTTTTCGAGGGCTGGTCCTTCTGATCATCGTCGTCGATCACATCGGCGGCAGCATTCTGTCGCGCGTCACCCTACACGCCTACGCGCTGTGCGATGCCGCCGAGGTCTTCGTGTTCCTCGGCGGCTTCGCGACCGCCACGGCCTACGCCGCACTGGCCGAACGGCGCAACGAGACGATCGCGCGCAGCCGCTTCTTGCGGCGTTCGCTGGAGATCTATCGCGCGTTCCTCGTCACCGCCGCGCTGATGCTGCTGGTCAGCGCCGTGCTCACCGCCTTCAGCATCGACGGGCCGAATCTCGCCACCACCGATCTCGACGATCTGATGGACACCCCGCTCGCGGCTCTCGGCGACATCCTGCTGTTCCGCCGCCAACCGTATCTGGCCTCGGTGCTGCCCATGTACGCGTTCTTCGCCCTGCTGGTGCCGATGATCCTGCCGCTCGCGCGCAGCAAGCCGTGGCTGCTGCTGGCCGGCAGCGTCGCGCTGTGGGCCGGCGCGCCGGCCATCGACGCCTACCTGCCCGCCGCGCCGGACATGCATTGGGATTTCAATCCGTTCGCCTGGCAATTGCTGTTCGTGCTCGGCGTGCTGGCCCGTTGCCAGCCGGTTTATCAGCGCATCAGCGCGCACCGCCTTAGCTGGGTCGTCAGCCTGCTGGCGTTTGCGGTGGTCGCGGCCGCCGCTTACTACAAGCTCTTTATCGAGCACGAGCCGCTCGATGGCAGTCTCAAACAAAACCTCTCGTACCTGCGCGCGGTCAATTTCCTCGCCATCGCGTGGCTCGTCGCGAATCTGATTCAGCTCGGCTGGGCGAAGAAGCTCGCGCAATGGGTGCCGTGGGTCGGCGTGATCGGCCGCAAGGGCTTGCTGTGCTTTATCGCCGGCGCGGTGATCTCGCTCGTGGTCGATTCCGTGCTGTACGCGGCGACGGACGGCTATCTGAACTATCCGCTCGGACTGCTCGCGGATGCGATTGCGATCGGCGCGCTGTTCGCGGTGGCGCTGGGCGCGGAACCGCTCAAGCGTCTGGCTGGCCGGCTGTATGCCGGGCGGCTGCGGACATCGCCCTGAGCGGCGTGCGCCGGCCGGAGACCGTTGCTCAAAATTCACCGCCGATCCTGATAGCATGACGGCCGCGCGCGACCCACGCCGCGGCCTCCTACTCTGACATGCGTCTATTCCTACGTTCCGCCCTCGTTGCGCTCTGCGCGGCCTCGAGCAGCGTGCCAGTGCTCGCTAGCACCGTGATCAGCCGCAGCTTCCATTCCGACGCCCTCGGCCGCGACTCGGCCTACACGATCTATCTGCCGACCGGCTATCGCCATGACGCCGGCCGCCTGCCCGTGCTGTATCTCCTGCACGGCAACAACGGCGACGCCAACGACTGGATCGCGCAAGGCCACCTGCAGAGCGCCGCCGACGCGCTGATCGAGCACAAGGACATGCCGCCCGTCGTGATCGTGATGCCGCAGGGCGGCACGGACTGGTACGTCGATCGCAAGGAGAAGATGGAGACCGCGTTCTTCGAGGATCTGCTGCCCGAGATCGAAGCGCGCTACGCGGTCTCGACGCAACGCGGCGGACGGATGATCGGCGGCGTCTCGATGGGCGGCTTCGGCGCGCTACGCTATGCGATGACGCAACCGGAGCGCTTTTGCGGCGCGCTGCTGCTGAGCCCCGCGATCTATCCGAACGAGCCGCCGCGCGCGTCGGCTGCGCGCCGCGTCGGCGTGTTCGGCGAGCGCGAGTTCGACGCGCGGGTCTGGCACGAACTCAACTATCCGGCGCAGTGGGACCGCTATATGAGCCGGCCGTACCGTCTGCCGATGTTCATCGCCGCCGGCGACGACGACCTCGCGATCCAGGCCGATGCGTCTTCGCTCTATACGCACTTGCGGCTGGCGGGCAATCCGGCGGCGTTGCGCATTATCGACGGCGGCCACACCTGGGACGTCTGGAGCACGCTGCTGCCCGCGGCGCTCAAATACACGCTTGGTTGCGTGAAGCCGCAACCGCAGTCGCGACCGCAGCAACCACAGCAGCCGCCGCTGGAACATCCTTCGTATCAGCGGCCCTGAACGGCTCAGCAGTACTGGCTGAAACGGGATGGGCCTGAAAAAACCGTGCAACTATTGCACGAGGTCGGTCCACAACACCATCAGCACGGTCATCAGCGCGGGGCCGATGAAGATGCCGAGCAGCCCGAACGTTTCCGCTCCGCCGAGAATGCCGAACAGCACGAGCAGGAACGGCAAACGCGTCGAGTTGCCGATCAGCACCGGCCGCACGAAGTGCTCGGCGATGAACACCACGACCGAGCCGAACACGGCGAGGCCGACGCCCGCTGCCACCGAGCCTTGCGCGACCAGCCACAAGGCCGCGAGACCGAAGGTGATCGGCGCGCAGAACGGCAGCATCGCGGCGATCGCGGTGACGAGCGCGAGCAGCGCGACATGCGGCAGGCCCGTCACGAAATAGGCGACGCCCATCAACGCGCCCTCGCCGAGTCCGACCACGACCAGTCCCGACACCGTGCCGCGCACCGCCGTGGCCATCCGCAGCAGAAGCTGCGCGCCGTCGTCGCCGAAGCCGCGCCGCACGCCCTTCAGCAGCGAGCTCGACAAGCGCGGCCCCGCCTGAAAGATCACGAATAGCGTGATCAGCATGAAGCCGAACACCGCCACGGCATGCACCGCGCGCGCGCCGAAGTGGCGGCCGAGCGTCATCACCGTGGTGCTGTGCAGTCCTTTCATGGCGGCCGATTCGCGCAGCGGCTGAGCGAGGTTGGCCTGCCACCACGTGGAAGCCTGCTGCACGCCGAACGGCAGATGCTGGATGAAATCCGGCAACGGAATGCCGTTTTCCTGCGCATCTTTGAACCACTCGTTCATGTCATGCGCTTCGCGTAGCGCCTGGGCAATGCCGATGCCAACCGGCAGCACGACCAGCAACGCGATCGCCAGCGTCAAGACAGCCGCGATCAGCGTCGTGCGTCCGGTGAACCAGCGGTTGCCCTCGACCCTGCGCAACAGCGGCCAGAGTGCGATCGCAATCACGGCGGCCCATGCCACGACCGCGATGAAATCGCGCGCGACCCACAACGCCAGCAGCACCAGTCCGATGTACAACACGAGGGAAGCCGCTTTCTGCTTCTTCAGGCAGTCCGACGCGTCAGGTGGTTCAGGAGGTGCGACAGGCCGGCGTGAATTCATGTGAGCTCTTATGGTTTTGTGAAGGTGCCCCCAAGGGACTTCCTTCGGTGTGTGTGCGCGAGCCGACCGGAAAAATGCAAAACCGCTACACTGCCGTTGCACGGTCGCTCATCAATAACCACATCTTAAAGGAAGCGCCGGCGCCCTTTGCGGGTCGAACGCTTGTCTCACTGCGTACAACACTGCGTTGCAAAAATCCGCCCTATCGTAAATTCAACTTAACAATGGCCCGCGGAGGCCCGTCTTTTCGGGATAGCGCGAATGTCAAGTTTCATTGTTGCTATTTGAAGAACAGTGTTTCAACCGCGATACAATGGCTATCCGACGCGCGCGGGACTACATTCGGCACACCACACAATACGGAGCCGACGACGATGACCTTAGAGTCCATCCCCCTTGACGGTACCAATGGCGTCCGCATCGAGATTCTCGAGCGTTCGGACACGACGCTGGTAATTCGCTGGGTCGAGCCGGGTAAATGTCATTACGGCGAGCAGCGGTGGCGCCGCAGGTCGGCACATACCTCGGGAACCTGCGCGGTCTCGCGCCGCAAGATTCGCCGCGGCGACGCGGTATTCAAACCGGCCGAGCGGCCGGCGCCTTTGAACGCTTCCGCTATGATTTGCGCTGAACTGCTGGAGTGCGTCGAAGCCTGAGCCTCATCTGCCTGCCGGCGTCGCGCGTGCGTTCTGCCCAATGCGCCTGACGCGCCCGATCTGCCCGGCGGACCAACCCACATAGCGGCACGCGCCTCGCGCGACCCACTCCGCGCCGTGGGTAAAACACCCTCTGATTGCGGCCCTTCGCCACGTGCGTTAAGGTGGACGTCGTTGCGTCAAGTCACCTGCCGGCTCCACGCGCGGCGCTATCGTGACCCGCACGTCCACCCACCGCGCCGTGCCCCGTGCGGCGCCGATTGAGGGCATACCATGGCCGAAGACACGCCGGAAACCCGCGCGCAAATAGCGCCCCCCGCGCCGCCCGCTCCACTCGTCGCACCGCAACAATTCTCCCTCGACGTCCTGCTAGAGAAGTACGCGAAAGGCGACGAACAATCGGCCGACGATGTGTTCAAGCGCGTCGCGCGCGGCGTCGCCGAGGCGGAGCCGCAAGCGTTGCGCGAATCGGTTGAAGCGCTCTTCGTCGACAACCTGCGGCACGGCGCGCTCGGCGCCGGCCGCATCATGAGCGCGGCGGGCACCGGCATTGCGGCCACGCTGATCAATTGCTTCGTGCAACCCGTGGGCGACGCGATTCAGGGCGTCGACGAACAAGGCCTGCCCGGCATTTACGTCGCCTTGCTGCAGGCGGCCGAAACCATGCGCCGTGGCGGCGGCGTAGGCTATAACTTCTCCGCGATCCGTCCCAAGGGCGCGCGCGTTCACACCACCAGTTCGTCGGCGTCCGGGCCGTGCAGTTATATGGACGTGTTCGACGCGTCGTGCCGCACCGTCGAGAGCGCCGGTTCGCGGCGCGGTGCGCAGATGGCCGTGCTCGACTGCAATCACCCCGACCTGCTGGAGTTCATCGAGGCCAAGCATTCGAAGGGCCGCTGGAATAACTTCAACGTCTCGGTCGGCGTGACCGATGAATTCATGCGCGCGGTCGAGGAAGATCAGCCCTGGCAACTCGTGCATCGCGCCGAGCCTTCGCCCGCCCAACGCGCGGCCGACGACGTGCGGCAACGCGAAGACGGCCTGTGGGTCTACAGCGAACGCCCCGCGCGCGCGATCTGGGATCGCATCATGCGCTCCACGTACGACGTCGCGGAACCCGGCATCGTGTTCATCTCGCGCATGAACGAGGACAACAATCTGCGCGCGGTCGAAACCATCCGCGCCACCAATCCGTGTGGCGAACAACCGCTGCCGGCGTACGGCTGCTGCAATCTCGGGCCGCTGAACCTCACGCGTTTCGTGATCGATCCGTTCGCGCAGATGAAAGGCCGCAAGCCTTCGTTCGACTGGGACGGCCTCGCCAAACGCACGCGCACACAAGTGCGCTTTCTCGACAACGTGCTCGACGTCACGCTGTGGCCGCTGCAGCAGCAATACGACGAGTCGCGCGCCAAGCGGCGCATCGGCGTGGGCTTCACTGGCCTCGGCGATACGCTCGTCATGCTCGGCTTGCGCTACAACTCGCAGGAAGGGCGCGACTTCGCCGTGCGCATCGCGCAACTGATGCGCGACGAGGCGTATCGCGCATCCGTGGAACTGGCGCGCGAGCGTGGCGCATTTCCGCTCTTCGATGCCGCGCGTTATCTGGAAGCCGGCACGTTCGCCTCGCGTCTGCCCGAGGACATCAAGCAGGCGATTCGCAGCGATGGCATTCGCAACAGCCATCTACTGTCCATCGCGCCGACCGGCACGGTGAGCCTCGCTTTCGCGGACAACGCGTCGAACGGCATCGAGCCGGCCTTCTCGTGGACCTACACGCGTATGAAGGTGATGGCCGACGGCGGCCGCGAATCCTTCGATGTCGAAGACTACGCGTATCGGCTCTATCGCGAACTCGGCGGCGACACGAGCAAGCTGCCGGACTATTTCGTCAGCGCGCTGGAAATGTCGGCGCGCGACCATCTCGACATGATGGCGGCCGTGCAACCGTACGTGGACACGTCGATCTCGAAGACGGTGAACGTGCCCGCCGACTATCCGTTCGAAGCGTTCGAAAGCCTCTACTTCGATGCGTGGAAAAACGGCCTCAAGGGTCTCGCCACCTATCGGCCCAACGAAACGCTCGGCGCGGTGCTCAGCGTGAGCCCGCCGCAAGCCGACGACACGCTGGCCGAGAGCGACCTCGACCCGTTGCGGATCGCGATCGATCATCGGCCCAAAGGCGAGCTGCCCGCGATCATCGAGAAAGTCGAATATCTGACGCAGGCGGGCAAGAAGTCGCTCTATGTGGCGGTATCGTTCATCGAGGTCACGGGACGGCTGGGCGGTGAAGACGTCACCATCGAACGGCCTATCGAGTTCTTTATTCCGACCGGTCAGCGCGACGAATCGCAGCAATGGATCACAGCGACGATGCGTTCGCTGTCGCTGGCGGCACGCGGCGGTTTTGTCGCGCGCAACTTGCAGGACATGCGCAAGGTTTCGTGGGATCGCGGCCAGGTCCGGCTCGGTGAGGTGCAGCGTCTCGACGGGCATCGCACGCCGCGCTGGCACGATTCGGAAGTGGCCGCCCTCGCCTTTGCGATCCAACAGATTCTGCATCGGCGCGGGTTTCTCGATGCCGAAGGTAACCAGGTGCCTTCGCGCATGCTGGCGCGTTTGCCGCGCGGACAGATGCGGGCCGAGACGGCGTTGCCGGCGGATTTCGGCATCCGGCCGCATCCCGTTGAGACTGACGCCGACGCGCTCGCGTTGACGCAGCCCGGCGGAGCGCAAGGCCTGCATACGATGCTCGGGCGTAAGTGCGGGTCGTGCGGGGCGAATGCGGTGATTCGCAAGGACGGGTGTGACTTTTGCACGGCGTGTGGTGAAGTGGGGGCGTGCGGGTAGATTGGGTGGGTCGTGACGTCGACCCACCTATTCAAAAACGATAAACCCAGATCGCTATAGCTTCCTTTTCTTCAGCGTGTAGGCAAACAACGCGTACTGCGTGTTCGTATCGGGATCGAAGTAGCCGCCTTGAGCAGCCCCGTCATTCAGGTCGTTCCATGACTTTCCGAAATCCTTGCTGACGAAGGTGAGATCCCGTGGTGCGCCATCGCCCGTCGCATCCGTGGCATAGACCAGCAGCACGCCTTGCTGACCTACGCTGAGACCGTCGAGCATCAAGCGGTCGTCAAACGTATGCAACTGCTGCGCACTGGCCTTCTGGACGTTTCTCCATACTGAAACAGCGCCTGTGCGATGCCCCTTGTCGCTCGGGTCATCCCAATTGCGCGGCGCCCCCAACCGGGACAGCGCATACAGCGAGTAACCGCCGCTCGTTTGCGGGGATGATTGCAGGTCGACTACCGTCTGATCCGGCAGCACGACATCCGGCTCGAAGTCAGCCTGGTCCCAACTCAGCCGGTAGACAAGACTGGATGTTTTGATGTCGCCGGCTTGTTCGACATAGTAGGCAACACGCAGCACACCATCGGGGCCGAGGTTCACCCCGTCAAATGTTTTGCGGGGATTACCTGCGTTGGCGAGCGGCGGCACCTTGACCTCGTGCCAGGACTGACCGCCATCCGCCGTGCGCCATATGTGAGGTCCCCATCCAATTGCATAGCCGCGTTGCGGATCGAGAAACAGCAACTGTCCGATGTTGTGATCTGCTTGCCAGTTCAATTGCGTCCAGTTGCGGCCGCCGTCGCTGGAGCGCCAGAGTTTGGTAATTTGCGGTGCCAGGCCGTTCGATAGGCGAGGTGCTTTGTAATCCATCCAACCCGTGCTGATATAGACGGTACCCCAGTCTTTTGAATACCACCATGCGGCATCCTGACCTCGTTGCTGGAACGTGCGCTTTATCCCAGCTTCCATGGTCCCCTGCAAGAAATTTACAGTTGACCGGTTTAGGCGCTCGCCGGAGTCATTCATCCATTCTTCGGTTGGCTCTGCCACCTGCGGATCCTTCAACTGACTCGCTGGCTTGAAAGTGATTTCTGGATCTGCGAGCTTCAGACTGATCACCTGGTTTCCGCGAATACGAAATTCTCCGCCACCATAGGGCTTGTCACCTTTTGAAAAGGCGGTCGCAATCGTTTCCCAACCTGTCGTCATGCTCTGGTATCCATAGGTTACAGCGGCGAGAAGCGCGAGCCCGCCGATCGAAATTTTCCAGCGTTTAGCTTTTTGCATATCACTTCGCCAGCAGTCGGCCGAGAGCCTTGCCGACGGGATCATCCATATCCGAGCGGTTAATCATGTTCGGGAGGACCACTTTGCCACTGTCGACCGCCTGCTCCCACGTTCGTGCGTCACCCCACTCCTGAATGTTTGGTTGCGCCGTAATTTTTGCGAGGTCCGAAACCGGAAGATCTGCGAGATCGCCATCCAGATAGGCCAGAGGGTGTGTCCTGAACGCGAAGGCCTTGAACATATCGTCGTCGAGTTCAAGTTCGTATTGCGGAACCATCATCTTGAAGCTGCCATTCCCAGGCTTCTGGCTGCTCATCCGAATCAAATCTCCCATCATGTTCTTGTTGAGTCCATCTTCCATATTTTTCTGAAGATGCCACCGCGCTTTTTGTAGCCACGCCTGCCCTTCCGGACTCAACTTCGGATAAAGCTTGGCTCCATAAGTAGAGCAATAGTAGTACCCATAGCTCACGTAATACGAGGGCGGTTTATGCTCGCAACCGACATGTCGCATCATGAAATTGCCATGACGAGACCAATCGGAATCGGTGCTCTCAGGCGCTATCAACTGCTCGCGACGACGCAGCAAACGACGCGCGACCTCCTTGTCTTTCCATGGATCCCACGAGGTGGCAAAAGCCTTGACCGTTTCCCAGGCACTTGAGACGCTAACCTTTTCTACCGTTTCAAGATACTCACCGTGTAATGGCTGATAGTAGTACGGACATTTCCCGATTATCGAAGCCGCTGCGGGCGGCACGATCCTGTTGCAACTGCTTAGCGCGACTTTCGGGCGAACCTGGTAGCCGCTGGGCGTCAGCATTGCCGTGCCCGTTCCAAGGACTGTGCCCTGCTTGTCACCCATCAATGGTTCTCCAGAAATTTAATGACCACGTCTTTGGGCACGTGACTCTGCGTCAGCCCTGTTTCACCGAGATCGTTCGTGACACCCTGCGAAATGAGCGTGCCGTCAGAGAACATCTGGAACCTCGTATTGGCCGCGGGGATATCCGTGCCTGCCCAATGCGCGATAAATGCCTGATCGTAGTTACCTTCCGAACCGGGCATGGTGGGAATGGCAGCGGACATTTGGGTTGGCCCTGCGAACGAATGCTGGCCGCCCTTGACATCGATCTTGCCAGGCGCATGAATCTCGATGTTGCCGTCCCTAACTCGGATATACGCACCGCCCGATGTAAGCAGGATTTCCTGCTTCGCTGCCGCCTCGACCTTTTCCGTTGCCGACAACAGCTTCAACGTCTTTTGTGCGGTCAGTTCGATGTTGTCCGCGTGCGCCTGAACTTCCACCTTGCCTTTGCCCGCAAACAGTTTCATCCCGGCGCTCTGCACGAACAGACTGATTTTCTCTGAGACGCTCGCGATCAGTGATCTACCGGCCGCGATATGCATGTTCTGTCCGCCGACGAGGTTCAGATGCTGGTCAGCGGACAAATGTGCGGACTTCTGCGTGGACATGGCGATGCCCGACGGACTGCCAAACAGCATGACCGGCTGCTTGAATGCGTTCGCACTCCCCGTTTCGCCGCCCGCGGTGTTTCCACCTGATGATGAGCCCGACACGCTGTTCTGTGTCGCGTCACTGAATGACTTCAGCGAGTCGTACCCATCCTTGAGGCTTTCCGCCTGATGCGTGGTACTGGAATTCGACATCGCTTCCAGCACGCTTTCCGAATTGACCAGTTGGGCGGACGTTTCCCGCGCGTCCAGCGGTTGGCTGGCCGCCGGATAGGTGGTGACGTACAGACCTTGACCCGCGCGCACTGCACCGTAGGCATCGGACTTCAGATCGAAGCCGCTGCCGAGGTAACGTCCTCTCCTATTACCGGACTGATCGATCAGGTACCCCAAATGCAATTGGGCATTGGAGTTCGTGGAATATAGATGAACGCGATTCTGGCCGGTAGAGTCATCCATTAACATCTGGCTGTAGCCGCTGCCCTGATATTCCCTGGATTGGTAGCCGGACAGCAACCCGTTGGAATGCCAGTGAGGTTTTGTTGCGCCGTTGTAGACGCGGCCCGTGACTAGCGGCCTGTCACAGTCGCCGTCCAACCAACTGATCAGAACCTCTTCACCGACCCGTGGCACATGTACGCCACCATATCCACCACCCGTATCGGACATGGCAACGCGCACCCAGCATGACGAGTTTTCATCGCCGTTATTGAGCCGATCCCAATGGAAGCGCACCTTGATGCGGTTCAGCGAGTCCGTGTAGACCTCTTCATTGGCAGGGCCGGCGACAATCGCTGACTGCAAATGCATGTCAGGTTTGTGATGCTCGATATGGAGCGGCCTTGCGTTGTGCCTCAATTTCGACAACGAAGAAGCCTTCACTACCATCAGCGTGCCGAACTTTCAGTCCGTCTTCAGCGGCATAGTTTGTTCTGATGGCCGCGAGGTCGCCCTTCAGGCCATCAGGGAAATCCGCAGCGTGGCCGGGCGCGGGCAGGTTGTTCTCAACGAACCAGGTGGCCTCGATAATTGCGAACCGCCGGTTCTGGGCGCTATCTGCGGCGTGCGCGGGGTGATTGTCGAGTTCGAACCAGCGGCCGGCATCCGCGCCTCGCACACCGCCCGCACCGAAGAACCGCTTGGCTCGTGATTCCCACTCTTCCACGCGAACTTTGGACAGGCTATCGCCCCGGTCCTGTTTGCCGTAGCTATAAGCCCCGGTATATTCATACACTTCCGCTTGCTGGGGCAGGCTTCCTTGAGTAGGAAGCGTCGGGATGTTAGTCCCCTTCGGATTGCCCGGCGAAGCGGGCGCCCTGTAATCGAAGGTGCGAGTCGTGAGCGTCACGCTTTGCAGCATTCGCGTGCCCGACCAGAGAACAAACGCATCGGTCTCGCTGTTCGTGCCGGCGCGATAGAACTGAACCGTCTGCGGTGAAAGTGAGGGGAGCGAGTCCAAGCTGTCCGTGACGATGAACGTATGCGACTTGCCGTCGCCCGCCTGCTCGAAATAGCCGAACAGTCCCTCACTTTCCATGAGCCGGTGAACGAAATTCCAGTCGCTCTCGTATTGCACGCAGAACGAACGCGAGGGCAAGGGCTTGCTTAGGGCGAAGCGGAATGCACCTTGGGCCTGCGGGTGCATGTTGAATACATCGGTCAGGATTTCGTCGGCCGGCTTGTCTTGCCAGATACGCGCATCTTTACGGAAGCGCAGAAAGTGCATCCACGATGCAAACGCGATCTGGTAGCTCGTGAGCCCGCTCTCCGATCCGAGGCGACGTGCGGTATGCACATATCCGTGATGAGGCAGATAGGACTTGTCTGTCTGCTGGATCCACAACGTCGCCGGCTGGGCGATCAGGGTCTTGAGCTCAACCGCGCCCGATGTGGAAACGACATCGGCAGTGAACTCGTAGTCACGACCGATTCGTGAGCGACCGACGACCCGCTGGGGCACCAGGACATCAGTTCCCAGTGAGGTATCCAGCTTCAACATGCGGTCACTCTGGACAAGCCCGCCGGTTATCGCCCCGATTATGTCCTGCGCACTCATACCGCCTCTTCTTGTTAGCCGACTGCGCGACCGCGCTCTGCGCGATTCTACAAAACATCCGAAGAATCGGCGAGCCATTAACGGTCAGCAAGCGTGAAGCGACATTAATCTTTGGATTTTAAATATGCGTCGGGCATACGGGGAAATGCTTCGGCATGAGAGGCGTTGGATGGGTAAACACGTCATACAGCGGCCACGGCCATACGGGTCTGCGCTTTGGCTGACCTTTGACTTAGCAGTGTGTCGTTCTTTTATCGGCAATGAACTGACCGACCGGTACAGCGGAGCCCTCAGAAAAAATGCAGGCCTTATGAATTCGCTTTAGAAGTCAAAATGATTCGGATTTTCTGATTCTTCTATTGCAGGATGATTTTCCCACCGTTTTTTCACATGGCGAATGGCTCGTCAATAACCCAAGCCCGCGCGACCCCGCTCCTCACCCCACCCTCGCGTAATAAAGATTCTGCGGATGCTTCGCCTCTGCAAAGAAAAACCAGCGCTCCGCCACCAGCCCCGCGTACTGCACGAGACACGCCGCAGCCAGCAGACCGAGCGAAACGCCGATCGAATGCAAGCTCGCCCCTAACGCCATCAACAACACCGGCGCGACGAACGCCGTCGCGAGAAAGCCCCATTTGACACCGCGCAGCGTCCCCGCCGATTTGCCATGAAAGAACTCGCGCAGATTGAACGCCCCGGCGGTGAAGCCGCGCGACACCTGCACCAGCTTCGGATTGTGAATGCCGGTGGCGCTCTGTACCGTCGACTTCGGCCGCAACCGCGCATTGCGCATGAGCGACGCCGAGCGGCTCGCGAGACCCGCGAGCGTCAGCACGCATGCGCAGACAGCGAGCCCAGCAGTCCACTCAGGCGCAAACCACGCGGTCAAAGCCGTCGCCAGCGTGAAGCCTGACGCGCAGCCGAGCAGCGCGAAGTTGACCAGTGTGAGCGGCGTAGCCCACTCCTGCAGAAAGCGCAGACACGCGTAGATCATCGCCGTGCAGACGAACAGCACGGCGCTCGCCAGCACGCCGAGCCAGCCGATCGCGAGCGACCACGGCGAGCCGAACCAATGCGCGACACCGTAGAAAAACGCACAGGCGAGAAACGCCGGCAGGCACAGACATTCGCGCGACAACCACGAGGTCCGCCACATCGCGATCGCACGCCATGCGCGTTCGGGATGGCCGAGATGGAAGAACGATGCGATCAGTCCGAGCCCGCCCAACACCACCGACACGCCCGCGCCAGCGACATAGAACGCCTCGACAGGCGACGCGAGCAGGCCAAGATGCGCGGCAGTTTCCACGCCGACGAGCGCGATCAGCAGCCCCTGCGCCGCGCCGCTCAAAGTGGTCAGAAAAACCACGGAGAATGCGGGATTCATCGTGAGGTCCTATCGGTTCATTAGATGCGCGTCGCCATCGACGCGAGATGCAACTCGCCGCGCTCGAATTGCGCATCGAGCGATTCCGGCGACACGCCCGGCTCCTGCAGCGAGCCGGACGATTTGCATGAACAGGAACCGCTGCCGCAACCCGCGGCCTCGGTCGGCACACGCGGCAAATAGTGATTCGCCGGCCGCGTATTCCACTCGGGCATCAACTGGTAGCCACCGCGCTCCTCGATCGCCTTCGACACCACCGATTCCGGATCATGAATATCGCCGAACAGCCGCGCCGAAGTCGGGCAAGCGAGCACGCAGGCCGGCTGACGGTCGCGCTCCGACAGATTTTCATCGTGGATCCGATCGACGCACAGCGTGCACTTGGTCATCTCCTTGCGCCCTTCGTCGAGCTCGCGCGCGCCGTACGGACACGCCCACGCGCAATACTTGCAGCCGATACAGCGGTCGAAGTCCACCAGCACGAGCCCGTCTTCCTTGCGCTTATAGCTCGCACCGGTCGGACAGACCGGCACGCACGGCGGGTCCTCGCAGTGCAGACACGACTTCGGAAAATGGATCGTCTCGGCGTTGGGAAAACTACCGGCTTCAAAGCTCTGCACCCGGTTGAAGAAGGTGCCGGACGGATCCGCGTCGTACGGATTCAGATCGGCGAGACTGCCCGATTCGCCCGACGTGTTCCACTCCTTGCAACTCGTCACGCACGCATGGCACCCCACGCACACGTTCAGATCGATCACCAATGCCATCTGTGTCATCAAAGGCTCCTTGCGGCTGTCTCGATGCTATTTGCGCCCCGTCGCGCCGCGCAGCCGCGCCGCGAACTCCCCTCGTCCCGCGAAGTAGGTCTGCACGATCCGCGAGATCACGCCGTTCTCACCCGGCACCGCGGCCATCGCCGCGAATTGCGGCAGCGTGTGCCGCGCGTCGGCTTCCGCTGGATAGATGCGCACGCGCACGTCGTACCACGCGGCCTGGCCCGTCACCGGATCGGAATTCGACATGCGCCGCGCCACGTCGTCGTCGCGGCCGGGCAGCTCGTCGGTGATGAGGTGATTGAGCAGGAAACCGCGTTGCGATTCATTCGCGCCCGGGCCGAGGTTCCATGCACCCGACGCCTTGCCGATCGCGTTCCATGTCCATACCGTGCCCGGCTCGACGGTCTCGCTGAAGCGCGCCATGCAACGTACCCGGCCCCACTGCGATTCGGCGTAGATCCAGGCGCCGTCGGCGATACCGTTCTCGGCGGCCATCAACGGATTCATGTAGAGATAGTTCTCGCCGTGAATCTGCCGCAGCCACGCGTTCTGCGAGTCCCACGAGTGGTACATCGCCATCGGCCGCTGGGTCACCGCGGCGAGCGGAAACTGGTCGAGGTCGGTGGCCGCGCTTTCCAGCGGCGCATACCAGAACGGCAGCGGATCGAAGTACTTTTCGACGCGCGCGCGCAAGTGATCCGGCGGCTGCCTGCCGCTCGTACGGCCTTGCGCGGCGAGCCTGAACTTCTGCATCACATCGGAATACAACTGGATCAGAATCGGCTCACCGAACTTGCGAAAACCGTGCTTGACCGCCCACTCGAGATACGGCCCGTTGCAGTTGCGCATGTACTGCAGCGTCTCGGGCAGCCGGTAATGGAACACGCAATTGTTCTTCGCGTACTGCTCCCACTGATTCGGATTCGGTTCACCCACCAGCGCCTTGTCGCCATCCTTGCCACGCCAGCCGATCAGAAAACCGACGCCGGAATCCGGCGAAGTCGTGAAATTGACCACGAAGTCGGGATAGTCGCGAAAACGCCTTGCGCCCTCGGCGGTCGTGAACGCCGGGAATTTCAGACGCGACGCAAGCTCGATCAACACTTCCTGGAACGGCTTGCATTCGCCGGTAGGCGGCACGACCGGCACGCGCACCGAATCCACCGGGCCGTCGAATTCGGAGATCGGCCGGTCGAGCATGGACATCGCGTCGTGCCGTTCCAGATACGTCGTGTCGGGCAGGATCAGATCGGCGAACGCCGTCATCTCCGACTGGAACGCGTCGCACACCACCAGAAACGGAATCTTGTACTCGCCGCTGGCGTGCTTGTCGACCAGCATCTCGCGCACTTTCATCGTGTTCATCGACGAATTCCACGCCATGTTGGCCATGAAAATCATCAACGTGTCGATCGGATACGGATCGCCGCGCCACGCGTTGGTAATCACGCTGTGCATCAGGCCATGCACGGCGAGCGGATATTCCCACGAGAAGGCCTTGTCGATGCGCACCGGCCCACCCTTATCGTCGATGAACAGGTCCTCGGGCGCAGCGGGCCAGCCGAGCGGACCGGTGGCGAGCGGCGTGTTCGGCTTGACGGCGTCGGGGCTGTTCGGCGGTTTCGCCGACGGCGGCACGGCGCGCGGAAACGGCGACTTGTGACGAAAGCCGCCGGGCGTGTCGATCGTGCCGAGCAGCGACATCAGCACGGCCAGCGCGCGGATCGACTGGAAGCCGTTGGAGTGCGCCGCGAGGCCGCGCATCGCGTGAAAGGCAACCGGGTTGCCGGTGACCGTTTCGTGCGTCTCGCCCCATGCGTCGGTCCAGCGGATCGGCAAGGTGATGCGGTGATCGCGGCTCGTCTGGATCATTTCACCCGCGAGGCGGCGAATCGTGTCCGCCGAAATGCCGGTGATGCCTGCCGCCCACTCGGGCGTGCAATCGGCCACGCGTTCGCGCAGCAAGGCGAACGAGGGCGTAACCGGCGTGCCGTCGTCGAGCGTATAGCGGCCGTCGAGCGCGGGTTCGACGCCGGGCGTGTGATGCGGCACGGCGCGCGCCGCTTGAGCGTCCCACCAGAGATGATTCTGCGGAAACAGCGGGTTGCCGACCGGCCGCTCGGGATCACGCACGAACAGGCCGAAGTTTTCGCTGGCTTCGTCGAGATCGACGAGTTCCGCCGCGTTGGTGTAGCGGCGCACGAATTCGTGATCCCACGCGTCGGCGGCAATCAGTTCGTGCAGAAATGCCATGAACAGCGCGCCATCGGTGCCGGGCTTGATCGGCACCCATTCGTCGGCGATTGCCGCGTAGCCGGTGCGGATCGGATTGATCGCAATGAAGCGGCCGCCCGCGCGCTTGAACTTCGAAATGGCGATCTTGAGCGGATTCGAGTGATGGTCCTCCGCCGTGCCGATCATGAAGAAGAGCTTGGCGCTGTCGAGATCCGGCCCGCCGAATTCCCAGAACGAGCCGCCGATCGTATAGATCATGCCCGCCGCCATGTTGGCCGAGCAGAAGCCGCCGTGCGCCGCGTAATTAGGCGTACCGAACTGTTTGGCGAAGAGGCCGGTTAGCGCCTGCATCTGGTCACGCCCGGTGAAAAGCGCGAATTTTTTCGGGTCGGTGGCGCGAATTTCGCCGAGGCGCTTTTCCAGCACGTCGAACGCATGCTCCCACGACACCGGCTCGAACTGCGCGCTGCCGCGCTCCGCGCCTGGCTTGCGCATCAGCGGTTGAGTGAGGCGCGCGGGCGAGTACTGCTTCATGATGCCCGAGGCGCCCTTCGCGCAAATCACGCCCTGGTTCAGCGGATGCTCCGGATTGCCGTCGATGTAGCGCACCTCGCCTTCACGCAGATGCACACGAATGCCGCAGCGGCAGGCGCACATGTAGCAGGTGGTCGTCTTGATGTCGAGCCGTTCATCCTGCGTGCGGGCGTGGTGTTCCATGCGGGATCTCCGTCGCTGCTCCGGTGGGGCCGAAGCGGTGGTGATGCGATACCGCTCATCCTATGCGCCGTGGCCTCACAAGGGAAATCGCCATTTTCGAGAGAAACTATCCGCCACGCCGATAGTTTCCGTTTGCCTTTCAATGGCGCGCCGGCTGTGGCGCTTCCTCGACGCCGGCTAACTGCTACCTTCGAGTTGTGCGATCAGCGCGTCCGGAATCTCCACGCCGTCTTTCTGCGCCGTGTCCGCGAGACGCTCTCTTCGATCACCGGGCAAGCGCACGTCGTCGTCCGCGAGCATCATGTCGATCAGCGCTTCCACGCGCGACAAATAGGTTTCGTCGCCGGCGAGCGCGCCAGGATCGATCGCCCAGAACAGATGGCCGATGCGCGAGCGCTCTCCCTCTTCAGTCAGAAACGAGCCGGCTTCGTAGCCGAAGTTCGCGCCCGTCAGCGCCGCCGCCAGCAGTTCGACGACCAGAGCCAGCATCGCGCCTTTGGCGCCGCCGAACGGCAGCATCATGCCGTCGAGGGCCGCGCGGGCGTCGGTGGTCGGCTGGCCGTCGCGGGTGGTCGCCCAGCCTTCGGGAATCGGCTTGCCGTCGCGCGCGGCCAGCGCGATCTTGCCGCGCGCGATCTGCGACAGCGCGAGGTCGATCACGAGTGGCTCGCCATGGCGACGCGGGAACACGGCGGCGATCGGGTTGGTCCCGAACAGCGCACGGCGGCCGCGCCACGCGGGCATCGCCGCCGGCGAATTGCTGAACGCAAGAGCAACCATGCCAGCGGCGCCGAGCGCGGCCAGATGGGCCGCGCCCACGCCGAAATGGTGGCTGCGCTTCACGCCCGCGACCGCGCTGCCGTACTGCTTCGTGCGCTCGGCAAGCGTCGAGACCGCCAGGTCGCACGCGGGATAGGCCAACCCGTCCGCGCCGTCGATCAGCACCGCCGCGCCGCGATCCGCCACGATCGTCGCTTGCGCGGCGGGATCGACGCGGCCGTTGCGCAACTGCGCGCAATACATCGGCAAACGCGATACACCGTGCGACGACAAACCGCGCAGGTCCGCATAGACCAGCGCGCGAGCCGTGGACTCGGCGGTGGCCGGCAACGCGCCCGCGCGGCGCAGCGAGTCGACGGCAAGCATGGTGAGCGCGTCGGGAGACAATCGGGCCATCGGGTCATTCCTCAAGTTGTTGTGTTGTTGGTATTGGTCGGGCGCCGCGGCGAACCGTTCAACCGGAAACCCAGCCACGCACTGCGCCGAGCATGCGATCGAAGCGCACACGAAGCAATGCCGCAATGCATCGATTGCGGCATTGCCCATGACGATCCTCATTCGGATCGCTGTCGTGATTGTCCTACTTAGCCGCCCTTTTCCAGCAGCGTCGTGCCGGCGGCCGGGCGTCTCTCCTCGAGGCCGGGTTGAGTCGACGGCCCCTGAGCCTGCGGTTTCGACTGCGACTGCGGCTGCACCTGATCCCGGACTTCGCGCGGAGCCGCGAGGAATTCCCGCGCCGCGCGCGCATCGAAAGCCCCTTCCCAGCGCGCAACCACCAGCGTCGCCACCACGTTGCCGATCATATTAGTGAGCGCGCGGATTTCGTTGAGCACGCGATCGACGCCGAGAATCAGCGTGATGCCCGCCACGGGAATGATGTTGTGCGTCGACAGCGTCGCCGTCAATGCGACCAGCGGCGCGCCCGCCACGCCCGCGCCGCCCTTCGACGTCAGCATCAGAATCGCCAGCAAGCCCAGTTGCTGCATCAGCGACAGATGCGTGTTGGTGGCCTGCGCGATGAACAGCGAGGTCATGGTCAGATAGATCGCGGCGCCGTCGAGGTTGAACGAATAGCCCGTGGGCAGCACGAGGCCGACGATCGCCCGCGGGCAGCCCATGCGTTCGAGCTTCTCCATCAGGCGCGGCAGCACGGATTCCGTGGTGGACGTGCCCAGCACGATCAGCAGTTCCTCGCGGAAGTAGCGCAACAGCGGCCAGAGTCCGACGCCTGCCCAGCGCGCCGCCGCACCGAGCACGACGACGATGAACAGGATGCTGGTGATGTAGAAGCAGAGAATCAGCAGACCGAGTTGCTGCAAGGTGCCGATGCCGTATTTGCCGACCGTGAAGGCAATCGCGCCGAATGCGCCAAGCGGCGCGAGCCGCATGATCATCTCGACAATGCGCATGAGCGTATCGCCGAACTGTTCGATGCCACGCATGAGCAACCGGCTGCGCTGCGACATGATCGACAGCGCGATGCCGAACAGCACCGAGAACAGCAGCACCTGCAGCAGATCGCCACGCGCGAACGCGCCGACCACCGAATTCGGCACGATCATATCGAAGAAGCTCGAGGACGCCGAATGCGCGTCCGCCACGTAGTGCGTCACGGCGTGCGCGTCGAGCGTGGCGGGATCGATGTTCAGCCCCGCGCCGGGATGCAGCACGTTTGCCACGACCAGCCCGATCACGAGCGCGATGGTGGTCACCACCTCGAAGTAGAGCAATGTTTTGAATCCGACGCGGCCGACCTGCTTGAGGCTTTCCATCCGCGCAATGCCGACTGACACGGTGCAGAAGATCACCAGCGTGATCAGCATCTTGATGAGGCGGATGAAGGTATCGCCGAGCGGCTTCATTTCGACGCCGAACGCGGGCGCGAAGTAACCGACGAGAATTCCGGCCGCAAGTCCGATCAGGACCTGCACGTAGAGATGTTTGAGCACGCGCAAGATGGTGTCTCCTCCACTCGCTGCCGCCAGGTGTCGAACCGGCGCCGTAGCGGCATGGCTTGCCGGCAACGGGCGGCGTCGTGGCCGTTCTCCGTGCCGGCGCGCGCCGGGAATTGGGGGTCCACTGCGATACTACCAGGCAAGCGCGAGGCAACCGCGCTTGCCCGGCCGCCAGACTCAGGCGCTTTCGAACAGCCGGGTCAGCACGAACTCGCGATGACCGAGCGCTTCCGCGGCGGTAAAGCGGCCGTTGATCGTGGCCATCATGCATTCGAGCAGTTTGTCGCCGCTCTGATCGAGGTTCTGTTCGCGCTGCAGGATGCCGGTCACATCGACGTCGATATGCTCGCCCATGGTGCGCACCGTACGCGGGTTCGCGCAGATCTTGATGACCGGCACGATCGGGTTGCCGATCACGTTGCCCTGCCCCGTCGGGAAGAAATGCACCGCGAAGCCGGACGCCGCGCACAAGGTCACCATCTCCGCCGCCGCCGACGACGAATCCATGAACCATAGACCGGAGTGCGTCGGTTCCTCGGCTTTGTCGAGCACGCCGTCCACCATGCACTTCTTGCCGATCTTCTGGATATTGCCGAGCGCCTTTTCCTCGATGGTCGTGAGGCCGCCCGCGATATTACCCTTGGTGGGTTGCGACTCGGAAAGATCGTCCGTCTTCCAGCGGTTGATCATGTCCTGATAGCGGTCGAACATGAACTGGAAGCGCTCGCGCACGCCGTCGTTGGCGCAGCGCGCTGCGACGATCTGCTCGCCGCCGGTCAACTCCGAGGTCTCGCCGAACACGAGCGTGGTGCCGAGTCCGTACAGCTTGTCGAAAGCATTGCCGACAGTCGGATTGGCGCCGCAGCCCGAGGTCGTATCCGACTCGCCGCATTTGGTGGAGACCCACAGCTCCGAGATCGGGCATTCCTCGCGATCGAGCGACGTGGCGTACTGCACCATTTCCTTGGCCGCCTTCGAAGCGCGCATGATCGTGTCGTGGTCGCCGTGCAGTTCGATGCCGAAGCCCATCACCGGCTTGCCGGTTTTCGCAATGCCGTCCACCACACGTTTGGTCCAGCCTTCCTCGATGCCGATCACGACCACCGCCGCGACATTCGGATTGCTGCCCGCGCCGATCAGCGTACGAAAGTGCAGGTCGAGGTCGGCGCCGAACTGCAGTCGCCCGTACGGATGCGGCAGCGCCATGGTGCCCTTGATGTTGTTCTCGACGGCTTGCGCCGCGGCGTTCGATAGATCGTCGACCGGCAGGATGATCACGTGGTTGCGTACGCCAACGCGGCCATTGTCGCGACGATAGCCGCGGAAAGTCGTATCCAGGTCAATCACGCTCATGGTGTATCTCTCGTTCAGGTGTGGGGGCGATTCAATTGCGGCAGTCTGTCCGGCGCGACTTACCAGCGCTTCGTCTTGATGTTGTGCACGTGGGCGTGTTCGCCGGCGCTGATCGGCGCGACCACCTTGCCGATATCGACGCCGTACTTGAACACCGTGTCGCCCACCGCCATGTCCTTGAGCGCCACCTTGTGACCGATGGGAATGTCCTGCTTGGCCGGGAAAGTCACGATCTCGTCGTCGTCCATGATCCACGCGTTGAGTTGCGTGCCCGCCTTGATGCCCTCGACGACCGCCACACCGACTGTGTCCTTCGCCTCGTGCAACACGATGTGAATCGTCTTGCGTTCGGGCGATGCGCCCGCTGCCGCGGTGCCCTTGATGTCTGCCGTGGGATTGCTCATTAGCGTCTCCGTTCGTGTATTGAATGCGGTGTCGTGCCGCCGGGGAAAGCGCAGCCAGATGCGCTGCTGTGAATCGATAGTAGGCGCCGCATCGATGGATGTCAACTAGGTCATCTATATGTGTTAGATGTGTGTTTTCCAGTAGTGTCGAGATAATCCATCTCATCTAGATGGACTAGATGAGTTTGTCGTTTAAAATCCGGGCAGGTTTAACCTTCGCGAGCGGCGTCGCGCGACTCGCGTATTTCAGAGGTTGTCATGAGCACGCTCGCCATCAATCCGCCCGCGCTGGGCGGCACGCGCTACAAAGAGGTCAAGAGCGCGATTCTCGCCGCGCTCTCGGCAGGCGAATGGAAAGGCGGCGAATGCATTCCTTCGGAGAAGCGGCTCGCCGAGCGCTTCGGCGTGTCCATCGGCACGCTGCGCAAAGCGATCGACGAACTCTGTGCCGAGAACATCCTGATCCGTCACCAGGGCCTGGGCACGTTCGTGTCCATGCATCAGCGCGACCGGCATTTTTTCCGTTTCTTCAGGATCGTGCGGCGCGACGGCGACAAGGCCTATCCCGTCGTCACGCTGGTCGATTTCAAAAAGGCCCGCGCCTCGCGCGACGTGGCGGCCGCGCTCGGCGTGGAAACCGGCGCGCGCGTGTTCCAGTTCGTCAACGGCCTGGCGCTGCATGGCAAAACGGTGCTGATCGAACATATCACCGTGCCGGAGGCCCATTTTCCAGGCCTCACCGAAACGAAACTGCGCAACCGGCCGAACACGCTGTACAACTTCTATCAGGACGGCTTCGGCATCAACGTGGTCGAAACCGATGAACGCGTGAGCGTGGGTCTCGCGAGCGAACTGGAGAGCGCGCAACTCGGCGTCGAGGTCGGTGCGCCGTTGCTGGAGATCCGGCGTATCGCCTACTCGTATCACCGCAGCGTGGTCGAGCTGCGTGTTTCACGGGTCAATACCGAAGAGTACGAGTACATCGGCAACCGGCCGGGCGGCAACGAAGAGAAGTAACCGCGGAACGCGCTTGCGACGTCAGATTGGCGTCAATACCGGCTCGCCCGCAAAATGCCGCCGGGCGTTGCTCAGAAAGTTGTCGACTGAGGCGGTGATCGCTTCCGGCGAGCGGCCGCCCACGTGCGGCGTCAACACCACGTTGCGCAGTGCCAGCAAAGCCCCCGGTGGATTCGGCTCGCCCTCGTAGACGTCGAGCGCGGCGCCGGCAATCGTGCCGGCTGTAAGCGCGTGGGCGAGCGCCGCCGTGTCGAGCACGCTGCCGCGCGAGACGTTGACCACGAAGCCGTGCGGACCGAGCGCCTCGAACACCGCCTCGTCGATCAGATGACGCGTGCCCGCACCGCCCGGCGTCGCGACGATCAAAAAGTCGCTCCAGCGCGCGAGCCCTTCCGCGCTGTCGAAGTACTGATGTGGCGAGCCTTCACGCGGCTTACGGTTGTGATAGCCGATTTCCATCTCGAAGCCCGCGCCGCGGCGCGCGACCTTCTCGCCGATATTGCCGAGCCCGACAACGCCGAGGCGCTTGCCGGAGACGTTCGGGCGCATCGGCAAGGTGTCGCGCCAGACGCCCGCGCGCGTGGCCTGATCGAGTTGCGGCACGTCGCGCACCACCGCGAGCAGCAAGGCGAATGCATGATCAGCCACACAATGATCGTTGGTGCCCGCGCCGTTGACGAGCACGATACCGCGCGAGCGGGCGTGGTCGACGGCGAGGTTTTCATAGCCCGCGCCCAGCGCGCTGAGCAGTTCGAGCTGCGGCATGCGATCGATGTCCGCGGCGGCGAGCCCGGTCGTGCCGTTGGTCAGCACGGCGCGAATCGTCTTGCCGTGCGCGTCGAGCGCGGCGGCTCGTTCGGCGGCATCGGGCGCGTAGACCACTTCGAACGCCGCCTCGATCTTGGCGCGGCTTGCATCGTTGAGGTGGATCAGAACTAGCAGGGATGGCTTCATGGCGGCGCTTTTCTTGGCAACGTGGATGGACCGGACAAGTTTCAGGCCAGTGTAACAAGGCTCCAGACCGCTTGCCGGCAAGCGTCCCGAGAGCTGGATGCCCCGCCGGGCGCACCTCAAGTCGATCGGAACCGCGCCGTTATCTTGTTTGACGCCCTGACGCAAAAATGATGCGTAACTGGTCTTTCTTTTCAGCCACAGCCCAACCCGTCTTAAAATGGCGGCACTTCCGATCCTGAGAATCTCATGCTGGACATCCTCCCGCGCGGCCCTGCGCCCGCCAACGACGATTCCGAGATGTTCGAACTCGCGCCCGTCTCGCTCTGGCTCGAAGACTTCAGCGGCGTGCGCAGCTTGTTCGACGCATGGCGGGCAGACGGCGTGACCGATCTGCGCGCGCATTTCGCCGCCAATCCGGGCTGTGTCGCGCAATGCGCGCACAGCATCCGCGTCATCAAGGTGAATCAGAAGACGCTGACGCAATTCGAGGCCGCCGATTTCGAGGCGCTTACCGGCAATCTCGCCTCGGTATTCCGCGACGACATGCTCAAGACCCACCTCGAAGAGTTATGCCAGTTGTGGGCCGGGCAATCGCAGTTCACCAGCCAGACGGTCAACTACACGCTCGGCGGGCGGCGCCTCGACGTGCTGCTCAAGGGCGCCGTGCTGCCCGGCCACGAGGCGCGCTGGGACCGCGTGCTGGTGTCGGTCGAAGACATTACGGAACTGGAAGGCGCGCGGCATCGCGTGACGCTTGCCGAGCAGTATGTGCGCGGCCTGTTCGAGTATTCGCCGGTGTCGCTCTGGGTGGAGGATTTCAGCGCGGTCAAGCGTCTGCTCGACGAAGCGCGCGCGGCCGGCATCAACGATTTCCGCGTGTTCACGGACGTGCATCCCGAGTTCGTCGAACGCTGCATGCAGGAAATCCATGTGCTCGACGTGAACCAGCACACGCTCGACATGTTCGCGGCGAAAGACAAGAAAACGCTGCTCGCGCGTCTCGCCGACGTGTTCCGTGATGACATGCGTCCGCATTTCCGCGAGCAACTGGTCGACCTGTGGGACGGCAAGCTGTTCCAGCAGCGCGAAGTGCTCAACTATTCGCTCGACGGCAGCGAGGTGCACGTGCACCTGCAGTTCTCCGTCCTGCCGGGCCATGAGAAGACCTGGGATCTGGTGCTGGTGGCGCTCACGGACATCACGGCGCGCAAGAAGGCCGAAGCCTATCTCGAGTTCCTCGGCAAGCACGACGTGCTGACCAAACTGCGCAACCGCTCTTTCTATGTGGACGAACTGAACCGGCTCGAACGCAAGGGCCCGTGGCCCGTGACGATCATCATGGCCGATCTGAACGGTTTGAAACGCGTGAACGATCAGCTCGGCCACGCCGCGGGCGACGCGCTTTTGCGGCGCGCCGGCGAGGTGCTGGCCAAGGCGACTGAGACGCCGTTTCACGCGGCGCGCATCGGCGGCGACGAGTTCGCGATCCTGATGCCGGACACCGACGAGCGCGGCGGCGCCGCGATGGTCGATGCGATCAGGCAACTGGTGGAGTTAAACAATCAGTTCTATCCGGGCTCGCCGCTCAGCTTCTCGATGGGCGCGGCCACCTGCCAGCGCGGCGACCGGCTCGAAGCAGGCGTGCAGCGCGCCGATCTGCTGATGTACGAGGAAAAGCGCGCGACCTACGCGAATCAGCCGGCTGCGAACGCGTCCGACGCGGCAGGCGGCTGACAAGCGCACGCGCCGGATCGCGGCGCGGCGCCGGCGCTGCGTCGGCGTGATAAGCGCCATTTTCCGCGTTGCAGTGGCAGCAAACGGGAAGGCCGTGCGACCGGCCGCGCCGTCAGCGGCTCGTTCAGCCCGGCAATTTGGCCGCCAGCACGTCGACCTTTTCGATAGTGGGCGGCGAGGCGAACAGTTCGCCCGCCTTCGCCATCAACGCGGCCGCCACCTTGCCGTTCAGGTGCGCGTCACGGCCGCTTTCATCCGGAAAGGCGTCGAAGATGCCGAACGTGGACGGCCCGAGCTTCAAACCGAACCACGCGACGGTGCCCGGCTCTTCCTCGACGAGCGGCAAGCCGCCAAGCAGAAACGCTTCGACCTCTTTTTCCTTGCCGGGCTTGGCTTCGAGACGAACGTACAGTGCGAGTTTGACCATGACAGAACTCCTGTTGTGAGATTCGAGCAATCGGTGTGCCTTGCAAAGCTTCGCCAGGCGTGACGAAACTTGCGGGACCGCCAGGCGATCGGAAAAGTATAGTCCGCTGCCCGTGCAGCGTCGCCACACGTGACTCGCGCCGGCCTCCGCACTCGCTAGTTTGCGCTGGCGCAGCATCCCGCGCATCGGACGCCGGCGGCCCGCCACGCGTCCGCTATACTCGCCGACCCTGAAGTTATCCGCGGCCCGCCGCGGTCTGGAAAGAAAATCATGTCGACAATTCCCGCCTGCCCGCAGTGCGCGATGGAAAACACCTACCCGGACGGCGACAACTACGTCTGCCCCGATTGCGCGCATGAATGGCCGGCGAACGCCGCCGTGTCCGCCGACGACGCCGACGAGCCCGTGGTCAAGGACGCCAACGGCAACCCGCTGGCCGATGGCGATGCAGTCGTGCTGATCAAGGACCTGAAAGTGAAAGGCTCGTCGATCACGCTGAAAATGGGCACCAAGGTAAAGAGCATTCGCCTTGTCGGCGGCGATCATGAAGTGGACTGCAAGATGGACGCCGGCAACTTCATGTTGAAGGCCGCATATCTGAAGAAGGTCTGAGTCTGAACGAACGGCGCTGGCCGGCACGGGCAGCACTCACGAGGAGCGACAGCCATGCTTTCCCACGTTTTCATCGGCATCAGTGATTTCGAGCGTGCCTGCGGCTTTTACGACGTGCTGATGGATACGCTCGATCTGCGGCTCAAGTTCCGCGATCCCGACGCATGCTGGTCCGGCTGGATGGCGGCAGATGCGCCGCGCCCGCTGTTCGTGATCGGCAAGCCTTACGACGGTCAACCAGCGTCGGCCGGCAACGGTCAGATGATCGCCCTGCTCGCCGCCGATCGCGCCACGGTCGATCGCGCGCACGCCGCGGCGCTCGCTCACGGCGGCACGTGCGGGGGGCCGCCGGGTTTGCGTCCGCAGTATCACGCGAACTACTACGGCGCTTACTTTCGCGATCCGGACGGCAACAAGCTCTGCGTGTGCTGTCATGAGCCGCAGACCTCCACCGTTGCAACCGGCACTTAAGCGCCCGGAAAGCGCAACTCGAAACGCACCACGCCCGGCGCCGGACACACCACGCGCGCCGTGCCGCCATGCAGATGCATGATCGCCTTGACGATCGCGAGGCCCAGACCGCTCGATTCGGTGAACGCGCTGCGTGCCGCGTCTGCGCGATAGAAACGATCGAACAGACGGCCTAGTTGCTCGTCGGGAATCGGCGCGCCGTCGTTTTCGACCACCACGGTGGCGCCCGCTTCGTCCTGCGTGCCACGCAGACGCACCACCGTATCGCTCGCGCCGTAACGCACGGCATTGACGACCAGGTTGTTGATCGCGCGGCGGCACAGCATCGGATTGACCGATGCCACGCCTGCGGCCTCGACCACGAAGCGCATGCCGCGTTCATCGGCGAGACCTTCGAAATAGTCTGCGATCCTGACGAGTTCCTCGCGCAGATCGACCCGTTCACGCTCCACTGAAAGCGCCGCATGGTCCGCGTGCGCGAGAAACAGAATGTTTTCCGCGATATGGCTCAGGCGGCTCAGCTCCTCGAGATTCGATTCGAGCACCTGCTGATATTCGTCGGGCTCGCGGGTCCGGGCCAGCGTCACTTGCGTCTGCCCGATCAACGCGCCGACCGGTGTGCGGATCTCGTGCGCCAGATCGGCGGAGAACTGCGAGAGCCGTTGATAACCGTCGGCGAGACGGTCGAGCATGGCGTTGAACGCGTGCGTGAGCTGGCGCAATTCGAGCGGCGCCGCCTCGCTGTCGAGCCGCACGGACAGGCTCGTGGGACTGATCTGCGCGGCGCGCGTGGCAATCTCCCGAACCGGGCGCAACGCGCGGCGCAGCACGTACCAGGCAAGCAGCGTCGCGGCCAGCATGCCGATCAGCGTGGCCAGCACGATGCGGTTGCGGTACGCAGCCAGCATGCGCACTTCCTCCGTCATCGGGTGGCCGGCGATCACTTCGACTTCGGTGCCGTCCTCGCGCGCTTTGGCGGTGGCGATCGCCCAATGCACCGGCACACCGTTGCCCAGCTGTGTCTGGCGAATGTCGGCAAAGGTCGGCAAGCGGTCCTCTACACCGGCTTGCAGCGCGGGCACCGCCACGCCCGCCGGGTTCACGTCGATGAACGGCGCCTCGCCCGGACGGCGAAACAGCAGCACGTCCTGTTCCGCGCCGAGCATGGTCTCGAACAGCAGCGGCCGGCTCTTCAATTCGCTCACTGAATAGAGATCGCGCACGATGCGGCTGAAGTGCTCGACGCGGGCGGTCAGCACCACGTCCGCGCGGCGTTGCAACGACACTTCCGCGGAGTGATAGAAATACGCGCCGAGCGTGCCGATCACCACGCACGCGATCGCCGCGAACAGCACCGTGGTGCGAGCCGTGAGCGAGCGCCCGGTCCAGAATTTCATGAGCTGTCGCCGAACGTGTAGCCGATGCTGCGCACCGTATGAATCAGCTTTTTTTCGAACGGATGGTCGATCTTGGCGCGCAGCCGCTTGATGGCCACGTCGACCACGTTGGTGTCGCTGTCGAAATTCATGTCCCACACTTCGGAGGCGATCTGTGTGCGCGACAGCGCTTCGCCCTGGCGGCGCACCAGCAGATGCAACAGCATGAATTCCTTGTTGGTGAGCGGAATCTCCACGCCTTCGCGCGTCACCTTGCGGCGCAGCACGTCGAGCTTGAGGTCGGCGATTTCGAATACGTCGCTTTCGCGGATCACGCCGCGGCGCAGCAGTGTGCGGATACGCAGCACCAGCTCCGTAAATGAAAACGGCTTGACGAGATAATCGTCCGCACCGAGTTCGAGGCCGCGAATACGGTCGCTGACGTGATCGCGCGCGGTCAGGAAAATCACTGGCAAATCGCGCCGCGCGCGCAGCGCGCGCATGATTTCCCAACCGTCGATACCGGGCAGCATCACGTCCAGCACCACGAGGTCGTAAGCATTTTCGAGCGCCATGTGCAGGCCGTCCGTGCCGGTGCGCGCGAGATCGACCGCATAGCCGCTCTCGCGTAAACCCTTCTTCAGGTAGTCGCCGGTTTTCGGATCGTCTTCGATGACGAGGATGCTCATGGTGCTCGGTGCTCCGATTCGGACGTCCGCTCAGCGGTTCGTTCTGGCGCTCGCTGAAACGCTGAAATGCTGGACGTGGATATGCCGGCCATTTTACGTGGCTGCCGCGCGCCATTCATGACGTTTTTGTCATCTGCCTGTCACTCGCCGGAGCCGGTCCCGGGTCTAATCTGCCCCCATCCGTCACCACCTGGAGCTGATTCATGAAGATCGTTTCCGCGCACGCGTTGCGCGCCTTCGCCGCCCCCGCGCTCGTTGCCGCTGCTTTGCTCGCCGCCGGGCCGGCTGCCCAAGCCCAGAACGCCATGCCTACCGGCGTGCGCGGCACGGTGACGTCGCTGTCGGGCGATCTGCTCAAGGTCCACACGCGCGACGGCAAGGATGTCGACGTGAAGCTCGCCAAGGACACGCCGATTCGCGGCGTCGTGCTCGCCAATGTGAACGACATCAAGCCGGACAGCTATGTCGGCACCGCCGCGATTCCGCAAGCGGACGGCACGCTGAAGGCGCTCGAAGTGCACGTGTTCCCGGCCAGCATGCGCGGCTCGGGCGAAGGCCACCGTCCGTGGGATCTCGGCGGCAACAGCTCGATGACCAACGGCACCGTGGGTTCGCTCGTGGTCAGCAACGGCCGCACGATCACCGTGAAGTACAAGGACGGTGAAAAGAAAATCGTGATTCCGCAAGACGTGCCTATCGTCGCGCTGGAACCGGGTGACCGTTCGCTGCTGGTGCCGGGCGCGAAAGTCGTGCTGTTTGCACACAAGGAAGCCGACGGCTCGATGGCCGCCAACTTCATCTCCGCGGGCGAGCATGGCGTGACGCCGCCGATGTAATACGGCGTTGCCAGCTTTTCTGTTTGCTTGAACAGCCGCGTTCTTCAATGGCGCGGCTTTCCACTTCCTGTTCGCCTCGCGACCCTTGCACCATGCCCGAACCGCAAACGCGCCTGCTCGTTCACCCGCTCGTCGTGCGAATCACGCACTGGATCAACGCATTCGCGATGGTCTGCATGGTGATGAGCGGCTGGGCCATCTATAACGCGTCGCCGTTTTTCCCGTTCAGATTTCCGCTGTGGGCGACCGTCGGCGGATGGCTGGGCGGCTCGATCGCGTGGCATTTCGCGGCGATGTGGCTGCTTTGCGCGAATGGGCTGCTGTATCTTGCGTATGGCATCGGGCGCGGGCATTTCCGGCGCAAGCTGTTGCCGGTTCATCCGCGCGACGTGGTGCATGATGCGAGCCTCGCGCTACGCTTCAAGCTTCCGCACGATACCGGCAGATATAACGCGGTGCAACGTGCGCTATATCTGCTCGTGTTATGTCTTGGTGTGTTGCTGGTGGCGTCGGGCCTGTCCATCTGGAAGCCGGTGCAATTCTCCTGGCTTACCGCACTATTCGGCGGCTTCGACTTCGCACGGCGTGTGCATTTCATCGCGATGGCAGGTGTAGTCGGTTTCGTGGTCGTGCATCTGGCGCTGGTGCTGCTCGTGCCGCGCACGTTGCTGCCGATGCTGACAGGGCGCGCACGGCATTCGGCGCATGAAGGGAGCCAGGCATGAGCGCATCCAAACCCAACGACGACGCGCGCCGGTCCCGCATCGTACTTGCCGATCATCAGCCGCAAATCGAACGGCTGCAACGACGCCTGTTCCTGCGCTCGTCGCTCTCCATCGGCGCATTGGCAATGCTCTCGGGCTGCAACATGCAGGACGGCGATTCGGTCGACAAGGTGCTGTGGGCCATGTCGCGCTGGAACGATCGCGTGCAGGCGTGGCTGTTCGACCGCAACAAGCTCGCACCGACCTATTCGGCACGCGAAATCACCGACCCGTTCCCGTTCAATGCGTTTTATCCGGAGTTCGACGCGCCGGACATCGACGGCTCGACGTATCAACTGGAAGTGTCGGGGCTCGTGTCGGATAAGCGCAGCTGGAATCTCGATCAGCTACGCGCATTGCCGCAGGCTTCGCAGATCACGCGCCACATCTGCATTGAAGGATGGAGCGCGATCGGACAATGGCGCGGCGTGCCGTTTCGCACGTTTCTGGAGCGCATCGGCGCCGATCTGAACGCGCGCTATGTCGGCTTCAAATGCGCGGACCGCTATTACTCCAGCCTCGATATGGCAACGGCCTTGCATCCACAGACGCAGCTCACGCTCGACTTCCGCAACGAGCCGCTACCGGCCAAATACGGCTACCCGCTGAAGCTGCGCGTGCCGACCAAGCTCGGTTTCAAGAATCCCAAGCACATCGCGGCGATCTTCGTGACCAACACGAATCCCGGCGGCTATTGGGAAGACCAGGGGTACAACTGGTTCAGCGGTTTGTAACCTGTAGCGCGGCCCGCTTGCCCGATCACACTGCGGTGACGTAACGCGCCACCGCCTTGACCACGCGCGGCGGCGGTGCATCGTAGACGGCGCGCATGCGCTTCACTTCGTCGACCGGGCTCAGCCCGAACAGACGCTTGAACTCGCGGCTGAACTGCGACGCGCTTTCATAACCGACGCGCGCCGCGGCCGCGCCCGCATTCAACCCATCCTGCACCATCAACAAACGCGCGTGATGCAAGCGCGTGGTCTTCACGTATTGCATCGGCGAAGTGGAGGTGACCGCTTTGAACTGGGCATGAAACACGGCGAGGCTCATGCCCGCTTCGGACGCGAGCGTATCGACGTCCAGTACGCCGTGGTAATCGGCATGAATTCGCCGCAGCGCTTTGGCAATGCGGCCGAAATGATTCTGATGCGTGAGCGCCGCGCGAATCGCGTCGCCCTGCTCGCCAGTCAGCACGCGATAGCAGATTTCGCGCACCACGCCGGGCGCGAGAATGCGCGCGTCGAGCGGCGACGCCAGCGCGTCCATCAGACGTTGCACCGCATTGCATAGCGCCGGGTCGAGCGGCGTCGAATAGATGCCGACGGGTTCGTGCTGCGCGGCGCCGTGCGTTTCATTCAGCGCCATCAACAATTCGGCCACCATGGTCAGATCGACGCGCACCGAGATGGCGAGGAACGGCTCTTCCGGGCTCGCCTCGGTCTCGCATTCGAATGGCAAGGGCACTGAGAGGACCAGGTACTGCTGCGCGTCGTACTGGAACACCTGATCGCCAAGAAAGCCGCGCTTGCGGCCCTGGCAGACGATCACGATGCTCGGCTCGTACATAACCGGCATACGCGGCATGGGACTATTCGCGCGCATCAGGTTGACGCCTTCGAGACTCGTGCGCGTGAGGCCCGGGGTGGGTGCGAGCGCATCGAATAATTCGACCACGCGCTGCTGGGCGGGATCGACCGAGACGGGTTCAGCGGAACGGGTTGACATGACGGTATAGTGACGTGCGAGAGAATAATGCTTGAAATTTATCACCAAACGACCTATCGCGCTCCTCACCAGGAGTTTTAGGCAAATCTTCAAGACATTCAGGTATTCCCGGGCTCCCTCCCCGCTCCTATCATGGGAACCCTGCCGGATCATCCTTTTCCGCGCTGCGCCGGGCTCGGTTGCCAATTCCAGTTTGACGAATTTGCCAGCCACCGCCCGCGCCGTGATCCCGGTTCATAACGAGGTTGGCCACATCGGCGATTTGCGTCGCCCATCGCTGGCGCCTTGCGACTTCACCCTCTTTGCTGGAGCTACCCATGAGCACGACTTATGCCTATGCAGCGACCGACGCTACCGCGCCTCTCGCCCCGTTCGAAATCCAGCGCCGCGAACTGCGCGCCCATGACGTGCAGATGGAAGTTCTGTTTTGCGGTGTGTGCCATTCCGATTTGCATCAGGCACGCAACGAATGGAAGAACACGGTGTTTCCGGTTGTGCCGGGCCATGAAATCGTCGGCCGCGTGACCGCGGTCGGGCCGAACGTGACGAAATACAAGGCGGGCGATGTGGTCGGCGTCGGCTGTCTGGTCGATTCGTGCCGCACGTGTGCGAGTTGCAAGGAAGATCTCGAACAGTATTGCGAGAACGGTTTTGTCGGCACGTATAACGGTGTCGACCGGGTTGATGGTCAGATCACTTACGGTGGCTATTCCACGCAGCTCGTCGTCGATGAAGCGTTCACGCTGCGTGTGCCGGAGAATCTCGATCCTGCTGGTGTGGCGCCGTTGCTGTGCGCGGGTATCACGACGTATTCGCCGCTGCGGACCTGGGGTGCCGGTCCTGGCAAGAAGGTCGGCATTGTTGGCCTTGGCGGGCTCGGGCATATGGGGGTGAAGCTCGCACGTGCGATGGGTGCGCATGTTGTGTTGTTCACTACGTCACCGTCGAAGATCGAAGATGCGAAGCGGTTGGGTGCGCATGAGGTGGTGATTTCGAAGAATGCCGAAGAAATGGAAGCACATTTGAATAGCTTCGATTTCATTCTGAATACCGTTGCTGCTCAGCATGATTTGAATCCGTTTTTGAATCTGCTCAAGCGGGATGGGACTATGACGCTGGTTGGTGCGCCGGAGCATGATCATCCGTCGCCGCAAGTGTTTAATCTGATTTTCAAGCGTCGCCGGCTGGCTGGGTCGCTGATCGGTGGGATTGCTGAGACGCAGGAGATGTTGGACTTCTGCGGCGAACACGGGATTACTTCCGATATTGAGGTGATTCCTATGCAGGGGATTAATGAGGCTTATGAACGGATGCTGAAGAGTGATGTTAAGTATCGGTTTGTGGTTGATTTGGATTCCTTGCGGAAGTGAGTCGGTTTTTTTTAGGCTTGCGCCGTGGGTTTTTTTTGGCCTGCGGCGTGGGGCTTTTTTGTAGTCGTTTTTTCTGACTGTGTGCTTTGGGTGTTGGCCTTTCCTTGAAATCACGGTGGTCTATTAGCGTTGCCCCTGTGCGGGGCGGCACCTACTTTCTTTGCTGCCGCAAAGAAAGTAGGCAAAGAAAGCGGCTTCACACCGCCAATTCTTAAGCGGGTCCCTCGCGCAGTCGCGGCAGTGGTGCATCTGGAATCTGTGCCCTCGCACACTCAGCCCCGGTGACAAGGCCGTCATTCTTCCGGCGGCGCTACGCGCGCCCCACGGTACTTCATTAACCCACCGGCCTTTTTCGGCGTGTCGCCGAGGCGAGGCCCCCACCACGCACAGACGAAATCATTTGTTTTAACCAGACCCTTCCGGCGAGCGCGGAGCGCGAGGCGGGAAGTATGACTGCCGTGTCACTGTGGCGGAATGTGCGAGACGACAGATTCCAGATGCACCACTGCCGTGACTGCGCGAGGGATCCGCTTCTGAGCTGGCGGTGTGAAGCCGCTTTCTTTGCCTACTTTCTTTGCGGCGGCAAAGAAAGTAGGTGCCGCCCCGCACAGGGGCAACGCTAATAGACCACCGTGATTTCAAGGAAAGGCCAACACAAAAAAACCCCACAATCCGCCGCGCAGGCAACAGCAATAGCAAGGCAAAACCCTAAACCCTCGACGGGAGCATGAACCGTGATTGACAGAATAACTGCAATGCGCACATTCATCCGAATCGTGGACACCAACAGCTTCACCCGCGCAGCGGAATCATTGAACATTCCCCGCGCCACGGCGACCACCATCGTTCAGAATCTGGAAGCGCTATTAGGCACCGTCCTCCTCGCCCGCACAACGCGGCGCCTAAGCGTCACGCCCGAAGGCGCGGCCTACTACGAACGCTGCGCGCAAATCCTCGCCGACATCGACGAAATGGAAGCCAGCATCCGTCACGCCACGGATAACCTGACCGGCCGTCTACGTATCGAAATGCCAGGGGCCGTGGCCAGCGCCATCATCCTGCCGGCCCTGGACGACTTCCACACGCGCTACCCTAACCTCGATCTCACCATCGGCATCAGCAACCGCACCGTCGATCTGATCACCGAAGCCATCGACTGCAGCATCCAGCTCGGCGAATTGCCGGATTCGAATCTGGTCGCGCGTCAACTCGGCACCCTCGAGCACGTGACCTGCGCGAGTCCGGCCTACCTGGCCCGCTACGGCACGCCCGCGGACCTCGACGATTTGCGTGGACACGTGGCCGTCAATTGCATGTCGCCGCATAACGGCCGCGAAGTGGACTTCGATTTCGAGGTGGACGGCGAAGCGCAAAACGTCAAGGTAAAAGGATTCGTCAAGGTCAGCGACGAACAGGCCTATCTCACCTGCGGCCTGCAAGGCCTCGGCTTGATCCAGCCCGCACGGATCGCCGCGCAACCGTATCTCGACTCGGGACTATTGCGCGAAGTCATGCCGCAATGGAAGCCCGTGCCGATGCCGGTTTCGGTGGCCTATGTGAAGAATCGCCGCGTGTCGCCGCGCGTGCGCGCGTTCGTGGACTGGCTGGCGGAGTTGTTCGAGAAAGCGGAGCACGTCGATCAGGATCTCTCGCGTGTCCGTCAATTGCTGCGCGGCCTGCATCCCGCCTGAGGCGGGTTGCGGGCACGCAGGCAGCGCGGTAGAAAACCGCGTCAATTAGGTAACTTGACCGGCATCGGCCGCGTCAACAGATCAACATAGAAGTTAAAAAAGTTCGGATTGTCGAAGCGTTTCACCACCGTCATCTTCTGCAATCCCGCCGACGGCGAACTCGTATAACCGGTAGCCTTGCCGTCATTCGCACCGAAGCTCATATCCACGTCCACCCACTCGTCCACGGTCTGCGTGGCGAACGAAGGATGCATCAGATACGCGAGCGTCAGCGTGTCCCAGATGTTCGTCGTGTAGTTCGGGTTGGTCTCGAAGCCATTCTTGCCGTCGAAACCATAACCGTTCAAAGTCTTGAACAATTGCGTGATGATGGTCTGCTTCGTCGGGTCGTGCGCGACACGCTCGTACAACGCCCTGTCCATCTTCACGGTGTCCGTCACATCGAGCGGAACCACCACCTGTTTGATCGGCAAACGCAACACGGCCTTCGCCGCTTCCGGATCGAACCACCAATTGAACTCGGCTGTCGGCGTGGTGTTGCCCGGCACGTCGATCGCACCGCCCATGTAAATGATCTGCTTGATTAGCGGCACGATCTCGGGATGTTGACGCGTAGCGAGCGCAATGTTGGTCAGCGGGCCGATCGCGAGAATCGTCACCTCGCCGGGATACTGCTTCACCGAGTCGACGATGAAATCCACCGCGCTCCTGCTCTGCACCTTGGTGTGTGTCGCGAAACCGTCGGGCGGCGCAACGAGATCGCTATCGGATTTCGGCTCGGGTGTATTCCATGCGCCGAGATAACCGTCGCCGCCGGGGAATTGCTTCTGCTCGGCCTGAATGGTGGCGAAATCGTGAGACAGAGCATAGTTGGCGCCGGCATATACGCCGATCTGATTTTCAACGCCCAGACGTTCAACCGATTTCAACGCATCCGCTACGCCCTGCTTCAACCATTGATTGCCGGAAACCACCGTAATACCGAGCACCTTCAATGAGCCTTGCGCCTGCAATTGCGCGGCCATGACGCCGAGTTGGCCATCGTCGCTCAGTGTGTTGTAGTCGCTGTCGATAATCACCTTCGGCGGGTTCTGCGCATTGATCTCGCTACCACCACACGCCGAGAGTGCCGTGACGGTCGCCACGCTTGCCACACACGTCAATGCCACGAGAAGTCGCTTCACTGATGTCTCCTTTTTTATAGCGCTGTGCCGCGCGAAGGAGGCTCATCATAGACGTAATCCAGATGAAATCAAATCGTCATGTCGAATGGATAATTCACGGAATCAGTTTGCGGCGAATGGTGGAACGCATGCGCGTCGAATGACGCGCATGGCGATTGAATGACGAAGCGCGCCTACGGCTGATGAGCCTGCTGTGCTGAACCCGGACACGCCGGATCCTTGCCCCAATGACCGTCACATACGCGCCAGCGGCACAACTGGTCTTCGAAGAAACCTCGCTGCCCGCACTCTTTCACGCGCTCAGCCAGCTTGGCGTTCCCAGGCGTGGCGGATGCACTGACCTTGGTCGCCGCGTTACCGCCAGCCGCCGGTTTGGCATCCGCGGGTTTGGTCCGCGCAACGAGCGCGGCCAATAGATCGGCATCCGAATCATCTTTCGAAGCATTAGCGCTCGCGCGCGTCTTCTTCGACTGAGCGACCTCGGTCGGCGCGCTCGCATGGCGATTGCTGGCCGTGGCGCTTTCCTTCTTGCCGTGGACCGCGCTCTCGTGCTTGTCCTTGCTGGCCACAGCCGTTGCGCTTTTGCCGTGCCTCGCCGCCGGCACCGTGGCCGCGGAAGCAGCCGTTGCGGATGCAACCGGCGCGGGTGCGCTGCTCGACTCCGCGCCGTCGGCGAGCGCGCGCGACAGCCGGCTGCCGTCGCTGGCGGGCGCCGTAGCGGACGCCGCGGCGGCTTTGCTGTCGCTATCGTCGGCAACGATCGTCGCCGCTTGCGAGGAAGCGGGAGCCGGCGCCTCAGCTTTGGCGACGACCTGTGGCGCGGCGCTCGCGGCAACCGCCGCCGCGGCAGTCTTCTCTCCACTGGCCGGCGCGGCCGCTGCCAGCGACTCGCTCTGCGTACGCTGTTGCATATGCCAGGCACCCCAGCCGCCGGCTGCGATTACGAGCAAGGCGACCAATAGAAGCGGCGCTTTCGACCGGCGTGGTTTTTCCGTAGGCGGCGCAACGCGGCCTTCGAGGTTCGCAAGAATTCGCGAACCATTGCCATCAGCGCCTTTAGCCTTATCGGATAACAGGCTAGGCGGGGCTTTGGAATTCGAACTTTCCGGCGCACTCATTCACTGTCTCATTGAATCCTGGATTATTTCGCCGTGATAATACGTTCCGGCTCGTCTCCGAGCAGGCCTGATTCTAAGAGCAAGCATTACAAAATACAATTGTTTCCAATTTCCGGGGTCGCCTTTGATTGCCGTAGCACTTCTCGCCTATTTCGCCATCGCCGTTGTGATCGCTGCAATGCTGCTATTGCCGACGGTACGCGCCTCTTTATTAGGTGCGGCGCTCACTATTCACGGCCGTGTTATGCGTGGAGCATCGCGCGGCGCTTCGCGCGCTCGCGGTCAATTAGCACGCTCGGCAAAAATTTCGCAATCGACGGCAGTCGATATGCAAAAGTTACTGGTAAAGCGGCGCTTGCTGATTTTTACCACGACAGGTATTCTTGCGACGCCTCCATTGGTGGCATTGGCTTTACGCGGCCGGCAATTATTCCAATTCGATGACACTGCACGGGTTCCGGACGAGAAAATTGCTGCGTTATTGAACGGCGAACAGCTCGTGCCCCCGCCGCCGTTGCCGCCGGAGGTATTCGCAACGCAGGAAGTCGAGCAGATCCGGCCCGCGCTTAAAGACGCGAGCCGCGACTGGAATTTGCTCGATGCCGATTTCAGAACGCGTTTATTGCTCGTGTACAAAATCATGCACGAGCAATACGGGTATGAAATGGCTTTGCTGGAAGGTTATCGCAGCCCGGAGCGGCAAAACCGGCTGGCGCAAATGGGGGGCAACGTCACCAATGCCGCAGCGTTTCAAAGCTATCACCAATACGGTCTCGCCGCGGACAATGCCTTTTTGCGCGACGGCAAGCTCGTCATTTCAGAAAAAGATCCTTGGGCCATGCGAGGTTATCAGTTATACGGGCAGACAGCCGAACAGGTCGGTCTGACGTGGGGTGGCCGTTGGAAAATGATGGATCTCGGGCACGTCGAATATCACAAACCCGGCTTCGTCCTCGGGCGCGGTCATTAAGGCCGAATGGGTAAAACCGGGTAATAAAGAGGTTGACATGGGGCGTTCAATCAATTTTTCTGGCAAAAAGCGGCAATGCCGCACGCATAACGGCATTGCTCCGCTCACTGTCGCCATGGCCGGCTATTGCCGATTTAACAATTCGGCCGCATTCGCTTTCGCCTGAATATGCTTTCGTTTTATTTCAAACGGCGTACGCGCGCCATGCTGCCTGCCACACCACGCGCCACAACACTCATCATCAAGACCTGAACGGCTTATGCGACGCATTCTCAACGTGTTGACCCACACACGCACGCTCTCGATCATCGGCCTGCTCGCGCTCGCTGCTGTCTTATTCATCGGCGCCGATACCTTGCAGATCGACCTGATGTGGCCGGCGATCGTGCTCGGCGCCGTGATCGCGCTGTGGCTGCTGGTGTGGATCGTGCGCCGCCTGCGCGCGCGCCGCGCGAACCGCAAGCTCGGTGAGATGCTCGAGCAGCAGGCGGAGAAGCAGGCCGAAGCCGGTCCCGCGCCTACGCCCGCGCGCCAGGCCGAACTCGACGTGCTGCGCACGCGCCTCGTCGATGCGGTGAAGACCATCAAGACCTCGAAGATCGGCCAGGTCTCGGGCGGTTCGGCGCTGTACGAGTTGCCCTGGTACATCGTGATCGGCAACCCCGCTGCGGGCAAGAGCAGCGCGGTGCTGAATTCAGGCTTGCAGTTCCCCTTCGCGGACAAGAACAACGCGGTGATCCACGGCATTGGCGGCACGCGTAACTGCGACTGGTTCTTCACGACCGAAGGCATTCTGCTCGACACCGCCGGCCGCTATTCCGTGCATGAAGAAGACCGCACCGAATGGCTCGGCTTTCTCGGCCTGCTCAAACGTTTCCGGCCTAAGGCGCCGATCAACGGCATCATCGTCACGGCGAGCATTGCGGAACTGACCAACAACAAGCCCGAATTCGCAATCAATCTCGCGAAGAACCTGCGCCAGCGCGTGCAGGAGTTGACCGAAAAGCTCGAAGTGTTCGCGCCGGTGTATGTGATGTTCACCAAGGCCGACCTGATTACCGGCTTCACCGAATTCTTCAGCGGCAGCGAGCGCCACGAATACGACCGCGTATGGGGCGCCACCCTGCCCTACGAGCCGGATGAAAAGCGCGACGTGGTCGGCCTCTTCGACGAACACTTCGAAGAGCTGTACGACGGCCTGAAAGAGATCAGTGTCGCGCAAATGTCGATCAATCGCGGCAACAAACTCTCGCCGGGCCAACTGAGCTTTCCGCTCGAATTTTCGACCATCAAGCCCGCGTTGCGCGCGTTTCTCGCCACGCTGTTCGAGACCAACCCGTTCCAGTACAAGCCGATTTTCCGCGGCTTCTATTTCACCAGCGCCTTGCAGGAAGGCGAAACCAATAGCGCCGCGGCCACGCGCATCGCCAACCGTTTCGGCCTGAGTTCCGATAGCCTGCCCAAGCCGCATAGCGCGTTTTCGAAGAACGGCTTCTTCCTGCGCGACCTGTTTTCGAAGGTGATCTTCGCCGACCGGCAAACGGTCAAGCAATTCGCGAGCCCCGCCAAGACGCGCATGCGCTATGCGACCTTCTTCGGCTTCGTCGCGGTGCTCGCGTTGGCGCTCGGCGGCTGGACCTGGTCGACGGTCAACAACCAGCAGCTCACGGCGAACGTGCAGGCCGATCTCGACAATGTCGTGCGTTTGCAGCAGAACCGCAACGACCTGCAATCGCGCCTGCAGGCCATGGACGTGCTGGAGGACCGCATCGACCAACTCGAACAGTTCCGCCGCGACCGGCCGCTCGCGGTGTCGCTCGGGCTCTATCAAGGCGATCGCCTCGAACAGCGCCTGCTCACCGAGTACTACAACGGCGTGCGTCAGATCCTGCTCGATCCGGTCTCGCAGAATCTCGCGTCGTTCCTGAAAGACGTCAACGCGCATCCCGATCAGCTCGCGCCGTTGAACCGCGCGCCGGACGCCGCCGCAATTCCTGTCTCCACGCACTCGGCGATGAGCGCGAACAGCCAGGGCGGCCTGTATAGCGACGCCTCGCCGACCAACGTCGAAGACGCGTACAACGCGCTCAAGACCTACCTGATGCTGAGCGACAAGCGTCATGTGGAAACGGCTCACCTCACCGATCAGGTCGCCCGCTTCTGGCGCGGCTGGCTCGAAACGAATCGCGGCAACATGCCTCGTGACGAGATGATCCGCAGCGCCGAACGCATGATCACGTTCTACCTGTCGCGCGTTTCCGACGACGACTGGCCGATGATCGACCAGAACCTCGGCCTTGTCGATCAGACGCGTGAGAACCTGCGCCGCGTGGTGCGCGGCATGCCGGCCCGTCAGCGCGTCTACGAGGAAATCAAGGCGCGTGCGTCGACCCGTTTCGCGCCGATGACGATCGCGCGCATTGTCGGCGAAAACAATACGGCGCTGGTGGCGGGCAGCTATGCGATCCCTGGCACCTTCACGCGTGAGGCGTGGTTCCAGTACGTGCAACCCGCCATTCGCGACGCCGCCACGAAAGAGTTGCAGGCGAAGGACTGGGTGCTCAACACGTCCGCGCACGACGACCTGACGCTCGAAGGCAGCCCCGAGCAGATCCAGAAAGCGCTCGTCGCAATGTACAAGACCGAGTACGCGATGCACTGGCAGAAGTTCATGCAAGGCATTGCGGTGCAGAGTTTCGGCAGCTTCGGCCAGGCCGTGGACGCGATGAACCGTCTGGGCGATCCGCAGGACTCGCCGATCCGCAAGGTGCTCGAAACCGCGTACGACCAGACTTCATGGGACAACCCGTCGCTCTTCAACGCGAACCTGAAGCGCGCGCAAACGGGCGTGACGAGCTGGTTCAAGAACTGGTTCTCGCGTGCGCCGACCGGCCAGCTCAACGCGAACATCGACATCAACGGCAATCCGGTCGAAGTGCCGATGGGTCCGATCGGCCAGGAGTTCTCGGCGCTGGGCCGTATCGTCGTGAGCGGCGACAACGGCTCGATGCTCAAGGGCTATATGGAGACGCTGTCGAAAGTCCGCACGCGCTTTAACGTGATCAAGAATCAGGGCGATCCGGGACCGGGCGCGCGCCAGCTGATGCAGCAGACGCTCGACGGCAGCGGCTCCGAACTCGCCGATTCGCTGAAGTACGTCGACGAACAGATGCTTACGGGCCTCACCGACTCGCAGCGCAAAGCCCTGCGTCCGCTGCTCGTGCGTCCGTTGATGGCGGCGTATGCGGTGGTGATCCAGCCGGCCAGCGTCGAAGTCAACAAGGTGTGGAATGCGCAGGTGTATCAGAGCTTCCAGGGCTCGCTCGCGAACAAGTATCCGTTTGCCAGCGACGCGAAGGTCGAAGCCGGCGCCGGCGAAATCGCCCAGGTGTTCGGCCCGGACGGCGCGATCGCCAAGTTCGTCGGCACCACGCTCGGGCCGCTCGCGGTGCGCCGTGGCGACACACTGACGGCTCGCACGTGGGGCGATATGGGTCTCGCGCTCACGCCTGACTTCACCAACGGCTTCGCGCGCTGGGTAGCGCCGCTTGCAGGCGGCGCGGCCGGCGCAGCGGCCGGTCAAGGCTCGGCTGAACCGCAGACCGTGTTCCAGATCCTGCCGCAGCCGAGCAGCGGCACGACGGAATACACGCTGGCGATCGACGGTCAGCAGATGCGCTACCGCAATACACCGCCGCAGTGGACCAACTTCGTGTGGCCGAATCCGTCGGGTTCGCCGGGCGCGACACTGAGCGCCACGACCTTCGACGGCCGCACGCTGCAACTGGTCAACGAACCGGGCCGCTACGGTCTGGAGAAACTGATCAACTCGGCGCAACGCAAGCGTCGTCCGGACGGCACGTTCGATCTGTCGTGGACGCAAGGCAGCGTGACGGTGGCGGTCAGCATGCGCATCATCAGCACGTCGCAGGCGTCGAGCGCCAGCAGCGATGCGCCGCAACAGCAGAGCCTGCGCGGCTTGCGGCTGCCGTCCTCGGTGGCGGATGTGAGCGCGGCGGCCAATTCGGTCAATGCGACCGCCGCGGGTGCGCCGGGCTCCCTGCCCGCCGCCGCGCCGGCAACGCCCGCGGCACGGCCGGCTACGGCCGCCACCGCGGTTTCGAATACAGGGGGTGCGCAATGACGCAAACCGTGCAGGCGCAAATCGCCTACTTCGGCAAGATCCCGTCGCGCGGCGACTTCGTGAAGAGCGCGCATAACCCGCAATTGCTGGCCACGCTAGACCGCTGGATCGCCGAAGCAATGGAACTGCTCACCGACGATCCGCGCTGGAAGATCGTCTACGAAAATGCCAAGCCGATGCACTTCGCGTTCCTCGGTTCGCGCAGCAAGCTGGCGATCGCCGGGCATATGATGGCGAGCCACGATCAGTCGTCGCGGCGCTTTCCGTTTCTTGCCGCGACCGCGCTCGAAGTCGAAAAGCCGCTGACGTTCCTCGCGCACAGTCCGCTCGCCTTCGCGCGCCTCTGGTCGCGCGTCGCGGCGCAAATGAAGCCGCTACTCGGCGCCAGCGAACCGCCCGGCGCGCTGCAGGCGCTCGGCGAGACGCAGGTTCCCATCGAGATCGGCGCCGGTCCGGGCAATCCGCACGACGGCACCTTCAACGACTTCGTCGAACACCAGACACTCTCCGGGCTCGAACAGATGCTGCTCGCGAGCGGCCATCCGGTGCGTCTGCGTGGCGCGATGCTGGCGCTCGGCTCACTGCTGCGTCCGGTGATGCAAAGCGGCTCGTCGCACCTTGAACGCGGACTGACCTTGCCGCTGCCGAACGATCCGTTCTACCGCAGCCTCGTTGCCGCGTTCTGGCTCGAACTAATTGCGCCGTTCGTCGCGCAGGCGGATTTCGAGCTGGCGATTTTCATCGGCACGATTGCCGAGCGCGAGCGGCTCATCATCGGCTTTAACGGCGCCTCGGCCAAGACGCTGCACAGCGTGGTCGATCCGCAGTCGTACGCGGCGCACAACATCGATATCGACGATCCCGAGTGGATCGACGAACACGCACAAAACGATCATGGCATCAGCAAGCTCGTCAGTTACCTCGATCAACCGCAACTGTCGCTGCGCGTCAGCATCGACACGTTCCGCGAAGCATTCACGGGAGCGTGACACGATGCTGAATCTCTCCATTCGCACGTCCGTGCTGCTCGCCGGTCTTCTGCTGAGCGCCCTCGCGCATGCCGACAACGACGGTCCGGCTCGCGTCACGCCGGTCGACAACAGCGGCATTTCGATTCACACCACGATGCTGCCGCCGGCTTCGTCGGCGCCGGTGGGCAATGCTGGCCCTGCGGTGAATACGGCGGGACTCGCGAGCGGCACGACCGGCTCCGGCACCGGCGCGATTACCGCGGCGCCGCCGCCCGCCAACGCGACGCCGGGCCAGGTCGTGGTCGGCGGCAAGGTGCCGGACGAAGCGACCAAGGCGGCCGTGCTTGCGCGCTTGCGCGACACGTACGGCGCGGCCAACGTGGTCGATCAGATCGAAGTCGCCGATGTGGCCACACCGCCGAACTGGTCCGCGAACGTGCAAAAGTTGATCGGCCCGCAGTTGAAGCAGATCAGCAAGGGCCAGTTGAAAATCGACGGCACACAGATCGACATGAAGGGCGAAGTGCACAACGAATCGCAGCGCCAGCAGCTCGCGAGCGACATGGCGAATGCGCTGAACCCGACTTACACGATCAAGAACGGCCTGCGCGTGAGCGCTTCCGAACAAGGCCTGCTCGATCAGACGCTCGCGAATCGCACGATCGAATTCGAAACCGGCAGCGCGACGCTCACACCGCAAGGCCGCGCGATTCTCGATCAGATGGCCGCCGCGATGGGGAAAATGACGACCAAAACCGTCGCGATCATCGGGCACACTGACAACTCGGGCAACCGCACGTCGAATATCGCGCTGAGCCAGGCGCGCGCGGATGCGGTGAAGGGTTATCTGGTCGCGAAAGGCATCCCGCCGCAACAGATGACGACGACGGGCGTCGGCCCGGATCAGCCGATCGCGTCGAACGACACGACCGATGGACGGGCACGGAATCGGCGTATCGAGTTTCGTGCGGGATCTTGAGTTAGCGCCAGCGTGGCGGTGTGCGTGAAGAAAAACCTGGCTTCGATAGATAACCGAAGGCAGGCTTTTTTGTTTGCTGCGTTGAAGGCTTTGTTCAGCTGTTCTCTTCCGGCTTCACGCCCAGCAACTCGCGAATATGCGCGAGCGATCCGTCGTCTTTCACCACGGTCGATAGCCATTGATGCAGTGGCATATCCGCTGCCTCCGCCGCTTTGTCGGCGAAATACGCGGCAGGGTTATGCGGCTCCGTCGCGCGAAAGAACTTGGCCACCGCACGCAACTGCGCGACGGCCTGCGCACGGCTCTGGATTCCTGCAATCGGGCTCGTCGGCATGGTCGTCAACACAGGTTCCTCGCGTTGCGGTGCGGTCTTGAAAGTAGGCTCGGCACGTTCGACTTCGTTGGGCGCGGGCGTTTTCGCGGGCGGCGGCGCTTCGGCGTTCACGCCCAGTTCGCGTGCAAAGCGCTCGGCCAGGCGGTAGACGCTTTCGTACGCGTCCTTCGCCTGACGGAAACTCGGCGCGGAGTCGGCGGCGCGCCGGTCCAGCTCCTGTTCGAGTGCGAGCATGGCCGCTTCGAACGCTTTCAGATCTAGCAGCAGCGCCGAGTAAAACGCCGGCGGCGTAGCGCGCTTCGACGCCTCGATTTGTTCGATCGACGGCTTGCCGCGCGCGATATCGTCGGCGTGATCCGGATCGCGCTTGACCGCTTGCGCGACGTGCGTGGCCACGTCCCAATCGATCGTGCTGTACGCATTGCCTTGCGACGACGTGAGCGGCATGGCGCGCAGCAGATCGCCGGTGCGGCCGACCAGCCACGCGACGTTGCCGAGACGATACTCGGTGTCGTCGCCTTCCGGCAGCGGATGCACGTGATCCCAGTAGCGCTCGCAAAGCCCTGTCAACAGCGCGTAGCCCTGCGAAAGACCATTGATGCCCTCGTCGATCGCGAGTGCTTCAGTGAGCCACACGGCGAGGCGCAAATCCTTGGTCTGCGTTTGCAGCAGACTGCCCGAACGCTCGACCACAAAAGGCCAATCGGCCTCCTTGATCTCCGTGACCCATTCGCCCTGATCCAGCGACGGGTCTTCGAAACGGCGCGCGTGCTGAATCGCATCGAAATCCGCTGAAAACAGCAGATCTTCGCCACAAGGCGAGGTTTCGCTGAGCGGAGCCAGCAACGTGTTCAGATTGATCGGCATGAAAGAAAGCAATAAGTATCCGGTACGGCATTAAAACAGATTGGGCGTCCGTTCACACCACCGTGTAGTCGAATTCGCCCGCCTCGCTCGCGCGCACGGCAATGCGTTCGATCGCCGCGCCGTTCGCCACACGCTCCAGCACCTGCTGCGCGATTTCGGGCAATAGCGTGCCGTTCAGAATGTGATCGACGTTGCGCGCGCCGGAGTCCACCTCGGTGCAACGCGCGAGCACCGCATCGACCAGCGACTCGTCCCACTCGAACACCGCCTTGTGATTCGCCTCGATGCGGCGGCGAATCCGATCGAGCTTCAACTCGATGATTTCGGCGAGCACGTCGTCGGAAATCGGATAGTACGGCACCACTTTCATGCGGCCGAGAAATGCCGGTTTGAACGCTTTGTACAGTTGCGGACGCAAGGTCTCCGCGAGTTCGTCGGCGTCGGGCAACTCTTCCGCGCTCTTGTTCAGGCAGGCCTGCATCACCGCCTGCGAGCCGACGTTCGAAGTGAGAATGATCAGCGTGTTGCGGAAATCGATCTCGCGGCCTTCGGCGTCGTCCATCGTGCCCTTGTCGAACACCTGGAAGAACATTTCGAGCACATCGGGGTGCGCCTTTTCGACTTCGTCGAGCAGCACCACGGAATACGGATTGCGGCGTACCGCTTCGGTGAGCACGCCGCCCTCGCCGTAACCGACATAGCCCGGCGGGGAGCCTTTCAGGCCGGATACGCTGTGCGCTTCCTGATACTCGCTCATGTTGATCGTGACCATCTTGCGTTCGCCGCCGTACAGCACGTCGGCCAGCGCGAGCGCGGTTTCGGTCTTGCCGACGCCCGACGGTCCGACGAACATGAACACGCCGCGCGGTTTGTTCGGGTCTTCGAGATTCGCACTCGCGGTGCGCACGCGCTGCGCGATCGCGTCGAGCGCGTGGTCCTGGCCGATCACGCGCGCGGCCAGCAACGGTTGCAGGTTCAGCACGGTCTGGATTTCGTCCTTGACCATGCGGCCAAGCGGAATGCCGGTCCACGAAGCGACGATTTCGGCAACCACGTGACCGTCGACCTGCAACGGCACCATCGGTTGGCCGCCTTGCAAGGCGTGCAATTCGGCTACGCGCGTGCCGAGCGTTTCGCGTGCCTGCTGTGCCTTGTCGGCTTGTGCAGGGTCAGCGCTGCTCACGCGCGCCGCGTCGATGTCCGCGCGCAAGCCGACGATCTCCGTCACCAACGCACGTTCCTTGTCGTAGCGCGCTTCGTCTTCGGCGAGATCCTTAAGGTCTTCTTCACGCAGACCGCGCAATTCGGCGAGCCGTTCGTCGTGCAGCGCGCCGCTCGCCACTTCGCGTTCCAGCGCGGCGATTTCAGCGTCGATACGTTCCAGGCGCTTCTTCGTGTCGTCGATTGCTGCGGGTGTCGAACTGTGCGCGAGCGCGACTTTCGCACAAGCGGTGTCGAGCACGCTGATCGCTTTGTCCGGCAGTTGCCGGCCGCTGATGTAGCGATGCGACAGACGCACCGCTTCCGTGATCGCATCGTCGAGCACGCGCACGTTGAAGTGCTTTTCCATCAACGCGGCCATGCCGCGCAGCATGGCCGCGGCGAGCGTCTCGCTCGGCTCCTCGATCTTCACGACCTGGAAACGCCGCGCGAGCGCAGCGTCTTTCTCGAAGTACTTCTTGTACTCGCTCCATGTCGTGGCCGCGATGGTGCGCAATTCGCCACGCGCCAACGCCGGCTTCAGCAGATTGGCCGCATCGTTCTGCCCCGCTTGGCCACCAGCGCCGATGATGGTGTGCGCTTCGTCGATAAAGAGAATGATCGGATGCGGACTCTTCTTCACCTCGTCGATCACGTTCTTCAGGCGGTTTTCGAACTCGCCTTTCACGCTCGCGCCGGCTTGCAGCAAACCCATGTCGAGCACGTGCAGCGCTACGCCTTTGAGCGGCGCGGGCACGTCGTCGACGGCAATGCGCAGCGCGAGACCTTCGACCACCGCCGTTTTACCGACGCCCGCTTCGCCTGTCATGATCGGGTTGTTCTGGCGGCGGCGCATCAGAATGTCGATGGTCTGGCGAATCTCACCCTCGCGGCCGATCACCGGATCGATCTTGCCTTCACGCGCGCGCTGCGTGAGGTTGCTCGTGTACGTGTCGAGCGCGGGCGTTTTCGACGGCGCGCCGGGCGCGGTATCGGTCGGCGTCCCATCGTCCGCGCCGCTTTCCGCGCTTTGCGTCTCATTGCTGCGCTCGACTTCGCGCGAACCCGCGGTCAACTCATCGAACTTGTGCTTCAGGTCGGTCACGCGCACTTCGCGCAGCAACGGCGACATGCGCTCGGCGAATTGCGCGAGATCCGGCGCGGTCAGCAGCGCCAGCAACAGGTGCCCTGAACGGATCCGCCCGATCTGCGAATCGAGCGACGCAATCAGCCACGCCTGTTCGAGCAACTCGATCAGATGCTTCGAAAATACCGGCGTGCGCGTATTGCCGGTTTTCAAACGCTGCAACTCGCGCTCGAGATCCGCGCGCAATGCGTGCATGTCGATCCTGCTCGCGCGCAGCACCAGCGCGACGTCGCTCGTGGGTTCGTCCAGCAGCGCCAGCACCAGATGCTCGAGGTCGACCTCGTAGTGACCGCGTGCAAGACAATTGTTCGCCGCCAGCAAAGCCGCCTGCCGGCAGGTCGGGTTCAGTTTGGCGATCAGGGTATTGAGGGACGTGCTCATGTCGTGCGGTCCGGGTCCGGGTTCTGTCGTTATGGTCAGTGAATCACGTGCAATTCGTAGCGGGCATCCGCGCGGTCACGGTCGGCTTCCTTCGTGCAGAGGAACGCGTCCCAGCCGAGGCGCGCGCCCTTGCTCAACAGGCTCGGTCCGACGGCCTCGCGGCGCAGCACCAGCGACACCTCGTATTCGAGCGTAGCGCCGGCCAGCAGCGTGAGCATGCGTTCGAGCGCCACGGCGCGATCGGCGCCCGGTAAAAACGCTTCATAGTCGGCCTTGTCGAGCGGTCCGATCACGAGACGCGCGCGCATGTCGCGTTGCCAGACGCGCTCGCCCGCCAGCGCGGTCGCGCCGAGCGTCGCGTTAACGCTGCCGAGCAAGGTCAACTGATCGCGTGGCACGTCGTACCATTTGCCGATGAACTGCTCGACGCGCACCGGCACCTTGAAGTACTCCGACAGCGTGCGTTGCAAATAAGCCGCCGATACCGGCCGATGCCGCGCAGCCAGCGCGTAACCGGCAATCGCCTCGTCGAATAGCGCGCCGTCGCCGCTTTGCAGGCTGTTGCGTGTGTCGTCGTCGGAGACGCCGGCGAGCGCGAGCAGCAAAGGCAAATAGCGTTCGTCGCGATCCAGCTCGTAGTGAAACGGTAAGCGGTATTTCTTCCACGCCGCGTAGAACAGCGCCGTCGCACGATTCGAAAACACGTCGAAAAACTCACGCGCGGCGCGATCCCGCTTGATCTGCTCACGCGCGATGATCTGCTCGGTGTAATGCAGCGGCAATGCGCCCTGCCCGCCGAGCAAACCGAAAAAAGCCGGTGTGATATCGACCTTGTCGAGCGAGCCGTTTTCGAGCGCCACCGTGCGTTGTGCTTTTTCCTTCAGCGCCGCGCCCGCGTCGTCGTAAGACTGCGCGCCGTGAATCTCGCTCGGCGGAAACGACATCGACAGCGAATTGCGAAAGGCAATACGCCGCGCGACGATTTCGCCGGGACGTCCGGTGTGGGTTGGCGATTGCTGCGCGAACCACTTCTCGAGAATCCGCACCGCCTGAAAAAACTCGAAGCGATGCGGCTCGTCGAGAAGCTGCTCGACTACGCCAGGATCGATTCGCCGCTGCGCGGTTTGCATCGCAGAATCTCCTCGCCAGTGCGCTTCGACACGACGACCAGTTGCACAAAGCTGTTCAGATGCACGTACAGCCCAAAAAACGTGTCGATCACGCGCACGAACGACGCGAGACTCGTGCCGACGAAATGCTCTTCGTCGATCGTCAAACGAATCTCAATGCCGCGCACGAACGTGGCGAACGGTTTGCCCGGCAGCCATTGCACGGCGGCGCGCTGCTCGATGCCGACCAGGCCGTCGATATGCCGCGCGGACACCGCCGTGCGCCGCAAGTCGTAGAGCACGAGCATTTCCTTGAGCGCCGACAAGCCGCTATTCGCGAGCGATACGTGATTCAACGCCAGATGCGAGATCAGCCGCCAATGCGCGGCGCGTCCGCGCTCGAAGCGCACGCTCGGCGTGGGCCGGCGCAGCATCGAGATGCTGCCGGTCAGTGAGCCGCCTTCGAGAAACAGATCGCCGCCTTCGAGTCCCACCGCGAGGCCCGCGGGCAAATCGCGATTGGTACACGTCAGATCGAGACTCAAGGTATCGGTTTGCGGCGCGGCCGGTTCGAAGTCAATATCGACGATCGAGATTTCAGTCTCGTAGCCGGGGCTTTTCTGCGCGACCCAATCATTGCGCCGTGCGAACCAATAGTGACCCGCACGCGCCGCTTCGCCGTGATGCAATGAATAGAACGGCCGGAATTCAATCACCGATTCTTCATGCGCCTGTTGCCTGACGAGTTTCACCGAATCGATCGAATAGACTTCGTAGGCAAACGCGCGGCGCGCTTCGGCGATCACCGGATACGAAATCGCCTGATGGCTGATACGGATCGGCTCGCCGTGCTGTTCGAACAGATTCACCACCGGCGTGCAAAACAGGCGGAAATGATGCGCGGCCAGTGAATCCAGCAGCCGCGCAATGTGCGAGTCGCTGCGCACTTCCTTCAACACGACATGCAGCGTCAAACGCTGGCAGCGGCCGCTTGCGCGTGTCATCGCCGCCAGATCGAAGTCGGCGAAATTGAATTTCTCGGGAAACGCGAAGTATTCGGTCAGCAACCGGTACGCCGGGTGCGATTTGGCCGGATAGTCGATCAGCGCGTCTTCTTCGTCGAAACCGGCTTGCACGACCGGCGATTCGCGTAATTGCTTCCACACGCCGCGACGGTCGGCTTCCACGTAAGTGGCCATTCCGTTGATGAACAGACAATCCGCCACGGCCGCGATAAAAGACTGCTCGCCGTGCAGATGCGTGCGCAGTGTCCCGACTTTCAGCGCGGAGAGATCGAGTTGCGCCGCCGTCGATTCAAAGGTGATCGACACGATCGCCGTGGCATTGCCCGGCAGTACGGTGGCACTCGGCGCCATCGCCACCGACGTGTATTTCGCCTCCGAGATGCGGATCGGCGCCAGCGTCACGTCGTAGGCGGTACGGAAACGGCATTGCACGCCGCGAATGGGCCGCGACTTGAGTTCGGTGCCGCGTTCGACCCGAACCGGTTCGGTCAGATGACTCAGTGCGGCGGACGTGCCCAACTGCGCAATCGAGCACGACGGAAACGGCCGCAGGTAGTGCGGATACAGCACTTCCAGCAGCGCCTCGGTGAATTCGGGGTAATCGTCGTCGAGTTTCTTGTTGATGCGCGCGCCGAGCAACGCGAACGATTCGATCATCCGCTCGACGTGCGGGTCTTCGCAGTGCTCGCCGGACATGGCCAGACGCGCCGCGATCTTCGGGTAGCGCTCGGCGAAGTCGCGCGAATAGCGCCGCAGAAATGACAACTCGCGCTCGTAATACGGCAGCAATTCTTCCATCGATCTATCCCCGGACCTGAAGCCTCTCCGCCCAAACGATCGCCACCGTTGCGCGTAACGGCTGCGGCAAAGCGGTACACAAAGCAACTGCTAGACAACGCCGCTACGCGAATGCAGCGGTTGAAAATTCTGCTACTACAGCTTCGCGCGTGCGCGCGTCACCGAGTATTGCAACGTGGAAGGCTGCAGCATCGCATCGAAACTCACCGGTTCTTCCGCCGGATGGACCACCAGCAGCGCCTGAATCGAAAAGTTCAACGCATTGGTGGATTGTTCGTTCAATTCGAGCGTGACCGCCACCTGCTGCAAGCGCGGCTCGTGCCGCGCGATGGCCTGTTGAATCGATTTGCAGATGAAGGTGCGGTCGTAATGGCTTGCGAGGCTCAGGCCCGCGAAATCATTCAGACCGTACGTGAGCACCGAGCGCTGGCATTCCGGCAGCGCCGCCAATTCGTGTTCAGTCAGCGCAATGCGCGTATTCAGGATCGCCTCGACGTCGCGCGCGACCGTGCTCTTCAATTCATCCAACGACAATTGCCGCATCGCCGGGGAAGCCGGCAGATGCGGTTCGTCGTCGAACAGCTTGTCGAGAAAGCTGGGTTCGAAGCGTTTCATCAGCGTCCGAAGAAACGGATCGATGCAAGGCACACACCGTGAGCGACAACCCTTTCGAGCCCCGCGCGCCGTGTGCACCCGTGCATCAGACCGCGTACGTCTTGTCGTTCTTCGTCAGGCTCCACGCGCCTTGCGCGTTGCCGCCCTGGTTGCCGCCGATCTTCTGCTGCGTGTACTTCCACTGCACGGCGGCGTACTTCAGCGAGAACTGTTCGGTCGGCAGACCTTCGCCCACCACGCTCGGCGTCACGCTCGAAATAATCACGTACTTGAGTTTGACTTCCAGGTACTTGATGCGATTGCCTTCGCCATCCGAACGCATGAAGTCGATCGTGACTTCGTCGAACGTCGTGCCGCCGGACGCGTGTTGGTAGATCAGCGGGCTGACCACGTCGATGTCTTTCGTGAACTGCATGTCGGCATGTTCGCAGCGCTCGGAGGTGTGACCACCTGCCGTCGAGGCGGTTGCCGAACGCGGTTGCGTGATCGAGTGGCTCCACGAATCGATTTCGATCCAGCCGGCGTGATCCTTATCGGCGGACTCGCCCTTGATCGCCGGATTGCCGAATTTTAAATAGATATCCTTCATAACTCATCGACTCCCCAAAGAGGTGGTTTTAACAGCCAACCCGGGCGGCCAGCGCGGGTTAGCTGACTTGCTTTATGAATTAGCCGGTTTCGGCAGGTCAGCGACAAGTCGCAAAGAGATCGACAGCTCGTCCAGTTGAAAGTGCGGGCGCAGGAATGCGACCGAACGATACGCACCAGGCTTGCCCGGAATCTCCGAGACCTGTATCGATGCCTCGCGCAGCGGGAACTGCGCCTTCTGCTCCTGCGTCGCGTTGTCGTCCAGCAGCACGTACTGCGAGATCCAACGGTTCAGGAATACTTCGACGTTCTGTGCCGATGCGAAGCTGCCGATCTTGTCGCGCATCATCGCCTTCAGGTAATGCGCGACGCGCGATACCGAGAAGATGTACTGCAATTGCGCGGACAACACTGCGTTGGCATTCGCGCTGTCGGTGCTGTATTTCTTGGGTTTCTGCACCGATTGCGCGGCGAAAAACGCGGCGTAGTCCGAGTTCTTGCAGTGCACGAGCGGAATGAAACCGAGGTCGCTCAGTTCCTTTTCGCGGCGGTCGGTAATCGCGATTTCAGTCGGGCATTTCAGCGCGACTTCGCCGTCGTCGGTCTTGAACGTGTGGGTGGGCAGATCTTCCACCAGACCACCGCCTTCCACGCCGCGAATCGCCGCGCACCAGCCGAAGTCGTCGAATGCCGCTGTCAGGCGTGCAGCGAATGCCCATGCCGCGTTACACCACAGGTATTTGCTGTGGTCCGTGCCGTCCACGTCTTCGACGAAGTTGAAACCCTCGGCCGTGGCGCCGTCTTTCGGATTGAACGGCAGGCGGCCCAGAAAACGCGGCAGCGTGAGACCGACGTAGCGCGAATCTTCGGCGTCGCGGAACGACTTCCACTTCGCGTATTCGACCGTGTCGAACACCTTGCCGAGATCGCGCGGCTTGCCGAGATCGGCAAAGGTTTCAAGGCCCATCAATTCGGGCGACGCCGACGCGATGAACGGCGCATGCGCGGCCGCCGCGACGTGTGACATCTGCTCGATGAAGTACATGTCTTCGGGCTGGCGCGTCACTTCGAAGTCGCCGATGATCGTGCCGAACGGCGAGCCGCCGAACGTGCCGAATTCTTCTTCGTAGATCTTCTTGAAGAGCGCGCTCTGATCGAATTCGATCGCCGTCTTGAAGTCGCGCACCAGGTCGCGCTTGGGCGCATGCAGCGCCTTGATCTTGACCGTTGCGCCGGTATTGCTTTCCTTGCACAGATAGTCCAGACCGCGCCACGTGCTTTCCATGCGCTGGAATTGCGGCGCGTGCATCACCGCGCTCAACTGCGCGGAGATCAGACGGTCGAGTTCGGCAACGCGTGCGTCGATGGTAGCCGACAGGTTGTCGGACACCACCACGGTGCCGTCGAGCACCTGATGCACGAGTTCGCCGATCAGGTCTTTCGCGCGCGCGTGCTCGGAATCGGACTTCGCCACGCGGCTTTTCTCGACGATTTCGTCGAGCAGCGTGGATTCCGTACCGCTTTGCGCGGTAGCGAGTTGGGCTGCTGCCGTTTGCTGATTCATCTCACACCCCGTGCTTATTCGCCCTGCTTGTCGTGGTCCGGCGCGCCGCCGTGCTGGTCCGCCGCGTTGCTCTGGTCTTTCGCCAGCGTTTGCAACTGCTGCGTGTTGTTGAGCACTTCGCTCAGCAGGTCTTCGAGTTTGTCGTTGCCGGCCAGCTTGTTGCGCAGATCGGCGAGCTTCGAGCGCGCTTCGAGCAGGCGCCGCAGCGGTTCGATTTGCGCGACCACTTCGTCCGGATTGAAATCGGCCATCGACTTGAAGCGCAGGTCGACGGCGAATTTGCCGCCGGCTTCGCTCAGACGGTTTTCCACCTGAAACGCGGCGCGCGGCTCGATCGCCTTCATCACGTCGTCGAAATTATCGCGGTCGATATTGACGAACTTGCGATCGCGCAGCTTCGGCTGCTCGACTTCAGACTGCCCCGCCAGATCGGCGACCACGCCGACGACGAACGGCAACTCCTTCACCTCGATCGCATCGCCGCGCTCGACCTCATAGGTCAATTGAACGCGGGGCGGCCGCACTTTTTGCAAGCGTTTTTGAATGCTTTCTTTCTTCGCCATCGTCGGCTCCCGGTGCTGATGGATCAGGCGTGTGGATCAGCGCAGCGCGCTGAACGGATCGGACGCGCCGCCGCTTTGCGCGGCTTTGGCGGGTGCGGCAGGCGCTGCCGGCGCGGCGGGAGCAGCCGGCGTGGCGGCGGGCGCCGCGGCGCTGGTGGTGGTCGTGGTGGCTTCCGGTGCATCCACGGCCTTGCCCTTGGCGACGTGACGAATCACGCGCTTCTTCTTCACCGCCTGCTTGTCGCTCGGGTCGGGCGGGAACAGCGTGGCTTCGCCGAGCGTGTCGCGCAGCTGCTTGGCGAGCGCTTGCGCGTCCGACTTCGCATCACCCGCGAGCGACGCGTCCTGACGCAATTCGCCGAGCGATTGCGTGGCGACGCGCAGGCCGGCCACCGCCAGCACGCTCTTTGCCTGACGATCGGTCTGGTCGCGTTGCAGCGCTTCTTGCGCGGCAACGATAGCCTGGCCGTAATGACCTTGTGTGAACTGGATCTGCGCAATACGCGACCACGGTTCTTCACGCGTCGGATCGGATTTGGAAAGTTGCTGATAAAGCGCGATAGCGCGATCCTGATCACCGCCCTTTGCGACGGTATCGGCATCCGCAAGTTGCTTATTAAAAGCCTCCGGTGTGCTCGCCACGTTGCCCTGTGTCGCGCAACCGGCCATCACGCCGCATGCCAACACAACCCCAGATAGTTTTACTAACAGACGCTCATTCATCGTTTTTCACCGACGTGCGAATTTTCTAATTCAAGGAGAAACCGGAGTTTTGCTTTGCTTCAAGTGCGCGGGTATAGTACAGGCCAATTTTCGATAATTCAACTTTCGTGTGAAGAAGGATTGCACGAAAAAAATGCATGTGGATCATTTAAACGAAACAAGCAGAAATTGTTTCCTGATGCAATAGCGGTGATGCGGGTGCCGGAAAAAATTTCCACTCGCCGCTCGCAAACACAGGAGCACCGGTAGTTGCATGCGCTTTGCATAAAGCGGCATTACGCGGCATAGCGTGGCTGCAAATTTGCCGGATTGAATTCGTTATTGGTGTTTTGACGGGGGACGGCGCCGAGCCGGTCGATGTATATGAATTCGCGTGTTATTCGCTATGCATCGCTATTGATTGCCCATGCCTCTGCCTGCGCGCTGCTGGGTGGCTGCGCGGCCGGCGTGACGGTGCTGGGAGCCGCTGCCAACGCGGCTTTGCAGGCGAGCGGCCTCGGCAAGCCGGACCTGCCGGATGCCCAGAAACCGCCGCGCAATGTCGGCCTTACCTTATATGCCGCGCCGAATCTGAATGCCGCGAATGACAAACGGCCATTGGCGCTGGTGGTACGGCTTTACACCCTGAAAGACCCGACTTCATTCCAGCAGGCGCCATTCGACGCATTTACCGATCCGGCCAAGGAAAAAACCACACTGGGCGGCGATTTGCTGGGCGTGCGTGAAGTAACACTGATCCCGGGCCAGCGCTACGTTGTTACCGAAAAAGTCTCGCGTGAAGCGCAGGCATTCGGTATCGTCGCGCTATTCCGTGATCCGGCGATGCAGCGCTGGAAATTCGCCTTCGACCCGGCGAAGTCGGAGAAATCCGGCATAATGATCGGCCTGCATAACTGTGCAATGACGGTGACCAACGGCACTGTGATCCCGCCAGAACAGGGATTGCCCGCGCAACCGCTGAATATGCTTTCTTCGGTAAGCTGCGGATAAAGATGCCGGTCAAATACGATTTAACAGTTTTTAGAGAATTAACAATGCGGCGCTCGAATCGGTTATCTCCGGGTGCGCCACACGCTGAACGCATATAACAGGTTTGAGATGAGTTATTCCGCAAAAGTGCTCTGGGGGGAAGGCCTGTTTCTAAGGCCGCAGCATTTTCAGCGTCAGGACGCCTATCATGAGGCGCGCCTGTTCGAATCGATCCAGGCGATCCAGCCGTACAACTGGGGCGTGCGTTCGGCGCGCTTCGACCGCGACGCGCTCGGCAGCAATGTGCTGCGTGTGAGCGAACTCTCGCTGGTGTTCCCCGACGGCGCGCTCTATTCCGCGCCGCAAGCCGACGACCTGCCGCCGCCCATCGCGCTGGATACGCTGCCCGACGGCATCAACGAATTCACGTTTTATCTCGCGCTGCATCCGCTGCGCGAAACCGGCGCGAACTACGCGCAGGACAGCAACGCCGGTTTCGTGTCGCGTTACGTCAGCGAGCAGACGCCGGTGGCCGATCATTTCACCGACGCCGCCGAAGCCGACATCACCTTCCTGAAGACCAGCGTCAAACTCATCGCGCACAGCGAGCCGCGCGACCAGTTGTTGTCGGTGCCGCTCGTGCGCGTGCGCCGCACGGCCACCTCGGGCTTCGAGATCGACGACAACTTCGTGCCGCCCTGCCTCGCCATCGACGCATCGCCGATCCTGCATCAGCGCCTGCGCCAACTGATCGACGCACTACAGGCCAAGGTCAATGCGCTGTACGGTTTTCACCGCGAGCCGACCAAGAACATCATCGAGTTCCGCTCCGGCGACATCGCTTCGTTCTGGCTGCTGCATACCGCGAGCGCGGCGTTCGCTTCGCTCGCGCATCTGTACCAGCATTCGGCGCTGCACCCCGAACGTCTGTTCCAGGAACTGCTGCGCCTTGCCGGCCAGTTGATGACGTTTTCAAAGGGCTATGCGCTGTCCGACTTGCCGGCTTACCGGCACGACGATCCGGGCCCCGGCTTCGCGCGCCTCGACACGATCCTGCGCGATCTGCTCGAAACCGTGATCTCCACGCGCTACTTCGCGATCGCGCTCGAGGAAGTGCGCCCGTCGTTCCATGCGGGCCGCCTCGACTCGGGCAAGATCGACGACAAGACCATGTTCTATATCGCGGTGTCGGCGGACATGCCGACCGCCGAACTCGTGGAAGCCGTGCCCGCGCGCTTCAAGGTCGGCGCGCCGGACGACGTCGACAAGCTGGTGCTCTCGGCCATGCCGGGCGTGCGGCTCGTCTACACGCCGCAGGTGCCGCCCGCCATTCCGGTTCGTCCGGGTGCGTGCTACTTCTCGTTCGAAGCGCGCGGCGCGCTGTACGACCGTATGTTGCAGGCCCAATCGGCAATGATCTACGCGCCATCGGGCATCAACGATCTTCAACTCGAACTGATCGCCGTCACATCATGAGCTACGCGCCATCCCTCTTTGGCGGCAGCACGCCTACCGCCACGCCCGCACCGATCACGGAGCCGAGCTATCAGGTCCGCTCGCTGCTCGATCTCTTGTACGACGGCTTCTTCATGCTGTTCCTGTTGAAGAACGGTCGCGAACCCGGCGACGCGCAGGAATTCAGCCAGCGCATCCAGCAGTTCCTCGGCGACTTCGAACGCGGCGCGAAGAAGCTTAATGCGTCGGCCGAAGATGTCTACGCATCGAAGTTTGCGTTCTGCGCGGCTATCGACGAATCGGTGTTGTCGTCCACCTTCAGGATCCGCACGGAGTGGGAGCGCCGGCCGCTGCAACTCGTGCTGTTCGGCGAGCAACTGGCGGGCGAGAAATTCTTCCAGTATCTCGAGGAGTGCCGCGCCCAAGGCGCGGCGCGTTTGCAGTCGCTCGAGGTATTTCACATGTGCCTGCTGCTCGGTTATCAGGGCAAGTATCTGCTCGAAGGACCGGAGAAGCTCGCGTATCTGACCGCGCGCATCGGCGACGAAATCGCGCATCTGAAGGGCAAGCGCGCGCAGTTCGCGCCGCATTGGCCGCTGCCCGATCAGGTCGCGCATCGTCTGAAACGCGAGGTGCCGTTGTGGTCGATCGGCGCGGTGTTCGCACTGGTTGGATTGCTGGCTTATCTCGGCCTCAATACCTATCTGCGCGATCAGACCTTGCGCTCGCTCGCGCCGTATTCGCAGGTGGTCAAACTCGGGCCGCAGTCGGCTACGTTGACGATTTCGTTGCCTTAGAGCCGCGTCGATCCATAGGCACTTTGTGGCCCGCCATCGCGCGGGCTTTTCTTCGTCCTCGACGGCCTGGATATGCACATGGAATCGGCCAGTGTAAAACTTCGTCAAGAATAAATCGTCCTATATACAAGCCCGCAAGAGCAATGCTAGAAGGAGTCTTTCTCCACTACGAAAAAAAACGATGCCTGTGTTCTGTAGCTTCACACTCAATCGAAAAGAGACTTCGCAGCTGGTCTGCTCCGGCTTCGGCCAGGTCGAGGCTTACTCAGGGCAGAAGATAGGCCGGGACAACCCGGACGAAGTGGCCGATGTGGATGTCGGCCCGATTCCTCCCGGCACCTACTACATCGTGGATCGGCAATCGGGTGGGCGTTTCGGCGGGCTAAGAGATTTTATTGCCGAGCACGTGGCCGATGAGACATGCACGATTGCTTCGATGGCGCGCTAGCACGCTCGCAGTATGGTTGGCATTGGGCACAGCACTCGCTTGGGGATCGCAACAGCTTTCGTTTGAAATACCGCTATGGCTCGCGGACTTCGTGAGACGCCTGCTGCGTTCGCTGTATCCCGCCTGGATGCCCGATGCCTACGATATCGAGGCGTGGACTAACTTTATCCTCATCGTTTCGGGCTATCTGATCGCGGCCGTCGTTGTTGTATTCACAAGCGTAGTCGCATGGAAGCACCTGTCCAGCAGGCGATAGGCTTCGGGATGCCGATTTTGTGGCCCGCCAGCCAATGCGGGCCATCTCCATCTAGCGCTGAAGCAAAGCTTATTGCGACTCTTCCGCCCACACGGCATTTTCGCGCGCCATCAGCGCCGTGGATGCCGCCGGTCCAAACGTGCCCGCCGTATAACCGCGCGGTTTTTCGCCCGATTTGCCCCAGCCTTCCAGAATCGGTTCGGCCCACGCCCATGCCGCTTCGAGTTCGTCGCGCCGCATGAAATGCGTGAGGCGTCCGCGAATCACGTCGATCAGCAAGCGCTCATACGCTTCCGCGCGACGCTCGGTGAAGGCCTGCTGCAAATCCAGATTCAGATTCACCGGCAGCATATGCATGCCGCTGCCCGGCTCTTTCGCGAGCACCTGTAACTGGATCGATTCTTCCGGCTGCAACTGGATTACCAGACGATTGCCGTAATTGCGACCGCCCTTCGGAAAGATCGAGAACGGCAGTTCGGCGAATTCGATGACGATCTCCGACACCTTCTTCTGCATCCGCTTGCCGGTGCGCAGGAAAAACGGCACGTGTGCCCAGCGCCAGTTGTTGATATGCGCGCGCAATGCGACGAAGGTTTCGGCGCGGCTGCCCGCCGGCACATTGTCTTCTTCCTGATAACCCTTCACGGCCTCGCCATCCACGGCGCCCGCTGTGTACTGGCCGCGCACGGTATCACGCGCGATGTCCTCGGGCGTCATGGGCCGCAGCGAGCGCAGCACCTTGAGCTTTTCGTCGCGGACCGCGTCCGGGTCGAGCGACACCGGCGGCTCCATCGCGACAATGCACAGCAATTGCAGCAAGTGGTTCTGCACCATGTCGCGCAGCGCGCCGGTTTTATCGTAGAAGCCCGCACGGCTGCCCACGCCGACCGTTTCCGCCACCGTGATCTGCACGCTCTTGATATACGGCGCTTGCCACAGCGGGCCGAAAATCGGATTGCCGAAGCGCAGCACCATCAGGTTCTGCACGGTTTCCTTGCCGAGGTAGTGGTCGATCCGGTAGATCTGCGCTTCGCTGAAATGCTTGCCGACCGCCGTGTTGATTTCCTGCGCGGAGGCCAGATCGTGACCCAGCGGCTTCTCGAGCACGATGCGTGAGTTGGCGTCCACCAGTCCCGCCGCCGAGAGGTTGTCGCAGATATTCGTGAACAGATCCGGCGACGTCGCGAGATAGAACACGCGGCGCACGCCTTCACGCGACACTTCTTTCAGGCGCTGATAGTCTTCGACCGAATCGACGTCCATGCGCACGTATTCGAACAGCGCGAGAAATTTGTCCCAGGCGCCGGCATCGAATGCTTTCTTTTCGATGAAGGGCTTGGCCTTCAGCTCCATGAATTCGTTGATGTACTCCTCGCGCGACCAGGGCTTGCGGCCGATCGTGAGAATGCGGGTGTCCGGCGGCAGATTGCAGTGCAGATGCGCCATGTAGAGCGCGGGCAGCAGCTTGCGAAACGACAGGTCGCCGGTGCCGCCGAAGATGATCATGTCGAGCGGCAGGTCGGGAGTGGCAGAAGCGTGGTGGGTCGTCATAGCGCGGTCGCAGCGTCGTGATGGATAAGGCGTCGGTCAACGGGCAGAAAAAAGCAGCAGCGCCGTGCCGGCGGACCGGCACTTTTTCTGGCAAACGCCTATGGTGCAACGTTTTGAGATTGTTTGCACGGCAACATGTGCCTCAGGTTAGCGCAATATGCCAACCGGACGCCGTAAAGGCCTGTTTTCAAGGCCTTTTCGATGTTCGCGAGCCACGCTCGATCCTGTTGCAAAGCACGCCCGCAGGCCGCCCACGTGCCCTCTCACGCACGATTTTTCGCCAAGCCTTCAACCACCTGACAACGCCTCGCGCGCCACGCGGCACGCCGCCAGATCCCACGCCGCACAGCCGACGCTTTTAAATACGACCGGTTTTTTTTGCGGCAACAACGCTGGATTGTCGAGCACCGAGGCGATGCCGCCGACCTGAGCCCAGTCTACGCCCGCCTGAATGAAGTCGCCGGCTTCGTGGCGGGCGCCCGCTTCGTCATCGACGAAAAGCGCGCTGCCGCCGAGGGTGCGCGCGCCGATCTCGACCATCGCCGGCGTGAATGCGCCGACGCCGATCACGAGCCGCTCCGCGCGCGCCGCTTCGTCGTAGATGGGCTGTCTGCTCGTGGTCAGCGCGATCACCACGTCGACCGAATCGGGGATCGTGGCGCTGGGTTGCATCAGCGGTTGAAGATCGCGCGCCTTGTCCTGATGCGCGGCGCAAAACGCCTCGGCGCGCGCGGGCGCACTGCCCTTCACCCACACGCGCGCGTCGGGAAACAGTTCGCCGATCGCCTCCAGATGGTTGAGCGCCTGCGTGCCGGTGCCGATCAACAGGAATTCTCGCGGCGTGCCGGCGGCGAAGGTGTCGACGCCGAGCATCGAGATCGCCGCCGTGCGGCGTCCCGTCACGGTCGGGCCGTCGAGAATGAAGAGCGTCTCACCGGTGTCGGCGTCGAATGCCATCACTTTGCCGTGGATGGTCGGCAGGCCGCGCGCGCCGTTGCCAGGGCACACGTTGACCAGCTTGTGGATCGCGAGGTCGGGCGCGGTGGCGGGCATCGACAGCATGATGCCGTCTTCGTTGAGCGGCACGACAAGCCGCTCGGGACTCGCGATGCGCTGCTGCGCGTAGTCGATCGTCGCGCGCTTGAGTGCGCCGACGAGCGCGGCATAGGGAATCAGCCGCGTGGTCGCGGCGGCGTCGAAAGTCTGCGTGGTCGGGTGGGTCATGGGCAGGTCGTTCCAGTCCTTGGCAGAAGGTTGAGTTCGAATGGGCTAGCAGGCGGCGGGCGTTTCGTTCGGCTGGCGCGACGATTGGATCACCATCAGCAGATCGCCCGCCTCGATTGGACACGGCTCGTCTTCGTAAAACGACAGCACGCGTCCCGCGCGCACCAGGCCAACCACCACCGCGCCCGGCAACGCATTGCTCCAGCGGCCGACTTCCTGCGCCGTCGCCTGACGTTCGACCAGGTTGACGCGGCCGCGTGCCGACAAAAGATCGTTCACGAAGGGCACGATGTATTCGCTGTCGACCGCGTCGGCGAGCAGCAAGCCGCCGATCTTGGTCGACGAGACGATCACGTTCGCGCCGGCCTGGCGCAACTGGCGCTGATAGGTCTGCTCCTGAATCCGCACGACGATCTTGGCCTGCGGCGCGACGCTGCGCACGGTCAGCGTGAGCAGGATCGCGGTGGCGTCGTCGGTGACGGCAATGATGACCGCGCGGGCAATATGCACCTGCGCCTGCTGCAACAGATCCTCGCGCGACGGATCGCCGAGCAGGCCGGCGACGCCGAGCCCCGTGGCCGCTTCGAGCGCCGCTTGCTGCGGATCGATCACGACGATCGATTCCGCGGCGAAACCGCTTTCCAGCAACTCGCGCACCGCGACCGAACCGCTCAATCCGTAGCCGCAAATCACGACGTGATCGCGCAACTGCTTTTGCAGGCGTTTCATGCGGAATTCCTCGATGACGCGTTGAATGACGAACTGATAGGCGGTGCCGAGAAACACGAACCAGATGACGATGCGGATCGGCACGATGAAAAAGGCGTCGATGAGCCGCGCGCGGGCGGTCACCGGCACGATGTCGCCGTAGCCGACGGTGGCCACGGTCACCATCGTGAAGTACATCAAATCGATGATGCCGAGGACTTTGCGGTTAGCGTCGCGCAAGCCGTCCCGATCGATGTAGAGCACGGCGAAGGCGAGCACGCACAGGCCGACCACCAGATAGATGCGATGCAGCAGCATGCGCTGCGGCGACGCCGCGGGCCGCGTGAACAGCGTGCGGGCGCGCGGCGCCTGCCAGGGCGTGCGGGCGCGGCGCGACAAACGGAAGCGCGGCGGACGTGGCTCCGGCTTGGGCGAATCAGGCACGCGGCGGCTCCGGGAGTCGAGGACAAGCGATTCTACGACGCCGCGCGCGCCCTGGGGCCGGATCGGGAAAGCGCGGCGGTAAGTCGCGCGACGACGGGCGCGTTAGCGCGCGGTTGAAGATCGTTTCGACACAGCCTGCTCAGCCGCGCGCGTGGCCATACATTGAAGCCAGGCTGAACCCAAAACCAGCCGCGCCGCCATCACTGCGACGTGTCTTTGTCGCCGCCCTTCTTGCCACCCTTGAACATCGCGCGGCACGCTGGGCTGAGTTCATCGACGTGCTGCTTCATGCAGGCGGTGATCTTGTCTTCGTTGGGAATGTCGGCGGCGCAGAAATGCATGGCGTCGCCACGGCAGGCCTTGGCCTGATCGTCGCGGCTGGCAGCGTCCGCCGAGGCGGCGGAGCCAAGAGCCATCAAGCTGGCGGCAAGGAGGGCGTAGGTTCGTTTCATGGCGGTTCCGGTAGCGCAGAAGTCGGTACCGGCTATCCAGCAGAAAACGGGCCCGAACATCGCGCCCACCGGACGCCCCACCCGCCGCACGTCGCGCCTAGCGCGCGATCCGGCTGAGCGTCATGCCGCGCCCGGCGTAGAAACGCACCATGGTTTCGAACGGCAGATACACATCGGCCTGATGCGGCGCGATGCCCGAGGGATTGTGAAACCACACGCCATCGCGGCCGCGTCCGTGCAGCAGGATCAGATGGCCGCCTTGGCGCTGATTGGGCCGCTCGGGATAGCGGATTTCGGGGCTCACGGAGACGATCGCCAGCGTCTCGGCGTTCAGGCGCGCGGCCATGTCTTCGATGGACGCCTGCGGCAGCACGTCGACCTGAACGCCGAACGCGTCGGCCACCCAATCGGCAAACGGCCGGTAGATCAAACCGTCGACGCCGCCATCCTCGCGCATGCGGTACACGCCATGCCGCAACGCTTCGTCGAGCAGCGCGGCGCGCGGTGCGTGTTCGATGCGCCAATAGTCGAGCGCCGACTCGAGGCACGTCAGGCCGCACAGGCGCTTGGCCCAGAAGCGGTAACGCTCGGGATCGGAGAAGCCGCTGCGCTGCCAGCCGGGATCGGCGCACGGATCGCCGTGCTGCTCGACGATCCGACCAACCCAGTCGGGGCTGCCCCATTGCGTGTAGTACGGCACGCCGGCGTGGCGCAAGGTCGGTTCGTTCATTGGTTGGTGCGGGAGGAAGATTGAGACAGAAGCGTTTTACAGCATGCTGCGAGGCCGTTGCATCGTGCCGTCGAAGAAACGCTGCAGGCGGAACGCCGACAGATCGAGCGACGCCTGGCCGCCATCGTTCAATTCCGCGAGCAGCTTGCCGACGATCGGCCCCATCGCGAAACCGTGACCGCAAAAGCCGGTGGCGATCGTCAACCCGCTGACCTGCGGCGGCGCGTCGATCACCGGAATGCCGTCGGGCAGCACGTCGATCAGACCGGCCCACGATTCGACCACCTGCGCGTCTTTCAACGCGGGGAACAAGGCGCGCAGTTTTTTCAACGCCCGGGGCGCATGGCCCACGTTCGGCTGCGGATGCGGATCACGCGGATGCAGCACACGTTCGTGTTTCGACACGCCGCCCGGCAAACGCTCGCGCAGATCACGCAGACATGCGCCGTTCAGGTGGAAGCTGAACTTCTCGCGCTGCGCCCACAACTCGGGCAGGAACCACTTGAGCGCGCGGAAATGGCCGAGCGTCATGTCGACGTCGACCTGCATGTCGTCGGCGAGATTGATCGCGCCGTTCGCGCGCTGCCGCACGCCGAGGCCGTGGCCCCAGAACGTCGACGCGCTGATGCGCGGCAGCGGATTGGTGCGCATGCAGGTGCCGCGCACCGCCTGCTGCGGCAGTTCGAGCCCGAGCGTTTTGAGCAGACGCCAGCTGCTGGCGCCGGCCGCGCAGATGAAGCGCGAGGTGCGCAGCGTACCGCGCTCGGTGACCACGCCGGCAATCGCACCGCCCGCGCGCTCCACGCCGATCACGCCGCAGCCTTCGAAAAAGAGCGCGCCGGCCTCCGCCGCCCGCGCCGCGAAAGCAGCCGCGGCGCGACGCGGTTCCGCCTGGCCATCGCTCGGCGTGTAGAGGCCGCCGAGCGCCGGAGCGTGCATGCCGGTCACGACCGTGTCGATCTGCTTGCGGTCGAGCGTGCGCGTGTCGAGCCCGTGCTGACGAGCGACGTCCATCCATTGCTGGAACGAGGCCCAGTCCTCCTCGCCGGTCGCCACGTACAGACAGCCGCCCTGACGCCATTCGAGATCGAAATTCAGCTCGCTCTCGAGTTTTTCCCACATCGGGATGCCGGCCATCATCAGCGGCACTTCGGCGGATTCGCGGCCCTGCTGGCGCACGAATCCCCACGCCCGCGACGACTGCTGACCGGCGATCCGCGATTTGTCGAGCACCACCACCGAAAGGCCACGGCGCGCCAGGTAGTAAGCGGCGGCGCAGCCCATGATGCCGGCGCCGGCGATCACCACATCGGCATGGTTCGGGAACACCTGGTCGGCGGAAGTGAGGCTCGCGTGCAACGGGTAAGTCGTGGTCATCGGGCGGGCAGGTTTTAAGTGTGGGCGTAATCTTCGCAGGCGGCCCGGTTGTCCGCAATGCCGCTGTGCCTGAAGACCGACGGTGCAAGCGCGTTGAAGCGCGTCCGCAGGGGCTCGCATGCCATTCGCGCTGTTTATTCGCCACACAGATATCTGCATTTTATTCGCCAAACAGATATACGTAAAATATGCGTCACACGAATATTTGACAAATATTCGTGTGACGCATAAAGTGCATTTATTCGTGTCGCGGATAATCTGCCATGCTCCACCTCATCGCCACACCGGACCAGATGGCCCAGCTGCTTGCCGCCAGCCGGCGGCAAGCCGGCCTCACGCAGGCCGAGGCCGCCGCGCGGATCGGCGTCAGCCAGAGCCGCATTTCGGCCTTCGAAACCGACGCCGCCGCCCTCACCCTCGCACAATTGCTGGCCTTGTGCGGCGTCTACGGCCTGCAATTGCAGTTGCGCGACAAGAGCCAGGCGCTGCCGGGCCCGGCGCCGTTGATCGAGTGGTGAGCATGGGCCGCCAAACTCACTCACGTGCGCTATCGGTATGGGCCAACGGCGAGCGCGTCGGCGTCTGGCGCCTGCCCGCTCGCGGGCCCATGGAGTTCGCCTACGATCCCGCGTGGGTCGCCTCGCCCGCGGGACGGCCGCTGTCGCTGTCGCTGCCGTTCACGCCGGGCAACCTGGCGCAAAAAGGCCCACGCGTCCTCAACTATTTCGACAACCTGTTGCCGGACAGCGAGGCGATCAGAAAACGCATCGGCCAACGCTACCAGACCGAGACGCTCGATGCGTTCGATCTGCTGCAAGCCATCGGCCGCGATTGCGTGGGCGCCGTGCAGTTGCTCGCCGAAGACGACGCGCCGCAAGGCGTCGAACGGATCGAGGGCACGCCGCTCACGGACAGCGAGATCGAGACCATGCTGGCGCGCACGGTCAGCAACCCCGCGCTCGGCGCTCCGGACGAGACGGACGACTTCCGCATCTCGCTCGCCGGCGCGCAGGAGAAAACCGCGCTGCTGTGGCACGACGGCAAGTGGCAGCGGCCGCATGGCGCCACGCCCACCACGCACATTTTCAAGTTGCCGCTCGGCCTCGTCGGCAACAAGCTCGCCGACCTCAGCACCTCGGTTGAAAACGAGTGGCTCTGCCTGCGGATTCTGCGCGCCTATGGCCTGCCGGTCGCCAATACGGAGATCATGACGTTCGGCAAGCAGCGGGTGTTGAGCGTCGAGCGCTTCGACCGGCAAATGCATTCGAGCGGGCAATGGCTGCTGCGTCTGCCACAGGAAGATTTCTGCCAGGTGTACGGCGTGCCGTCGCATCGCAAATACGAAAACGAAGGCGGCCCGGGCGTGCTCGACCTCGCGCGAATTCTGCAGCAATCGGTCGAGGCGCGGCAGGACATCGAAACGTTGCTGGCAAGCCAGATTCTGTTCTGGATGCTGGCGGCGCCGGACGGCCACGCCAAGAACTTCAGCATCCGCCTGCTGGCGGGCGGCCACTACCGCCTCACGCCGCTTTACGACGTGATGTCGATCTGGCCGGTGGAAGGCAGCGGCCCGAACCAGTGGTCATGGTTCAAGGCGAGGCTAGCCATGGGCATGTGGTCGCGCAGCAAGCACGACGCGTTTCGCGACGTGCAGCGGCGCCACTTCAACACCATGGCGCTGAAGTGCTCGTACGGCGCGGACGCGGAACCGCTGATCCAGCGGTTGATCGAACAGACGCCCGGCGTGATCGAGCGGGTCTCGGCGGAATTGCCCGAACGCTTTCCGGCCAAGGTCGCCGAGCGGATTTTCAAAGGCCTGAAAAACTCGGCGGCGAAGCTCGGCACGATGTCTGCTGGTTAGAGGTTTTCGGGCGGCTGGCATCGGGCGACATATTTCTCTTCAGATGCAGCGAGGTTTCATCGGTAAAATACATTGATGCTCAATGCATAAAAAGATCGCCAAACCGGTCCTTGCCGACTCTCGCGCGGACGGGCTCGACGGCGGTCGTACAAAACTACAGATTGCGATACTTTTTACGGTACATTTGCTGTCCCCTGCGACGCCGCGTCTTTGCGCATTGAATGTGCATGGCCGCGCTGCGCCTGTCGTATCGCACTCCCCAGTACCCTTTAAGACGGCGGATTCTCACGCAGTATGGCCAACGAAACAAACTCACCTGACTCCATCGCAGTCGCCGAGCGCGTGCGCGAGTTGATGAGCCGGCACGGAATCGGCAAACGCCAGCAGACCACGGAGCTGTGCCGCATCCTCGATCTGAGTTTTTCACAGGGGCACCGCAAGTTGCGCGGCAACAGCCCGTGGACGCTCTCGCAGATCAAGAAGGTCGCCGAGGTGTTCGGCGAACCGGCCGCCCAGCTGTTCGGCGCGCAATCGCTCGATCCGGGCATGGTCGGCGCGATCGCCCAGGAAGCCGTGTTCAGCATCGGCGCGATCGAACTGGCCTGCACGGCCTGGGTCGGCGCCGCGCTCGAGGCGGGCAGCCGCCCCGAATTCGTCGCGTACTCCCGGCTCGGTCAATGGCGCGTGGCGCGCCACGACGGTACGCTTTACCAGAGCGCGTACGAAGTTCACAAGATCGAGATCTATCCGCGCCGCGCCGAAACCGACAAGCCGACCATCGCCGTGGTCGACGACGATCAGGCCAGCGCCGACAACCTGCGCGACTATCTGGAGCGCAGCGGCTTCGCGGCGGTGGCGATCTACGGACTCGCGGCCTTTGCCGACCAGTTGCAAAGCCAGGTGTTCGACGGCATCGTGATCGACTGGCTGTTCGGCGCTCAGACTTCGGCGAACGCGATTCGCGCGGTGCGCGCCTCGGAAAATCCGGACGCGCCGATCTTCGTGCTGACTGGCGAATTGCTCACCGGCAAGGCCAGCGAATCGGAGATCAGCCAGGTGATCCGCAATTACGACGTCGCGTGCTATGAAAAGCCCGCGCGCATGGCGATCCTGGTCGCCGATCTGTCGAAGCGGCTGAACCGGCCCTAAGCGGATCCACTCGCGCCGGCAAACGGCTGAAGGCGTGTGCTCAGGTTGATGCCCACCTTCGCCCGGCCGCCACGCTTCGCATCACACCGTATGCCGCGAAGCCAAAGCCCGCTGCAACGCGCTGCGGAGCTCCTCGTAATGTACCGGCTTTAATAACGCCTCGAAGAACGGCTGCGAGCCGGCTTCTCCTTCTCCCGCCCCTCCGGCTACTTCCTCCTCCGGCGCATACGCGCTGACCACGATCACCGGCACACCCGCGGACGGCCCGCCCCGCGTGGCGAAGTCCGCGAGAAACGTATAGCCGTCGCGCTCGGGCATGTGCAGATCGAGCAACACCACGTCGCAACGGCGCGTGTCGAGCCAGGCGAGCGCATCGTCGGCATTGGCGACGGCGTGCGCGTCGAAATTCATGTGCGCGATCATTTCGCTGAGCGACTCGCGGATCAGACGGTTGTCGTCGACGATCAGCACGCACGGGCGCGCGCCACCACCTGGCTCGGCGCGCGCCGCCACACTCTGCGGCAGCGCAGCCGCGACCGGCGTAACCGGAATCGTCACGGTGAAGGTGGTGCCCTCGCCGACCTTGCTCGCCACCTCGACGGTGCCACCGAACAGTTTGACCAGCCCCTGCACGATCGTCAGCCCCATGCCCGCGCCTTCGAAGCGACGCGTGCGCGACGCGTCCAGTTGAGTGAATTCCTGGAAGATGAGCGGAATCTGCGCATGCGGCACGCCAGGCCCCGTATCGCTGACGACGAAAACCAGCATCGCCGGCCGCTGCCGCAACTGCACGCGCACCGTGCCGGTCTCGGTATAGCGGATCGCGTTGGTGACGAGGTTGTTGACGATCTGGCGGATGCGGTGCGGATCGGAATCGACGAGTCCGCTCATGCCGCTCGCCTCGCTCTCCAGTTGCAGACCGCGCGCGGCGGCCGACATAGCATGTTCATCGACGATCGACGCCAGCAGTTCGCGCGGCTCAAAATGCTCGTGACGCAACTCGAGCTTGCCGGCGCCGAGGCGCGCGTAGTCGGTCAGATCTTTCATCTGTGCCTCCAGATGCCGCGCCGCCGTTTCGAGCCGCTGGATCACCTTGCGGTCTGCCTCGGAGTGATAGTTGAAGCCCAGCAATTCGATCGACGACACGATCGCATGCAACGGCGTGCGCAGTTCGTGGCTGATCATGCCGAGAAACGCGTCCTTCGCATGACTCGCCTCGCGCGCGGCGCGGCTCGCCTGGTGCTCGGCTTCGAGCGCCGCATGCTGCTGATGCATCAGGCGCGTCCGGCGCCGTCCGTTCAGCACGAGCAGCAGCGTCGCCGCCGCCGACAGCAACAGCAGCAACATGCCGCCAGCGAACAGGATGCGGCGCTTGTCGATGAAGTCGCGGTTCATCGCTTCGCGATCGGCGACATCGGCGAAACGGCGGCTCAGCGCGAGATCGTTGACCTCGTTCCAGTGCTGACGCAGTTGCGCGACGATCCGGTTGGCCTGGCTGCGGTCTTTCGGCAGCGCGTCGACTTCGGGTTCGATGCCGCCCAGCAACTGATCGAGCGCATGGATTTCGTCCAGTTGCCTTTGCAGCAGCGAGAGCTGGGTAGTCAGCCGGCGCGTCGAGCCGGCCATCACGTGCAGCTTGGATTGCAGCAACTGGTAACGCAGCATGAGCCGCTGATAGTCGTCGTCGACACCCGACTGATACAGCAGCAACTGATTCTCGAAGCGCGCGTAAGCGATTTGCAGTTGCGCGGCGTCCCAGTAGAAGCCGTCGTACGAGCCGGTCAACTGCTCGGTGGCGCGCGGGTTGAGCAGATTCGCGTACAACAGATAGCCGATCGCGCCGACCGGCGCCGCGAGCGCGGTCAGCCAGATCAGCACGTAGAGGGCACGGCGCCACGGATGGCGCATTATTTGACGATGAGGGCCTTGATCTGCCATACGAATTTCGAATCGCCCGAGGCGCCCGTGAGTTCATCCGGGAACGCATCGCGCGGATAGATAAGGAACAGCGGCCCGAAGTCGCTGATCTTCAGACGCCGGCCGTTCATGCTGTACGCAACGACCACGCCATAGCGATCGCAGTCCGACACCGGAATGGTGTAGGTATAGTCGTCGAGCGTATGGATCTCGACCTGGGTGCCATATGCGCCGACGGTCTTCAGAATATCCGCCAGCAGCGGTCCTGTGAAGGTGGAGCGCGGCGTCCACGTGGTCGAGGTCGTGATCGAATGGACCGGCAGCGCGAGCAGTTGAGCTTCGGTGAGGCGGTATGTCTTGTGCGCGGCATCGGTGGTCTTGCCGATCTTGCCTTGCACATCGAGCGCTAAAAGCGGCAGCTCCGACTGAGCCTGCGCGCTCCACGCGGCCAGCGCGAGGACGAGGCCCGCAGCCCAGCGTGCGCCCGTGACGGCGCGTTTTCGGTCATTCACCCTGGTGGTCGAGTTGGTCATCTGCTTTTTTATTCCGTTATCTATTTTCTTGCGGGCGGCCTGACAGTCGCCGGCTCGGTCTGGTGCCGGCCCGCCGCCCCTCGCCCCGGCCGCGGTCTCGCTTCGCGCGTCGGGGTGCCGCGCGTCACCCCGACGCGCGATCTTTGAACCGCATGCATAATATCGCCAAAATTCTTTGTCTCAAAAACGAGGTCCCTCGGCCGCGCCAGAGACGCTCGCCCCACCCGCGCCACGCGACGCCCTACGAGTCATGAACAAGCCGGTTTTGCCCCTGACGTACGAACAACTCGATCACTGGATCGAATCGCTGCAGCCTGCCTTGCTGGCGGAGCGCTTCACGATCGCGATCGGCATTCTGCGCGGCGGCGCGCCGCTCGCGCTGATGGTCTCGCATGCCGTCGGCACGCCGGTCGCCTTTCTGCGCTACGATCGCCAGGCGCGCACGGTGGCCTGGGATTCGACGCTGCCGATGCCGCCCGCGGGCTCGACCGTGCTGCTGTGCGAGGACATCGCCGGGCGCGGTTTTACGCTGACCGATTGCATCGCGTTTCTTCAGCAGCACGGTCTCGTGGTCAGGACGCTGACCGGCGCCGTCGACGACCTGAGCCGCACGCAACCCGACTATGCAATCGACGCGCGCGGCTACTTCGCGCTGTTTCCGTGGGAGCGCCAGGCGTACACCGAGCGTTATCGCGACGACTGGGCGCGCGTCGAATCAGGCGCCGCGCCCGCGATGGCCGACGATCACGAATACGCCACCTACGCGATAGACCTCGACGGCATTCTGCTGCCCGACGTGCCGCTCGCGCGTTACGACGAGGATCTGGCCGGCGCGCTAGCCGAACGCGATGCACTGCTGCCGTTCGAGGTGCTGCCGGAGATCGACTTGCAGCGGGTTCGCACGATCATCACCGGCCGGCCGGAAGTGGATCGCGCGCGCACCGAAACGTGGCTCGCGCGGCACGGCTTCGGCCATCTGCAACTGGTGATGCGCACGCCCGACACGCACGATGAAAGTCCCGCCGGCAGCGCCGCGCACAAGGCCGCGGCCGCACTGCGCGGCGGAGTCACGCATTTCATCGAGAGCGATCCGGTGCAGGCGCTGCTGATCGCGCAGCAAGCGCCGCTCTTGCGCGTGATCTGGTGGGACGCAGCCACGCAAACCGGCATGCTGGTCGGCGCGCGCGCGTGGACCTGAGCGCTTGGGCGCCTGGGCGCCTGGGCGCTAGACTTCTTTCGCTTCCTTGATCTCCTTGCCGTCGCGCAAGTGTAGATGCCGCGCGGCCCGCTGCGACGCGACGACGATCAGCTTCATCGTTGCGCGCGTGGCGCCGACGAACAGCTTGCGCGCGATGCGTTCGTCGAAGGTCTCGAAGTCGACCTCGGTGAATATCACGCACGGCGCCGCCTGTCCCTTGAAGCGGTAGATCGACTCGAACAGCACGTCGCCTTCGCGGTATTCGGGGTTGCCGAACAGATCGTACTTGCCCGTGAAACTGCGCAGCCGATGCGGCCCAAGGTGATCCAGCGCGCTCATCGCCGAGCCCTCGCGGCCGCGAAACGACAGCACCACGATGTCCTGCTTGCGAAAGCCGAGCGAGAGCGCCTGCGTGATCGCACGCTTGGTGGCCTCGATGCTGCCTTCGGCGGCATTCGCTTCGTCGTAGACCGAGAGGGAAATATCGGAGCCGTCGAACGGACTGCCCGACGCGAGCGCCGCGGCGACCGGCACCGAAGCGCCGACCACGTCGCGCACGTAATCGAGAATGTCGCGCGGGCTGCGATAGTTGGTGGTTTCCTTCAGCGTGGTCCAGCCAGGTAGCGCGACGGGTTCACGCATGTACAGATTCTGCAGCGGGTCTTCGAGCCACCACCACGCGGCGCCGGGGCGCAACAGACGTTCGAGCGCGGCGACCCACGGCTGCTGGAAGTCCTGGCCTTCGTCGACGATCAGCACGTCGAATTGCCAGCGCGGATCGATCGGCGTATCGGCGAAAGTCGTTTCGAGCTGGTCGAACACATCGCCCGCCTGGAAATCGGGTTCGCGGCCCGCGTCGCGCGCGATCCAGTCGCAGAGCTGGTGATAGTTCGCTACCTTCGCCTCAGGCGGCGCGACCCGTGCGATGTGATCCGCCAGCGGCCGGTTGAAGCACACGTATAACGGACGCTGGCCGCGCGCCACCGCGTCCTTCATGACCTGCACCGCGAGTTGCGTCTTGCCGGAGCCGGCCGTGCCGATCACGCGCAGCCGGAACGGCGCGAACTCCAGCCGCCGCGCCCATGTCGCGAGACCGCCCGCGAGCCGCGTGACGAGCGTGCCTGCTTGCCCGACCAGCGCGCTCGCGTCGGGCGTGAGCGCCAGTTCGTCGGCGAGAAAGTGGTGGATTTTGGGCGCGCAGGCAAGGCGCGGTTCGTCGGCCGGCAAGGCTTCGCGGATGATCGCCGCGAGCCGGTCTTTACGCGTTGCATCGACGATCCGCGCGGGATTCACGCCGGCGATCGCCGCGTCCTTGACGATGTGATCCGGACAGTACAGCAGTTCCTCGACGAAATACGTGCCCGCGCCAAACGCCGCGGTAAAGCGCCGATGCAGACTTTCGATGGTGTGCGCGAGCGCGATCGCCACATTGCGCTCGGTCTGCAGATAGACCTTGACGAGCCCTTTCGGCGTTTCGCGCAGAAAGCCGGTTTTCTGTTCGACGATCATCACGCGCCCAGCCGGGCTGACGATCACGAAATCGGCTTCGCCGAACACCGAGAAGTTCTGGTTCAGGCGCGTCCAGTGCACGCCGTGATAGACGGTGTAGCCATCCGGCAGGGCCTCTTCGAGCAACGCCAGCGTTTCGCGTTCGCGGGCCGCCGCGCCGGTGGCGGCGAGGCTCTTCCAGTCGTCGGGAACAATGCGGGCCATGCGTGCCTCGTCGGATTCGGGTGGGCTCATTGTACGCAACGCGCGCGCATTGCCGAATGCCTGCCGGGGCGTCGCTTTCAGACGCGCTTCCCGTTATGTTCGGCCCGGCCGGCTGCCGCCCGGCGGCGCGCAAAATCACGCGCATCGTGTATCGTTACTGGCTGAACGCCGCGCGACCGGCGCGGCTTACCAACGTAAAGAAAAGGATTTACCGGATGATTACGATCTGGGGACGCGCCAATTCGGTCAACGTCCAGAAAGTGTTGTGGTGCTGCGATGAGCTGGTGCTGCCGTATGACCGTATCGACGCCGGCCTGCAATTCGGCCGTAACAACGAAGCCGACTATCTCGCGATGAACCCGACCGGCAAGATCCCGACGCTGGTCGACGACGACTTCGTGCTGTGGGAATCGAACTCGATCCTGCGTTATCTCGTGACGCAGTACGGCGAAGGCAGTCTGTTGTATCCGTCGGAGCCGGCATCGCGCGCCAGCATCGACCGCTGGCTGGACTGGTCGCTGTCCACGCTGCAACCCGCCGAACGACCAGTATTCTGGGCGCTCGTGCGCACGCCGGCCGCCGAGCGCGACGCCGCCAAACTCGCCACCGACTTCGACGCCGTCACCGCGCTGTGGCGCATGCTGGACACGCATCTGCAAGGACGTTTCTTCCTTGAAGGCGAGAAGTTCACGCTGGCCGACATCGTGATCGGCGCTTACGCCAAACGCTGGTTCGGGCTGGACGGCGTGGCGCGGCCGCCGCTGCCGAATCTGGAGCGCTGGTATTCGCGTATTGCGACGCGCACGGGGTTCAAGAAGTACGTCGACTTCCCGCTGACTTGAGCCATCGGGCCGCGCGCGGCCCGTGCTCTGGCCACGCGCGCTACCGCTCGATCATGCCGCGCATAGCCAAGGCGGCGGCCACGCGCTTCGCGCGCCGGCACGGCAAGACGCGATGGCCTTTATAATCGACGCATGAAGACCGCCAAGCCCGCCGCGACCGCCGACAAAGCCACCTCTGCCGCCTCCGCTCATTCCGATGAGCCGGGGCACACGCACGGTGTTTCGCAGGAAGCCGCACTGACACTCGCGGAAGAATATTGCCGCGAACGCGGCGAAAAACTCACGCCGATCCGTCGCAAAGTGCTCGAATTGCTGCTGAATTCCGGGCGCGCCACCAAAGCGTATTCACTGCTCGACGAGATGCGCCAGATCCATCCCGGCTCGGCGCCGCCCACGGTGTACCGGGCGCTGGACTTTCTGCTCTCGGCGGGGCTCGTGCATCGGATCGAATCGATCAATGCCTTCACCGTCTGCCACGATCTGACGCAATGCCAGCACGGCATCCTGGTGGTGTGCCAGCAATGCGGCAACGTCACCGAATTGCATCAGCCAAAACTGCGCCAGGCACTCGTCGCACAAATCGAAGACTCGGGCTACCGTCTCGCGAGCGATGAAATCGAATTGAAGGGATTGTGTTCTGCCTGCCAGGCGTTGGAAGCGGCGGCGTCGAGCAAGGATTCGGGAACGCCTGTCGCCGTCAAGTAGCGGTAACGAACGGCAACGTGCGCAAACCGCACTCGACCCCGCTTTGCCATCAAGCCAGGCATCTGAGGATGCAGGCGTCTCACGGCGCGGCTGTCAAGCCGTGCCGCGAATCCGTGGGTTAGCTCGAAGCCCTGATTCAGCCCGCCGCGCGAGCGTGGATCGCGTCGTGCAGCAGCGTCACGAGGTCATCGGGCAAAGCCGGCTTGGTCATGAAATGCTGGAAGCCTTCGCCGATGCTGCGTAAGCGGTAAGCGTCGTCAGTGTGGCCGGTGAGCGCCACCGCCACCGACGGCGGGTGGTCGCCGCGAATCTCGTGGTCGCGCAGGCGCTGGATCAGGTAGAAACCGTCCATGGCGGGCAGTTCCAGATCGCACACCACGGCGTCGGGCAATAACCGCAGCGCCGCCTCCACGCCCTCTTCCGCATCCGCCACAGCGACGACATGCGCGCCTTCCGCTTCGAGTAATAGGGTCAACGATTCCCGGCTGTCCGGGTCGTCTTCTACGAGCACGATCGTGGCCTGATCGAGTCTCAATGCTCCGTTCATTTTCCGTTGTTGCTCTAAAAAACCGGTTAGGCCGTCCGACTTGGCCAACGTTTCGCCCTGCTGCTTGCCGCCGATTTGCGCGGCTGCGATATTGCTGTTCATGGTTCCGACTCGATTTCGTACGCCGAGTTGCACACAGGCCCAAGATTGTAAAACATGGCCCGAGCACCAACGCGCGCACAGTAACGCGCCAAAATTGCACGCCAATGAAAAACCGGCCCTCGGCGCCACAGTCATGGCTGACCGATGCCGACTCCCGATTCGCCGCGGCGGCTCGTGCAAACCCCATTGGCACGGCCCTTCCCGCCTGGCGCCTCTATTCACATTCCTGTTCTTTTGCAAAGCCGGCGACCTGTGTTGATGCCGCCTGCATTTACATCCAACCCATCAGTAGCACGTTGCGTGCCTCGCCGGCTTCGGCGTCGGACGAATGCGGCGCGGCGCGGGGCCTTGCTGAACTGGCTGCGCGGGGCGCTATCATCGTGGGCGCACCGCATCGGGCATTGCGCCGTTGCGGCGCCGCGCGTCATGGGCTTGCCATGCCCCGTTTTCCGCTTCCCACCTTGAGGCCGCCCGACACCATGTTCGATCTCGACTCCGCCACGCTCGAAGCCCTTCGCCAGGTCAGCACCGCCACGCTGACGACTCAATTGTTCAAGCGCGGCCTGCGCAATACGTTCATGCAGGGCGTCGCGCCGCTCGCCGCGCACAGCGGCGCGAACCTGGTCGGGCCGGCGTTCACGCTGCGCAACATTCCGTCGCGGGAAGACATCGACGTGCTCGAACTCTTCGCCGATCCCGAGTACGCCCAGCGCAAATGTGTCGAAACGATTCCGGCCGGCCATGTGCTCGTGCAGGATTGCCGCGGTGAGCGTGGCAGCGCGTCGTTCGGTTCGATCCTGACGCAACGCTTGAAGGTTCGCGGCGTGGCGGGCATGGTGTCCGACGGCCCGGTGCGAGACAGCACGACGATCGCGGCGCTCGGCATCCCCGTGTTCTGCGCGGGCGCGAGCGCGCCGCCCAATCTGATTCGCCATCACGCGGTGGATATCAATGTGCCGATCGGCTGCGGCGGCGTCGCGGTGTTTCCAGGCGACGTGATCGTCGGCGATGCGGACGGTGTGGTGGTGATTCCTTTGAAAATGGCGGTAGAGGTCGCGCAAGCCGCTGCCGAACAGGAGCAACTCGAAGCGTTTCTCACCGAGCGGATTCGTGACGGTGCCGCCTTGCCCGGCACTTACCCGCCGAACGAAACGACCAAAGCCGCTTATGAGGCGTGGAAGGAAAAACGCAAAGCGTAAGGCGGGGTGATCGCGTTCCGCGTGACGCCGGCGCGGCTCAGCGAGCAGCGGCCATCAATCGGCTATCAATCGGCTATCAATCGGCCTTCTTCGGACCAATGCCCTGCAGCAGCAAGGCCACGGCATGCCGCGCAATCTCCTCGCCGCCGATATTACGACGCACGGGATCGTTGCACCACAGCTTCGACGTGGCCAGCGGCAAAATCGTCAGCCCTAGCAGCGTGACGAATACGAGCGCGGGTTCCAGTCCGGCGTTCAAGCGCCCTTCTTTCTGCCAGCGGGCAATGGCTGACAGCGACGCCTTCTGATGCGCGTTGCCGAAGCGCTCGTGCATGCGCTGACGCAACAGACCGCCGTCGCTGATCACTTCGCGCACCCACAGCGACGGAAACCACGGATGGTCGGCCGCCACCTGCACCAGTCGCTGTGCGAGTTGCGTGATCGCCGCGACCGGATCGTCGGGATTTTCCTGGAACGGCACGCCGAGCCCCGCGCGCAGCGGCGCGAAACGTTCGTCGATCAGCACGTCGAGCAGTTGATCGCGCGTCTTGAAGTAGTAATGCATCATCGCCGGCGTGAAACCGGCCTCGCGGGCGATCTCCCCAAGCGTGGTGTCGACGATGCCCTGCCGCGCGAACAGCACGAGCGCGGCATCGAGCAAGCGGTTGCGCTGCTCCGGTCCGCGCGCGGTGCCTGAAGGCCTGCCTGGCCGCCGCGCGGGTGCGGCGGCGGCCTCAGGTTTTACCGACAGCGCGCCTGCGTGGGTTTCAACAGCCTGGCTCGGCGCGGAGCGCGCCTTGCGAACCTTCACGGCAGCCGTGTCAGGCACCGTGTTTTTCACCCTTCGACCATCGGACGGAATCCTTGCCATTGCCTTCAAATTGACTGGTGACGCGATGTCGCATATATTAATCTCCGAATTAATTAATTTCAACCCGTGATGCCATGGACCAATCGACCACGACACAACCTGCCGAGCTGACGCAGGCCCACGCGCAGGCGAGCGCGCAGGCAGCCGCTCACCCGCCGATCCGCCTGCTGTTTCCGGCACTGCTGCTGGTCATGCTGCTCGCCGCGCTCGATCAGACGATCGTCTCGACGGCGCTGCCGACCATCGTCGGCGAACTGGGCGGGCTCAATAATCTGTCATGGGTGGTGACCGCCTACCTGCTCAGCTCTACCATCGTCGTGCCGCTGTACGGCAAGTTCGGCGACCTGTTCGGCCGCAAGATCGTGCTGCAGACAGCGATCATCGTGTTCCTGGTCGGCTCCGCGCTGTGCGGTATCGCGCAGGACATGACGCAGCTCATCGTGCTGCGCGCACTGCAAGGTCTCGGCGGCGGCGGTTTGCTGGTGGTGACGATGGCCGCCATCGCCGACGTGATTCCGCCGGCTGAACGCGGTCGCTATCAGGGCGTGTTCGGCGGTGTGTTCGGTCTTGCGACCGTGATCGGCCCGCTGCTCGGCGGCTTTCTCGTCGAGCACCTGACGTGGCGCTGGATCTTCTACATCAATCTGCCGCTCGGCATCATATCGCTCGTCGTGATCGGCGCGGTCTTCAGGCCGCACGTTCGCCACGTGAAGCACACCATCGACTACATGGGCGCCGCGTTTCTCGCCGGCGCCCTCACCTGCATCATCCTGTTCACGAGCCAGGGCGGCACGATCCTGCCGTGGTCGTCGCCGCAACTCTGGTTCACGCTGGGCATGGGCCTCGTGGCGATCTGGGGTTTCATTCACGAAGAACGCAGCGCGGTCGAACCGATCATGCCGCTCGAACTCTTCAAACAGCGTACGTTTTTGCTGAGCAGCCTGATCGGCTTCATCATCGGCGTATCGCTGTTCGGCTCGGTGACGTTCCTGCCGCTGTATTTGCAGGTGGTCAAAGGTTCGACGCCATCGGAAGCCGGCATGCAAATGCTGCCGATGATGGGCGGCCTGTTCCTGATGTCGATGGTGACCGGCCGGGTGATCAGCAAGATCGGCAAGTACCGCATGTTCCCGATCGCGGGCACGTTTCTCGTGGCGGTCGCAATGCTGTTGCTCGCACGCCTGCAGATCAGCACGCCGATTCATGTGATGTATCTCGACATGGGCATTCTCGGCTGCGGGCTTGGCATGGTGATGCAGGTGCTGATTCTCGCGGTGCAGAACACCGTGGAGTTCAAGCATATGGGCGTGGCGACTTCGGGCGCGACGCTGTTCCGCTCGATCGGTGGTTCGATCGGCGTGGCGAGCTTCGGCGCTGTGTTCTCCAACGGTCTCGCCGCGCGCCTCGAAAAGCTGATCCCGCCCGACACCGAATTGCCGCACGCGCTCGGACCTGCCGCGATCCACGAGTTGCCGCAAGCGTTGCGCGACGATTATCTGCAAGCATTCGCGGGCGCGTTGCACACGGTGTACCTTTCGGCTGCGTGCGTGGTGGTGCTGGCGTTCGCGCTCGCATGGCTGCTGAAGGATCATCCGCTACGCAAGCACTGATTATTTTCCCGCTTTTCTCAGGCGCTTGATGCAAGCGCTTAAATGACGAGGTCGGACGCCACGCGCGCCGACCTCGTTCTATTTTCAGCGCCCTTCGAATGGTGTGAAAAAACCGTCACGCCCGTTCGTCCTGCCGATATAGGGGGTATTTCGTCGTACCTGCAAATGTGCGCTAGCGCACATAACCTAGGTAGCAACGGCGATTGACGTTCTCACTGAAACGCCACATATTGCAACCAGCGGCATCGCAAGCGTGGCCTTGCCGCAATGACTCTCCGGCGCATGTGGATTGTGATTTCCGCGGACATTGCTCCCGCTTCAACATGATCCGGAACATGCCGTAATGGCATCGTTTTCCAAAGGTGGGTCCACAGCATGTCCACCCAGACACTACTCGGACATAGTTTTCCAACGCCTTGCAAGCGGTGTGGCGGCGCACTGTACCGGCAAGTCGACTATTGCCCATATTGCGGCGCGGTCCATCCACTCGACGCGGGTCCGCACAAGCGCACAGTGATTCCCGGCAGCCGCGCCAGCGCCATGAATAAAGCCGCGCAAAAGAACAGCCTCGAGAACAGCCTCGACGCGGCGACAGCCGACGAGACCGACCCCACGACGCGTGCCGCGTTCGCGAGCGAACCCGCTCGTGGCGAGGCAGTGATGCCTGCGTCCGCACTCGTTTCACCGGATGCGCCGATTCCGCATCTTCATGCGCTGCCCAATGCGGCGGCTCACGGCGCAATCCCGCTTCGCAAGGTGCTCTATGCCATCGGCGCAGTTGTCGTAATCGGCCTGGCGTATGTCGGATATGCGCTATTCAGCGATCGCGATTCATTGAGCGGCAGTAGCGACCAGTCGGCTGAAACCGAAACTACTCAGGACGCCAGAACGACGACGGGCACGATCGCACTGTATTCGCCGGCTCAGTCCACCAACCAGGCTGCCACCGCGGGCAAACCCGCCGTGCCCGTCAATCCCGCCAGGCCGGTACAGGCGATGCCGGCGACGCCCATCGCGCCACCGGTGGCCGCTGCGCCCGCCAAACCCGCGCCACAGTTCCGCGATGCCGCGCAAGCTTTGCAGGCGGCGCGCCTCGCTTTCCGCGCCAACGATCTCTCCGCGGCACAAGCCGCGCTCGGCGCCGCGCAAACGATGCAACCGGGCAGTTCCGACGCACAAGACCTCGCGGCAGAATTGAAGTCGCTGGCCGCCCGCCGCGACGCCGCGTTGCAAGCAGCGCAAACTTGCGCCGCGCAGCAGTCGTGGCCTTGCGCACGTCAACACGCCAACGAAGCGCTCGCGATCGATACCGGCAACGACACGGCGAAGTCCATTCTTGAACGCGTGATTCGCGAGACCGGCTGGGCGCCGCTCAACCCGCGCGCCGCGGCAGGCACGCCGCCACAAGCCAAAGCGTCGGCGCAAGCGCAAGCCGCAGCCTCGTCGCAGCAGGCGGTTCAGCTACAGACGCCGTTGCCCAAAGGCACGCCCCCGAACAGCGAAGTCGTGGTGGGCGCCCCGCGTTCCGCCGCCGCGACGCCGGAGGGCAACAGCGTCGAGGCACGCGAACGCGCCATCAAGGACTCCGGCTGGAAACGTCCGGCGACGAATGCCGCGAAGCCCTCCGCGGGTGGTTCACCGAGCCAGTGACAGATAATCTGGATACCGAATCGTATAAACAATCCGCCCGAAAATCGCGCACGTCAGCGCGTATCGTTTGAGAGGTAACAGACGGACGTGGCGGGCGCGGCACATAGAACATGACATGGCAATCCGGCTCACTGGTGCTTCACGCGCGTCGACGCGCGAAGTCGTACGAACCTGACCGATAGGTAGATAGACCATGCTGAAGAGACTTCTGGCGGGATGGCTGGGGCTGGCGCTGATGGTCGCATCTTCACTGGCCTGTGCGGAGCCGGCGCACTACAAGATCGTCACCGGTCCGGAACGGGGTACGTATATTCAGATCGGCCAGGATCTGTCGAAATGGGTTGCGCAACCAGCGGGCATCGACCTGGAAGTAATGGCCTCTAAGGGCTCCGCTGAAAACGTGCAACGCATGCGCTTCGAGCCGGGCGTGAAACTGGCGCTCGTGCAATCCGACGTGTACCAGGCTTACATCGACATGGCCAACGCCGGCAATGCCGATGCCGGCACGGCAATCCGGCCGCTGCGGCTCATCATGCCGCTCTACGACGAGGAAATCAACGTCGTGGTGCGCGCGGACTCGCCGCTGAAAACCCTCGCTGATATCAAGGACAAAAGCATCAGTGTCGGCCTGATCGGCAGCGGCACCGCGCAGTCGGCCACGACGCTCTATCACCTGATGTTCGGTCAGGCAATTCCTGAGCAGAACATCCAGCATCTCAGCAACGAAGACGCGCTGGCCGCGTTGATCGTCAAGAAAGTGGACGTTGCGATCATCGTGGTCGGACAGCCGGCGAAACTGTTCAACGACATGAACCCCGACCTGTTGCAGCAGATCCGCCTTCTAAGGGCCGATCCGGCCGCGCCCGAAACCACCCGCGCCAAACAAACCTATTTCCCGACGACGATTCGCGCGGCCAGCTATCCGACCTGGCTGAAGGAAGACGTGCCCGCGCTGACCGTCAAGGCGTTTCTCGTCACGTACGACTATGGCCTGCGCGATACCGTCGGCAATCTGAATCGCTTTGCTGATTCGCTATGCGCCAACTTCGACAATCTTCAGGAGCACGGGCATCCGAAATGGAAGCAGGTGAAGCTGGAGTTGCCGCCTCTCGTGCGCGGGTGGAAATACTACTCACCGGTCGAGAAGCATCTGCGCGCGTGTCTCGTGAACAAGAGCGCCGCGATGAACGCCACGGCGGTCCAGCAGGCCGCGCCGAAACCGCGTCCGACGTGTACGGATCAGGAACGCTTGCTTCTGCTGTGCAAGTAAGTTCGGCACATTGGCAAGCGAATGTTCAGGCGCGCCATCGGCAACGACTGAACTAGCCGGCAGCCTGACCAGCCGGCTTCGGCGGCATTGGGCCGAAGAACATCGCCATGAACTTGTCACGGCCGATCACGCGGACCAGTTCGGCGATCACGCAATAGCTGGCGACCAGCGTCACCAGCAAGATCTGGATGGCCCAGAAATGCGGCCAGTGCAGATCGGCGAGCAGCTTCTGGTTGGCGGCGGCGAGACTCGGCGCCTCTTTCCAGTATTCATAGAGATGCTCCAGATAGTGCACGATCAAGGCCACCAGCGTATAAATCGCCGTCTTCCAGCCGATATTCCAGATCAACGGTTTCCGGGGAAAACGGTTGATGAACGGCAGCATGTTGGCGATCAACACCGACTTGCCGAGAATCAACGCGGCGATGGTCACGGAGACCGACGTTGGCAGCGTGACGTCGTAGCCTCGGTTGATCAGCGCGCGCATGATCGCGACAATATGCAGGATGACGAAGAAATAGATCGTCGGCGGAAGCATCTCCACAAATTCGTGCTTGATCTTCGCGGTCAGTTTGCTCATGTTCGTCTCCGGTGTCGATCAGAGTTAGCGCTTTAGCGCTTACTTTGATCCCACGCAAAGCGGGACCTCACCACGCCCAACGAACGCCCGCGTTGCCGATGATCGTCCGTTGATGTTCGCCACCAAGATTCGTGACGTAACTGACGGTGGCGAACGCGCTGCCCTGCTTCGTAAGCTTCGCCACGACTCCCGCGCCGATCTGCCCGGCGGTTTGGCCCACCGTCGTCACGATCGGCGTCACGCCGGCGAAGGTCGCCTTGTCGTCGCTGCCGAACGAACGCAATACGCTCAGGCGCAAGTAGGGTTGCAAAGTGGTGTGCTCGACATCGTAGTGCCCCGCGAGCCGCACTCCGAAACGGCCGACGAAGGTATTGCCGTTGTTGAACGTCACCGTCGAGATGCCGTCGTTCAGATCGTTGATCGACAGATGCTGCCAGATCAGTTGCGCCTGCGGTTCGAGCGTCAGGCCGTAGCCGATGGCAATTGGCAGGCCGCTTTCGAGCGAGCCGGTCACCGCATTGCCGTGCGTCGTCGTCGCGATGCCGTTGCGTGACGAGGGATCGACCACCAGCGAGCTGCCCATCACGACCGCGTCGGTGTACCAGCCGCCCGCGCCGACATGCGTCCAGTATCCGCCGAGGCTGTATGCGTTGATCGCGAGATGACCGACGTCGGCGTTCGGCGTGGCGTCAGCCAGACCGCTGACGTCGCCCGTTGCGCGCGCGAAGCCGATAAAGAAGCCGAAATGGTTGCGTTGGCCGCTCGCCGTGGTGTCGGCGTAAATGTCGTGGCCGGCCTGCACGCCGACCACGGAGCCGTCGAATTCAGGATTCACATCGCCGCTTTCACTCAGCGTGCTATGGCCGCCCCACACGCGGCCCCATGCAGCGGGCAACGTGCCGTTTTCGGAGAGCAACGACTGCTCGCCCTGACGGTCGTGAAAGTTGTCGACCTGCAGAATGCCGAGCTGACGCGCGACGCTTGGGACCTCGGCATAGATCGCAACCTCGGGGCGGTATAAGGGCATGGGTGCGGCGCTCGGCGACAGGCTTGGAAGCGGCGGCGTGCCGGCCGCGGCGATTGGAAGGTTCGGTTGGATGCCTGTTGGTGTCCCAGGCGGCGTACCGGTTGGCGGCGTGCCCGTCGGCGTCCCACCTGGTATTCCGGTCGGGGGCGTTCCCGTTGGCGTTCCCGTCGTCGTACTCGGCGCGGGCGGCACCGTATTGCGCAAATACCAGCTCTCCGACGTGCCGTTCGTGACGCCGCCTTTAGCGAGGTAATAGTCATACGCACCGGCCGCGACCACGCCGCCGGACAGTCTGAACGCGGATAGGTCCGTCGTCGCGCCGTTCGCTGCCTGCACGATCTGAATGCCGTCAGCGAGCGTCGGCGCGCCTGCGCCTCCGACATTAGTGACCTGCAACGTCGACGAACCCGTGGCCTTGCCGCCGTTGACAACAAGTTTGTCGGATGCCGAGTTGTCACCGGCAAGCACGGCACCCAGCGAAATCGTGCCGTTCTGGCCGACGTAGTTGCTGACCGTCAGCGTGTTGCCGACGCTTCGGGCGTTGCCGATTTGCGCGAGACCGGCGTTGACCAACTGGCCATTGATGGTGAACGCGCCGTTAGGCTGATCGTCGAACTGTGCGAGCGCGTTGGCGACGCTGATCGTGCCATTGTTCGTGACGTCGCCGGTTACACTACCGTAGCCGCCGAGCGTCGCACCGGACGCGACCGTCGTCGCGCCGCCGCCGAGCGCGGCGCCCGGGCTCGCGGCATCGCCTACTACCAACGTGCCCGCGCTGACGGTCGTGCCACCGGCGTACGAGTTCGCGCCGTCGAGAATCAGCATGCCGGTGCCGACCTTGTTCAACGCGCCCGCTCCTGAGATGTTCTGCGTGATCGTCGACTGGAAGTCTTGCGTGTCGATGGTGCCGCCGCCGGCCGCAATCGTGATGGCCCGCGTCGCGGCGAGGTCGAAGCTGCTACCGAACTGCAGCGTGCCGCCGTTGAATGTCACGCCGCCGTTCGCCGCGCCAAGCGCGTTGTCCGCCGACGCCGACAGCGTCCCTTCAGTTAGCACGGTACCGCCCGAATAGCTGTTGCCACCCGCTGCGGCCGGCGCAAGCGTCAATGTTCCTGCCCCGGCCTTTTCGACCGAGCCGGTGCCCGAGATCAGGCCGCCATAAGTGCCCGCGCTGTCTTGCGCAAAGCGGACCAGTCCATTGTCCGTGACGTTCTGCGGCAGGGTCTGCGCATTAGCTTGCAGCGTCGAGCCGGCATCGACGAGCGCCGCCGCCGATGTGCCGAGTGTCCCGGTGAGGTTCAGTGTGCCGGTCTGCACGTGAGCGAGCGTGAAGGTGCCGGTGCCGGTCCAGTTCCACAGCGTGCCCTGCATGAGCAAGGTCTGGAAGTTCGTGAATGCGTTCGATGCCGTCCCGCTCCCTTGCAAGGTCACCGTGTTGGAGCCGGCGCCGCCGTTCGCACTCCCGTTGATGACCGAGCCGCTTTGCAGGATCAGCGAGTCGTTGCCATTGCCCATCGTAATGGCCGTGCCGATACCGCTTTGCACGAGCCCCGCGTTGATGATCGTCGAATTGCCGTTCAGCGTGCGGATACCGGAGCCGTTCTGACTGATGATCCGGCCGCCCGCGCGGTTCTCGATCAGCGCCGTGAAATTCGAGCCTGCGGTGTTGGAGAACACCGCGTCAGCCGAAGTACCGCCGGCAGTCGCGCCGCTCGCGGTAATCGTCCCCGTGTTGATCAGGTGATCGGCGTTCCCTTGCATGTAGACGGTCTGCCCCGCCGCGCCGGTCGTGGACAACTGGCCGCTGTTGTTGACGGTGCCGCTTCCGCCGAGTATCGATGCAGCCCGGGCATTGCTGCCGGAGGTGGACACCGTGCCGGTATTCACGATCATGTTGCCGGCCTGTCCGAGATTGGTCTGCCCCCACGCCGCGGATATGCCATAGGCGTTGGGGCCGCTGGTGGTAATCGAACCGTTGTTGGTCAGCGTGTTGTTGCTGCCGTTCGCGGCCATGCCGTCGTTGAATGCGCCGGTTGTGCTGATCACGCCCGCTGACGCATTGGTGAGCAGGTTTGCGCTGCTCACGCCGAGCAGCACCGCCCCGCGCGCGCCCCCACTACCGCCGCCACCGGTGAGCGAAAGATTGCCGCTGCTCGTGATCGCGCTGCCGGTGTCGACGCTCAGCGCCACCGGCTGCGCAGCCCGCGCAAAATTGCCGACGGCGGTCGAGTCGACATTGATCGTTACGCCCGTGCTGCCCGTCTGGGCAGCCACTGCAGGGATGCCGGCTCCCGTACATGCCACAGTTGTCCCGCTGGGCGGGGCAGTACCGGTGCATGACGCCACTGCAGACGGAGCAAACGCCCGGTACAGCAGCACGGCAAAACCAAGCCTCGTTCCAAGCGTTTTCAGCATGTGTCTTGTCCCTTTCCCTGATGCTTCATGCGGACAAACTCGCTGAGTTATAGCATTCGAAACAGGCTCTTACCAGGTTGGATTCCTGGCGGGACTTTAGGCGTGGGCCTGTTTCGCCTTGCCACGAGCCGGTCGCCGTGACGAGCACATCGCCAGCCATGTGACCGCTGTACCGCCCCATTCCTCGGTACAGTTTGGACGATTTGCACCGATCCGTACCTTACCGTCCCTGCCCAGATAGCGGATGCTATGAGTCTCGTTCCCCACGCACGCGGACCTTCCCAATGGACAAAACGACAAACGGCTGGCTGAGCGGCTTCATCGGGGTGTTGATCTTCAGCGGCTCGCTGCCGGCCACGCGCGTCGCCGTGCAAGGCCTCGACCCGCTATTCGTCACAGTCGCCCGCGCGACGATCGCCGGTACGCTCGGTCTGCTGCTCCTGCTCGTATTTCGCCAGGCGCGGCCGTCCCGCCGCGAGCTGATTCCGCTGCTGATCGTCGCACTTGGCGTGGTGGTCGGCTTTCCGCTGCTGACGGCGCTGGCGCTGCGCCACGTGAGCGCGGCGCATGCCATCGTGTTCGTCGGCCTGTTGCCGCTCGCCACCGCGATCTTCGGCGTGCTGCGTGGCGGCGAGCGTCCGCAACCGGCGTTCTGGCTGTTCTCGGCGCTCGGTAGCGGCGCGGTGGTGGCGTTTGCCTTGCGTCACGGGCTCGATGCCTCACCGATCGGCGACGCGCTGATGCTGGCCGCCATCGTCGCATGCGGGCTGGGGTATGCAGAAGGCGCGCGACTGTCGCGCCACCTCGGCGGCTGGCAGGTGATTTCGTGGGCACTCGTGCTGTCGCTGCCGCTCATGCTGCCGCTCGCGGTGTGGACGCGGCCGGCATCATTCGAGGGTGTCAGTCACGCGTCGCTCTGGGGCCTCGCCTATGTGTCGCTCTTCAGCATGCTGATCGGCTTTGTGTTCTGGTATCGCGGCCTCGCGCTCGGCGGCATCGCGGGCGTCGGGCAGTTGCAGTTGCTGCAGCCGTTCTTCGGCCTGCTGCTTGCGGGGCTGCTGCTGCACGAACAGGTGCCGCTGGCGATGATTGTGGTCTCCGTGGTCGTGGTGGGCTGCGTGGCGGGCGCGCGGCACTTCTCGCGGGCACCGGCGTCGGCGCGACCGGCCATCTGACGCGCGTCTCGACTGCGGCTGACCTGGGTCTCGCTTGCATCAAGCTTTCGTCTCGCTTTCGTCCGGTATCCGACTAGCATGCGTCTCATCGACATTCGAGCCCGCGCGGCGCGGGTGGCCAGTTGAATATGTCATCATTCCCATGATCGACTAACCACTGCCCAGCGCCGCGACTACGATGCCGACCGCTTTTGCTCAAACCGTCGAAGCCCGCTTTGCCGAACTTACGCCCACCTCCAAGCGCGTCGCCAGCTACATGCTGGCCAACCTCGACCGGCTCGGCCTCGAAACCGCCGATCAGATTGCCCAGCAAGCCGGCACGAGCGGCATTTCGGTCGGCCGGTTCCTGCGCAGCGTCGGCTATCAGAATCTTGACGACCTGAAGCGCGAACTGCGCGGCGCTCAGGAGCGTCCGTGGCTGATCACGGACCGGCTCGACGCGTTCCGCCGCGCTGCCGGCCAACACGACGAAACCACGCCGGACGCGAGTTCGACTGCCGAGCCCAACCCCGCGCTCGCCCGTTCGCTTGAACTCGAAACCAGCGCGATCCAGCATGTCTATCAACTCGCGCAGTCGCCGGTGTTCGCGCGCGTGGCTGAGCGCATCTCGAACGCGGACGCCGTCTACATTCTCGGCATTCAGTCTACGCGCGGCATCAGCAACGCGTTTTACAGCTACCTCGAATACATCCGCCCACGCGTGTTCTATTCCGACGGCATGTCGGGCTCGTACGTCGATTCACTGAACTCCGGATTCGAATCGCCTTATCTGATCGTCACCGACACGCGCGCTTACTCGAAGGTCGCGCGCCGCTATTGCGAAGCCGCGACGCGCCGCAGCCTGCCCTTCGCGCTCATCACCGACATCTATTGTCCGTGGGCGCGCGAATTCGATGGCGATCTGCTGCAGGTGAAAACCGACGTCGGCCAATTCTGGGATTCGCTCGCGCCGCTCACGTGCCTCTTCAATCTGCTGATTTCGGCGATCGTCGAAAGACTCGGGCCGCGTATCGACGAACGTGTCGCGCGCAACCGGGAACTGCAAAGCGAATTCGATCAGTTCGACGACCTCTGATGCACGCCACGTCCTTCGCCTCATGACCGACCATCGACTCATCGAAATCACGTCCGCCACACATGGCGTCGACATCGACCTCGTCTACGCCACCGCGCGCAATCTCACCGGCAAACCGATCTACAAGACGGCGCATTGTCTGCTGCTCGAACCGGCGGAGGCGGCGTTGCGCCGCGCGGTCGAACTGGCGAGTCAGATCGGCACGACGTTGCGCATTTTCGATGCGTACCGGCCGCCGCAAGCGCAGCAAGTGCTGTGGGATTTTCTGCCCGACCCGACTTACGTGGCGGACCTGACGCGCGGCTCGAACCATAGCCGCGGCACGGCGCTCGACCTGACATTGCTCGACGCACACGGCGAGGAACTCGACATGGGCACCGGCTTCGACGCGATGACGATCGAATCGGAGCACTTTCACCCGGGCTTGCGGCTAGAGGTGCAACGCAATCGCATGCTGTTGCTGGGTGTGATGCATGGCGCGGGCTTCACGCACATCAAGAGCGAATGGTGGCACTACGAGTTGCCGGGTTCGCGCGCGTTGCCGTTGATCGACAACAGCGCAAGCGGGCCGCTGCGCCTGATGTGATCGATCGACTGCCAGGAAAACGGGTATCCTCACGGGCTCGTTCAGAAGGAGGATCCATGAAGTTTTCAATTTGCCTGGCGGTTGCCGCCCTGACGCTGTCTGTCGGCGCGTACGCCCAGACCTCGCAAACCTTCCGTTTCGGCGAAGGCCAAAGCTCGCTGCCATCCGGTCATGCGCAGCCCGCTCCCGCGCCTCGCGCGCAGGCCCAACAGGCCCCGGCTTCGCAGCAATCCGCCGAACAACATGCGCCTGTATCCGAGGCCAAGCCGAAACATAAGGCGAAGTATCATCGGCATCATCGTGGGCATGTGACGCAGCCGGATACGTACTCGCATAGCTGAGCGGTGCCAGGCGGGTGACCATGAGCGTGCGTCGTCTTCGCTAAAGCTTGCTGACGCGCGCATGGGCTAAAGCGAAATACCCGCCATACGTCGTGGTGATTTTTGACTCGCTTCAAATTCGCGCGCGCGGCGGGCATAGTAAAACGTATCCGCCGATTTTTCGCCACGACAGGAACATGTATGAGCACCACCCATCCCGCGCCCAGCACCTCCGGATCAGCGAATGCAACCGCCCCGCTGATCCGCGACGCCATCGAAGCCGATCTTCCCGCGATTCAGGCGATTTACGCGCACCACGTGCTGACCGGCGTCGCCTCGTTCGAAGAGATACCTCCCTCCGTCGATGACCTGCGCACGCGGCTCGCGTCGGTACGCAGCCACGGGCTGCCGTACATGGTGGCCGAGATCGACGGCGAAGTCGCCGGCTATTGCTACGCCACGCCTTACCGGCCGCGCGCCGCGTATCGCAACACCATCGAAGATTCGATCTATGTGAACGACGCCTATCGCGGTCGAGGCCTGGGGCGCGTGCTGCTCCAGGCGCTGATCGAACGCTGCGAAACCGGACCGTGGCGCCAGATGGTCGCCGTGATCGCGGATGGCGGCAGCGGCGGTTCATTGTCACTGCATACGCAATTGGGATTCGAATTGACAGGCACCTTGAAGGCGGTGGGCTTCAAACACGGCCGGTGGCTCGATACGACGTTGATGCAGCGAACGCTCGGCAAGGGTGACTCGAGCATGCCGGACGATGAGGCGTCAGGGCGCGACTGAAGCGCCGTGTCTTATATTCGACTCAGCGCGAGTTGCGCAGTACCGCGGTGTAGGTGACCGGCCAGTCGTCCGAGGGCACAGGCATACGGCAACCGCCGCTGACGTAGTGCGATTCGGTTGCCATATGCAGACAGTGAGTAGCCCAAGCGCGAGACCGGAAATATAAGCGAAGCCACGTGAAAATTTCCATCGCGGGCCTGCATCGGGCGGCGCACTGGTAGCCGCACGCGCCGCCGCGTTAGAATCCCTCCCATGCCCAACACGCCGCCTCCTGTCCCGCCCTTGGCCGCCGACTCGCACGACCCGGCCGGTACCACGCCGCGCAACGAATACACCGTCGACGAACTCGCGCGCGTCACCGACACCACCGTGCGCAACGTGCGCGCCTATCAGGACCGCGGCCTGCTCGCGCCGCCGGAAAAACGCGGCCGCGTCGGCGTGTACGACGACACGCACGCTTCGCGTCTCAAGCTGATCAACCATTTGCTCGCCCGCGGCTACACGCTCGCGAACATCCAGGACCTGATCATGGCCGTCGACGAAGGCCACGATCTGCGTTCGATTCTCGGTCTGGAAACGGCGATCGGCGGCCGCTGGTCACGCGAGCGGCCGAAAAAATACTCGCTGATCGAACTGCTGCAAATGTTCGACGACAAGGCCTCGCCGAGCGCGCTCGGCAAAGCAGTCGACCTCGGTCTGCTGGAGCGCGACGGTCTCTCGTTCGTGTCAGGCAGCCCGACGGCGCTGGCCGCCGGCGCGACCATGGCGAAGGAAGGCATTCCGCTTGCCGATCTGCTCGACGCCGTGGGCATCGCGAGGCCGCATTTCAATGCGGTCGCCAAAGCGCTGGTCGATCTGGTGGTCCGCCAACTCGACCGCTACGACGCCGACGCGCTGCCGCCGCCCGCCGATGTGCCCGCTCTGGTCGACGCCATCTGGCGCCTGCGGCCGCTGGCGATGGTGCTGGTGGAAAGTGAAATGAACCGGGCGCTAGAAGAAGCCTCGGGCGATTATCTTGGCGACCGTGTCGCGGCCATCATGGAAAAGAAACTGGGCCATCCTGCTGAAGGCGCTGCGAGTACGGCGAAGAAGGACAAGACGAAGAAGTAGCCCGTGCGCGTAGTCTCGCTCTCGCGTTGACCTTCGCGTTGCTATCGCCTTCGCATTTTGTCCTTGCGTTCGCCCCTGCCGTGACGTTCGCGCTCGCATTCGCTTTTTGCCTTCGTTCGCGCTCGCCTTCGCATCCGCTCTTGCTTTCGTTCGTCCTCGCCTCGCCTTCAACCTCGCGCCCACTTTCTCCCGCGTCTAAGCCTTCGCCTTCTCGCGCTTATGCGCCCACCCGCTTGCGCAGCTAGACGAACACACCAAGACCCACGCCATGTTCCGCCGCGCGTCATATTCAAATCTGCATTGCTTCGTTTGAACGGCGGGACGTCCATGCGACGATCCCCGAACGTCGCCGCAACGCGTTTTCAGTCGCCTCCGCGGGCCCGCGCCATGCCATTCGCGGACTCGAACGAATCACGCTGACAACACGCGGCGGCCACACCAATCGAACGCAATGGAGATTCGCAGGATGGCCCGTCACGCCCGTTATTCGCTTCAACTCGCCGCCGCTTTGCTGGCGGCATTCACGACCTTGAGCGCCGCCGCGCAGACCAGCGGCAGTAGCAACGAGCCGGCCAAAGTCTTGCGCATTGGCTATCAGAAATCGGGCCTGCTCGCGGTGCTCAAGGCACAAGGCTCGCTCGACGAAAAACTCAAACCGCTCGGCTACAGCATCAAGTGGTTCGAATTCCCGGCGGGACCACAACTGCTCGAAGCGTTGAACGCGAACAGCATCGACTTCGGCTACACGGGCGCACCGCCGCCGGTGTTCGCTCAAGCTAGCGGCGTGCGCTTCGTGTACGTGGGAGCCGAGCCTTCGGGAAGTCATGCCGAAGCGATCCTCGTCAAAAGCGATTCGCCACTGCGAAACGTGGCCGATCTGAAGGGCAAACGCGTCGCGCTGCAAAAGGGCTCGAGCTCGAACTATCTGATACTCGAAGCGCTCAAGAAAGCGGGCCTGCGCTACGAGGATATTCGTCCGGTGTATCTGCCGCCCGCCGACGCGCGCGCCGCTTTCGAAAGCGGCAGTGTCGATGCATGGGTGATCTGGGATCCTTACTATGCATCCGCGCAGCAGGCTCTGAAGGCGCGCACACTCGCCGACTACACCGAGCTCAACGCCCCGTACAACTTCTACGAAGCGACGCGCGACTTCGCGCAGCAGCATCCCGACGTGATCGGCGCGATTCTCGGACAGTTGCGCACTGCCGGGCTGTGGGTCAATGCGCACCCCGTGGAAACCGCCGCGCTGATCGCGCCGAAGGTCGGCCTCGATCAGAAGCTGGTCGAAACGTGGGTGCGCCGGTATCCGTACGGCACCACCGCCGTCACCGACGAGATCGTGCGTTCGCAGCAGATCGTCGCCGATGCGTTCTACGGCGCCAACCTGATCCCACAGAAAATCACCGTGAAAGACAGCGTCTGGCAGAACCGCGAAGTCACGTCGGCCCTCGCCGCGAAGTAACTCCCGGCGGCCCTCCGCGCCTAGAGGCGGGCGTCTAGCCGCCCGCTTGCGTCATCCGTCGCCAGCCTCTATTGTTACATCGAACAATGTAACAGTTAAGAGCGTAAAAAGGAGACGGATCGGATGAACGCACGCATGATGCCCCACGACGCCGCGACGCCCGGCGCATCCGCGCCTATCGAGACCGATATCGCCATCATCGGGTCCGGGTTCGCGGGCCTCGGCATGGCGATCCGCCTGCGCCAGGCCGGCGTGACCGACTTCATCGTCGCCGAAAAGGCCAATTCCGTCGGCGGCACGTGGCGCGACAACCATTACCCCGGTTGCGCCTGCGACGTCCAATCCCACGTCTACTCGTTCTCCTTCGCCCCGAATCCGCGCTGGACCCGCATGTTCGCGCGCCAACCGGAAATCCACGCTTACCTCGAGGACTGCACGCAGCACTTCGGCATTCAGCGGCATCTGCGTTTCGGCCATGAACTCGCGACCGCGATCTACGACGAGACGCGCCACCGCTGGCAACTGACCTTTGCAAATGGCCAGCAATGGTCGGCACGCGTGCTGATTTCGGGCATGGGCGGCCTCTCGCGCGCGGCGGTGCCGAACATTCCCGGCCTTGAAAAATTCAAGGGCAAATCGTTCCATTCACAGCAGTGGGATCACGGCTATTCGCTCGAAGGGAAACGCGTCGCCGTGATCGGCACCGGCGCGAGCGCGATCCAGTTCGTCCCGCAGATCGCGCCGCGCGTCGCGCATCTCGACCTGTTCCAGCGCACGCCGCCGTGGATCATGCCCAAGGCCGACCGTGCCGTGACACCGCTCGAACAGTGGCTGTTCAAACACCTGCCGTTCACGCAGAAGATCATGCGCTCGGCGCTCTACTGCATGCTCGAATCGCGCGCCTTCGGTTTTGCGATTCATCCTTCGCTGATGAAGACCGCGCAGAAAGCCGCGGAGCGGCATCTGCGCCGCCAGGTGCGCGATCCGCAATTGCGCGCCACGCTCACGCCCAACTACACGATGGGCTGCAAGCGCGTGCTGATCTCGAACGACTACTTCCCCGCCCTGTCGCGTCAGAACGTGTCGGTGACGACCACGGGCATCGCCCGCATCGAGGAAGACGCGATCGTCACCACCGACGGCGCGCGTCACCTTGCCGACTGCCTGATCTTCGGCACTGGCTTCCAGGTGGCCGATCCGTTTCCGCGCGGCGTGGTGCGCGGGCGTGGCGGCGTCGATATCGTCGATACATGGCGCGACGGCACGCATGCATATCTCGGTACGACATTGCCTGGCTATCCGAACTTCTTCATGGTGGTCGGACCGAATACCGGTCTCGGCCATAACTCGATGGTGTTCATGATCGAGTCGCAGGTGGAGTACATCCTGCGCGCGCTGAACAGGATGCGTGCGGAGCGCGCCGATGCCATCGAAGTGCGTCCGCAAGTGGAGCGCGCCTACAACGAGCGGATTCAGCAGAAACTGGGCCGCGCGATCTGGTCGACGGGCGGCTGCAAGAGCTGGTATCTCGATCCGGCAACGGGCAAGAACACCGCGCTGTGGCCGGGCTTTGCCTACAAATTCCGCCAGGCCACCAGCACGTTCAGCATGGGTGATTACCTCGCGTATTCGCCGGCGCCGCATGCGGCCGGCGCGCCGACGGGTTCGGCGCAGGGCACGCATGCGCACGGCGGCGCAGCTTCGGCGCCTGTGGAAGCAGCCTGACGAAACATAACGACAACGACGAGGCACCGTTCAGGGAGAACTGGAGATAAGCCATGAAAAACTTCACCGACAGAGTAGCCGCGATCACCGGCGCAGGCTCAGGCATGGGCCGCTCGCTCGCGATCCAGTTGGCGCGCGAGGGCTGCCACCTCGCGCTTGCCGACCGCAATTCCACGAGCCTCGCCGACACCGCGCAGTTGGCGCAAGCCGCAGCGCCACGGATCGTCGGCTCGCCGCTGCGCATCACCACGCGTGTGCTCGATGTCGCCGACCGCGCCGCGATGTTCGACTGGGCCGCCGAAACGGCCGCGCAGCATCAGCGTGTCAATCTCGTGTTCAACAACGCGGGCGTCGCGCTGTCGAGCACCATCGAAGGGATGGATTACGCCGATCTGGAGTGGATCGTCGGCATCAATTTCTGGGGCGTGGTGCACGGCACGAAGGCATTTCTGCCGTATCTCAAGGCCTCCGGCGCGGGCCATATCGTCAATACGTCGAGCGTCTTCGGTCTCTTCTCGCAGCCGGGCATGAGCGGCTACAACGCGACCAAATTCGCGGTGCGCGGCTTCACCGAAGCGCTGCGTCAGGAGCTCGACCTGATGAAGTGCGGCGTCTCGGCGACCTGCGTGCATCCGGGCGGCATCCGCACGGGCATCGCGCAATCGAGCCGCATCGCCTCGAACATGGTCGGCTTCATGCTGGAAACCGAACAGCAAGGCAAGGACGACTTTGAGAAGTTCTTCATCACCACCGCCGATGAAGCCGCGCGCGTGATCCTCGACGGCGTGCGCAAGAACAAGCGACGCGTGTTGATCGGACGCGACGCGCGCGCCGCCGACTGGTTGGCGCGCACGTTGCCGGCGGCCTATCAGGCGCTGGTGGTGATGCAAACGCGCCGGATGAAACGCATCGCGGAAAAACGCGCGCGGCGCGCCGCGCACCTGGACGGAAAGCGCGCCTGACATCGCCGCCGCGCCCATAGGCGCCACGCACGTGATCCGATCACGCTCAGCAACACATCGAGAATCACAAGGAGAAAGGCCATGATGCCGATTCGCCGCGACCTCCGTTTCAACTTGCCGCAGGAACGCGCCTGCGATTGGCACGTGCAAGGCTCGCATGTGACACACTTCTTCAACGCGCTTTCGCTGCTCTTTCCGGCCGGCGAGCGTTTTTTTATGGACAGCGTGCGCAACTACCGTGATCAGATCGACGACCCTGAGCTGAAGAAGCAGGTGCTCGGCTTCATCGGCCAGGAAGCCATGCATACGCGCGAGCATGTGGAATACAACGATCTGCTGCAGGAAGCCGGCCTGCCCGCGCACAAGCTGGACAAAAGGCTGTGGGCGATTCTCAACTTCGGCCGCAAGATCTTGCCGCATTCGTACCAACTCGCCGTCACCGTCTGCCTCGAACACTACACGGCGATGCTTGCCGGCCTGCTGCTGGAAGACGCGTCGCGCATCGGCGGCTCGGTGGAAGGCTATACGCAGATGTGGACCTGGCATGCGCTCGAAGAAACCGAGCACAAGTCCGTTTCATACGATGTATGGAACGCCGGGCTCAAACCCGGCCTCGGCCGTTATCTGCTGCGCACCGGCACCATGCTCGCCACGACGGTGACGTTCTGGCTGATCGTGTTCGATTACCACGTGCGGCTCATCATCGCCGACCGCAAACGCGGCGGCCATCTCCGCGGCATGTGGCGCGTCGTGAAGTATCTGTACGGCCCGCGTCATGGTGTGTTTCCGCGCATCGCTGGCGAATGGCTGAGCTTTTTCCGGCCCGGCTTCCATCCGTGGGATCACGACAACCGTGCGCAACTTGCGCGCATCGACGGCCTGGTTGCCGCGGTCGATGCCACCAACGCGGTCACGCCGAGCGCCCGCAAGGCCGCGCGGCGCGGCGTGCAGGCGGCCGCGTGATACGCGACACGCTGTCGGTCGAGGCCGGCGACGTGCGGCTCGCGGTCTACGTGAGCGGACCGCGCGACGCGCCGCCGATCGTGCTGGTGCATGGTTATCCCGACTCGGCGGCCGTGTGGGAACCGGTACGCGCGCAACTGGACGCGCGCTACCGCGTGATCGCCTACGACGTGCGCGGCGCCGGCTCTTCCGAGGCGCCGGTCACGCGTCGCGCTTACCGGCTCGAGCGCCTCGCCGCTGATCTCGCGTCGGTCGCGGACGCGACCTGCGGCGCGCGGCCGTTTCATCTGGTCGGACACGACTGGGGCTCGATTCAAAGCTGGGAAGCGGTGACCGACCCTGCGTTCAAAGGCCGCATTGTTTCGTACACGTCTATCTCGGGACCGTGCCTGGATCACGCGTCCTTCGGCTTGCGCGACGAGAGCGAGGGTAACGGCGACGACGACACTCAAACCGCACATCCCATAACGAAGCCCCCATTCGGCAGTAGCGTTCGGCAAACGCTCAAGTCCTGGTACATCTTCTTCTTTCATCTGCCGTGGCTGCCGGAACTGATGTGGCGCGCGGGCGGCGCACGCCTGTGGCCGCTCTGGCTGCGTGTGACGGAACGCGTGCGCCCCGCGCCCGATCCGGCGCAGATGCGCAACGCGATCAATGGTCTGAACCTCTACCGCGCCAATTTCATCGACAAGCTGCTGCGCCCACGCGCGCGTCATGCGCACGCGCCGGTGCAATTCATCGTGCCGCTGCGTGACCGCTACGTCGGGCCGCCGCTCTCGCTCGGACTGGAGTGCTGGCTGGGCGCGTATGAGCGCACCGAGATCGATGCGGGCCACTGGGTCGTGTTGCGCGAACCCAACCGGATCGCGGCGAGCATCGAACGCTTCGTAGAGCGGCACCGCACGGATTGCGGCGGCTGCGCAGCGCCAACGCTCAACGCTCGCGGGGCAGGCGTGTGAACAGCGTCGGATAGTCGATTACGAGACCGTCTTCGTCCACCTTCATGTCGGCCGCGAAGTTGCGGAAGATGCCCTCGTAGCGATACTCGCGATGCAGCTCGATGCACGAATACGCTTGCTCGACGCGCGTGACCTGCAAATCAGGCGTCGAAATATACGCCACCGAAATCGGCTGACGCTCGCCTTCGGCCAGTTGCAAGCGGCGGATCGGCAGCGTGTTGGTGAACGGCGTAGCGGCGATATCGATGTCGATGCAGCCTTCGATCGCGCTCAGCGCGAGGCCGTGCCCATCGTGCCAATGGCCGGCGCCGTCGCCATGCAACTCCAGCTCGCCAGCGCCGACGATCTTCAGCCACGCATAGCGCGTGCGCCATTGCGCGTCGCAGCGCACCTTGTAGTGCAGCCCATATGGCTTGCCGTAGCGCTGCCCGACCACGACGCTTTCCACCGCGAAGCCGTCCTCGTGCGCGTCGAACGCCAGATGTTCGATGCCGTCGCCCTCTTCCGATGCCCACCGTAATTCACGCATGTGCCTGTCTCCTCGTGAGGCGGCGCAGCCGGGTTCTGCCGGGTTCCGCCGGGCTCATATCGTAGCGCGAATGCTTTCGACTCGCCGACTCCTGGACATCGCGGGCGTGTGTCGCAAATAGCCACTATCAACGCGCAGCGATGCCCGGCGCGGCCTGGCTGGCCTATGCTCGCGGTTCGCAGTCATCCGACCGGCGCGCGCCCGACGCTCGCGCGGCGAAATTGCGCATCATCGAAATCACCCGCCTTCCCATCATGCACGCCGCCGCGACCGAAGCTCAATCCGCCGCCTTGCGCACGCTGCTGCGCAGCCTCGGCCAGATCGTGCTGCAACCGAACGCCTTCACCGGCGCGTGCCTGCTCGCCGCCTGGCTGCTCTACGACCCGCGCCTCGCTTGCGCGGCGCTGATGGGCGCGGTCGCGGCCAATGTGAGCGCGGTATTGGCCGGCTATCGCGAGGACGATACGCGCGCCGGATTGCACGGTTTCAACGGCGCGTTGGCGGGACTCGCCGCCTTCAACTTCATCGCCGACAATGCGACAGCGGGCGCGGTGGCGATTCTCGCCGCCACGTGCTCGGCGTGGTTCGTGGAGCCGTGGTCGCGCTGGCTGCGGGCGCGCGGACTCGGCTTCTTTTCGAGCCCGTGCCTGATCGTCACGTGGCTTTGGCTGCCGATGGTCACGGTCAACGCGCCATCCGCTAGCGTGCCGCCGGCGCATGCGCTGGGCGCGACGCAAGTGGGCAGCGGACTGCTCGCCGGCTTCGCGCAAACCGGCTTTGCATCGGACGCGTTGCCCGGATTGCTAGTGTTGGTCGGGATTGCAGCGGCGTCGCGCAGGCATGCGCTGCGGGCGCTGATCGGCGCCGGATTCGCCAGCGCTGCGCATCTGCTGCTCGGCGCAACGATAACCTCCTTCGACGCGGGCCTGTTAGGATTCAACGGCGCGCTGACCGCGCTTGCGCTGGCCGACTGCGGCCTCGTCGCGATGCTCGGCGGCGTGGCCGTGTCGGTCGTGCTGCAAGCGCCGGCGGCGCACTTTGGCTGGCCGGTTATGACGGCGCCCTTCGTCCTCGCGACGTGGAGCGTGCAGTGGCTCAAGCAACGCTTGGCCCACGGCGTGAGCGCGGCCGCCGCCGAACCCGCGCAACCTGTGGACGCCGCACGCGGCGCGACGACGCCGGTCCAGGCCAGCCGCGCGAGCTAGTTACGCCGCCGGGTTTCGTCACAAGCTCGCGCCACACGTTTCGGCGATCATGCAACTTCAGGAGACAGACATGTCGTTCACTCACAGCCCTGCCGGCCGCGTCGCCGAGGCGGGGCCATTGTCCGATGCCGAGCGGCAGACCCGCGTCGACCTGGCCGCGGCCTACCGGCTCGCGGCGCTCAACGGCTGGGACGATCTGATCTACACGCATATCTCGGCGAGCGTTCCGGACGAACCCGGCCACTTCCTGATCAACCCATTCGGCCTCGCCTTCGATGAAGTGCGCGCATCGAATCTCGTGAAAATCGATATTGCGGGCAACATCGTCGGCGCGAGCGAACATGCGGTGAATGCGACCGGCTTCGCGCTGCACGCAGCGGTCCACGCGGCACGCGCCGATGCCTTCTGCGTGATGCATCTGCACAACACGGCGGGCGTGGCGGTTTCCGCGCAACCGGCCGGCTTGCTGCCCGCCTCGCAACACGCCCTGCGCTTTTACGGCCAACTCGCGTACCACGATTACGAAGGCCTCGCGTTCACGCCGGCGGAAGGCGAGCGACTCGTCGCGCATCTCGGCGACAAGCCCGCCATGCTGTTGCGCAATCACGGCACACTGACCACCGGCCGCACGGTCGCCGAAGCCTACGTGCTGATGGCAACGCTGCTCAAGGCCTGCGAGATCCAGTTGCAGGCGCAAGCATGCGGCGCGGAACTCGTCGTGCCAAGCGACGCAGTCGCCGCACGCACGGCGGAACAACTGTACGATGGCGGCGCCATTGAAGGCGTGCTCGAATGGCCTGCCTTGCTGCGCAAACTCGACCGCCTCGACGCCAGCTATCGCGATTGAATTCGCGCCACGTTCACTTCAATCCCAATCTCGTTCTTAACGGAGTCACACCATGCCCACGTTTCATATCGAACTCTTCGAAGGCCGCTCGGTGGAACAGAAACGCCAGTTCGTCGAAGCCATTACCAAGGCGACTTGCGAATCGCTCGGCGTCGAACCGAATTCGGTGGATATCATTCTGACCGACGTGAAACGCGAAAACTGGGCAACGGCTGGGCGTTTGTGGTCCGACGCCTGAGGCTGAAGCGTGCGGCATGGCTGACGACGCTGGCCGTGCATTGGCGCTTCAAACCCGCGTTACCAAGGGTTCCCACCTTGAGCTGCGCGCGTTGCGCGCGCAGCTTGTGATGCTCAACGAAGCGTATTTACAACGCATCGCCGTGGCGGCGTAACAACACACCGCCACCAAGTTACGCCATCAGAACTTGTGGATGATGCCCACACCGGCAGCAAACTGGCTGCGTGACGAGGACGGCGCGCTGTTCTGGCCGTCGCCGATATCGGCCGTCGCGTTGATGATGCTCACGCCGTTCGTGCCCAGGGTCTGACCGCCTGCGCGTTGATACGCCTCGAGCGCATACAGACCGGTGCGCTTGGAGAGGCTGTAGTACTGCGAGAGGTTGAACTGCTGGTAGCTAGCCGAGCTCGTGATGCCGTTCGCTTTGGTAGCACGCGTATAGCTGTAGCCCGCAGCCAGGTCCAGTGCCGTCAAAGGCTTGAAGTGCAGCACGGCACCGCCCGTGTTGAAGATCGCGGTGGTGTGGAACGGCGAGTTGATACCCGGAACGTATTGCACGTTCGAGTACGAGAACGACACGTCCCACTGCGGAGTGAACGCATAGCCGCCCGTTACCGCCACGCGCTGCTGTGCCTGGGCGCGCTGATAGCCGTTGTTGATGCCCGACACACCCGCCTGGGCGCCGTTGTTCGACGTCGTGGAGTCAGCGCCCCATGCGCCGCCGCCAGGCGTCGAGTTGTTGATGCGCTGGAAGCCCGCCGCAATGCCGAACGGACCATTCAGGTACTGCAAGGCCGCGCTCCACGTCGAACCGGCGTTGAAGCTGCCCGGCACGCCGCCCAGCGCATACGAGCCGCTAGCCGTCAGCCCATAGAAGTTCGGCGACGTGTACACCAGCGAGTTATTGACGCGGTACAGCGTATCCAGAGAGTCGATATCGCCCGGGTGTGCGCCGTATGCGCCCGTCAGCCAGGTGGTCGGGCTGTACGGCGAGAGCAGCGTGTAGTACGACGTATATTGGCGGCCTGCGGTGAACGTACCGTAGCTGGCATTCGCCACACCGACGTAAGCCTGGCGGTTGAACGCGAGACCGGAAACCGACTGCGCGCCAGTTGCGCTGTTAAAGCCCTCTTCCAACTGGAAGATCGCCTTCGTGCCGCCACCCAGGTCCTCGGCGCCTTTCAGGCCGAAACGGCTGCCGGCCCAGATGCCGTTGACCATCTTCACGACCGAACGGCCACCGCTGGTCGAACCGAGCGACGTTTGGCTACTCTGATAGCCGATCCCCGTATCGACGATCCCGTACAGCGTCACGCTGCTCTGAGCGTGCGCGCCGAGGGCGACCAAGCCAAGCGCCGAAGTTGCCAATGCCTTTTTCATTTCTGCTCCTCTTTAAAAGATTATTCTTTGATCGCGGCACCCTTCGAGGGCCGCGGAGTGTGGATATTTTTCGAATGCTCCGGCATTAATTAAGGATTTCAAAATACCGGATGACCATTGATCAGGCTAGGCAACCATGTCGAGAACATCGGTACGTAAGTCACGATGTTGATCGCGCTGAAGATAGCCAGGTAATAAGGCCACGCCACCTTGGTAGTTTCACCAATCGACACATTGCCGATCGCGCACCCGATAAACTGCACCGAGCCGATTGGCGGGTGCACCAGACCCAATGCGCAATTCAGCAGGATCATGATCCCGAACTGCACGGGACCGACGCCGGCGTGCATCGCCATCGGCAGGAACAGCGGCGTGGTGATCAGGATGTGCGCCGCCATGTCGACGAACGTGCCGAGGAAAATCTGGATCAGGTTGATGTACAGCAGCATCAGCCACGGCAGGCTGGTCGCGCCGTCGAGCATATGTTCGATCGCATCCGGAATCTCCAGATAGGCCATCTGGTAACGCAGCATGTTCGACACGCCGATCAGCAGCAGCACCACGCCGGTGGTTTTGGCCGCCTTGGACAATGCGTGGAACAGCTTCTTCATCGTCATCGAGCGATAGACGACGATCGTCAGCACCAGCGAATAAAACACTGCGATAGCGGCGGCTTCCGTCGCCGTGGCAATGCCTTTTGCCACGCAAACCAGAATGATCGCAATCACCATCAAGCCTGGCAACGCGCCAAGGAACGTGCGGGCCACGGCGTACCAACCCGGGAATTTTTGCAGTTCCGTCGACCCATCGGCACGACGCGGATAACCGTACTTGACCGCTTGCCAGTACGCGGCGATCAGTACGAAACCCATCACCCACAACACCGGCAGTAGACCGGAAAACAACAGATCGCCGATCGACACACCGCTCATTGGGTGTCCGTTCAACGTGCCCGTGATGCCCTGGGCCGCAAATGCATAGATGATCATATTGGTCGACGTCGGCATCAGCGCACCCGCCAGCGACGAGTGCGTCGTCACGTTGACCGCATAGGCCGCGCTATAACCTTCACGCTTCATCAACGGAATGACCACGCCGCCCATGGCCGACGTATCCGCCGAGGGCGAACCGGAGACCCCGCCGAACAGTGTGCAGGCGACCACGTTAGCCATACCGAGGCCGCCGCGGAAATGCCCGACCGTGGCTTGCGCGAAACGCAGAATGCGGTCCGCGATGCCACCGTGCAGCATCAGCTCACCGGACAGAATGAAGAACGGCACCGCGAGAAACGAGAAGCCGTTGATGCCCGAAATCATCGACTGCATGGCGGTGGCCGCCGGCAAGCCTTCGTACAGATAAGTCAGGACACACGAGAGCCCGAGCCCGAAGGAAACAGGAACGCCGAGAAGGAGAAAAACAAGAAAACTAACGGAGAGGATGGCAAGTTCCATGATTGCTCTAGTTTTGTTTCTGTGCGAAAAGCGCGAGCAGGTTCTCAATCGAGAACATTGCAATGCAGACGCTGGCAATAACCGGAATGCAGTAACGCAACGATTCAGGCAAGCCGATAATTGGAATCCGGTCTTCGGCGGTGGCCTCCACCATCTGCAGACACCCGAAGAAAACCATCACCGCAAACGCGATCAGGCAAATATGCTGAAACGCCGTGGCGATGAGTTGCCCTTTCGGCGGCAATTTCTTGACGAGCGAATCGAGCCCGATATGACCGCCCTCCCGCACCTTGAGCGCGGCGCCGAACATGGCGATCACGATCACCAGCAAAAGCGCGATGGGCTCGACGAAATCCGGCGCATCGCTGAAAACGTAGCGCATCACGACGCTGTAGATCACCAGCAGGCTCAGCACGGCGAGACTCACCGACGCCAGGATAACCAGCGCGCGGAACAGAAAATCATTTGGGCGTTTCATGAATCTCATTGAACCCATCCTTGCATACGACCGACCTGTCTTTAATAGTCAGCAATCCTGTTCGACTTATCGATTCAGGAAGCACGCAGCGGCAGAGCCCGCGAATCTTCTCGCAGGCTCTGTGCGCCGCAACTGTGCCTCCGTTCAGGCGAACCTTATTTGACTGCCTGAATCTCGTCGACGAGCTGCTTCATTTGCGGGGTCTTTTCGTACTTCGCCCAGACCGGCTGCATGGCCTTGACGAACGCGGCGCGATCGATCTGCGTCGAGGCGACGATGGTCGCGCCGCCCTTCGTGACCGTCTTGCCCGCGTCGGCTTCACGCGCCGTCCACAGCTTCTGGTAGTACGGCACCGAGTCGGCGGCAGCCTTCTTGATGATGTCCTGCTCTTGCGGCGTCAGCGTGTCCCACACTTTCTTCGAGAACACCAGCACTTCCGGCGTCATCGAATGCTGGGTTTCGGAGTAGACCGGCGCGACTTCGAAGTGCTTGGTCTCTTCGTACGACGGCAGGTTGTTCTCAGCGGCATCCACAAGACCCGTCTTCAGGCCCGTATAGACCTCGGCGAACGGCATCGGCGTGGGCGTGCCGCCCATTGCGCGGATTTCGTCGACCATCAGATCGGACGGTTGGACGCGAACCTTGAGGCCCTTCATGTCAGCCGGCGTGTGAATCGGCTTCTTGGTGTAGATGGAACGCGCGCCGCTCTCGTAGAACGTCAGCGCGATCATGCCCTTCGCCTTGAATGCGTCGAGAATCTTCTGGCCTTCCGGGCCGTACATCACTTTGCGGAAATGGTCGATGTCGCGGAACAGGAACGGCAGCGACGGGATCATCGATTCGGGCACGATCTCGTTGAAAGCGGCACCGTTGGCGCGCGCCATGTCCAATGCGCCGATGCGCACCTGATCGATCGTGTCGTTTTCGGAACCCAGCGCGCTATTGCCGAAGACCTTCACGGAATCCTTGCCGCCGGTTGCCTTGTTGATCTGTTCCCCCATGTATTTCACGGCCATGTTGGTCGGATAGGTGTCGCCGTGCACGTCGGACACGCGGAACACACGCGCTTGTGCCGACACGGTGCTGAAGGCCAGCAGCGAGGCTGCGACGATCATCGAAACACGGGAAGAGGCAAACTTCTTATTCATCGTGAAATTCCTTGAAAAATTGACCATCCAATCGATTGCGGAGGGCCCGCTTGCGGTGGCCGCCCGCGGATGCGACATGGTTTGCTGCGTCTCCCGGCTCGACGCTCGCCACCGCTTGCGGTCACGAGCGCTTTGCCATGCTGGTCTGTGCAACGTCCCCGGCGCAGATGCTCAGCACTCCTGTCAGACAACTCGACTCTTTTACTTTTGCTTCACCTGCATCGGCTTGCGTCGCGCGTACGAGTAGTCGCGCGCGTCGACGCCGCCTCGTTCAGACCGAAAACTTGAAAATTCACAGAAAGGAATTCGTTTGGGCTTATACGTTGTACGACGACATATGAAGTCTATAAAACGAAGTTTGAGTTGTACAGACGGTATTTACCCGCACCGCGAAGGCATCCGGCACGGACGACCGATGCATCGCACGGCGAGTCCCTACGCCAACTGGCGCGGCGCTCCCGGGGTAAAACCGGCATGCCCCGGAGACGCGGTTTTTCGTAGCGAAATGTGACGAGACCGTAGTCTTTACACCACAATGTTGTACGACGACCTATGAATATCGAGCAGACAAACAAAGGGCGCCGGAGCATGACGACATGCCCGGCGCCCTTCTCATGCGGGCTTCGCTTACAGCTCGCCGGCGAACTCCGGCTCGGGCAGTCCGGTCACGCTAGGACGCACGGCGAACAGATGGCCGTCGTGCTCGCTCGCGTTCGCTGCGGGACGAATCGACGTGACGAACAGCGTGTCCAGATCGCGTCCACCGAAGGCACACATGGCCGGCTTGATGGCCGGCACGGCGATCTGCCGGTCCAGCTTGCCTTCGGGCGTGAAGCGCAGCAACAGGCCCGCGTCGTTCGCGCAGATCCAGTAGCAGCCGTCGGCGTCCACCGCGGCGCCGTCCGGACGGCCCGCATGGTGGTTCAGATCAGCGAACACGCGACGGTTGCGCGGCTCGCCAGTCTCGACGTTGTAATCGAAGGCCCAGATCTGCCTGCGCAACGGATGCGAGTCCGACAGATACATGGTCGTGCCGTCCGGCGACCACGCGAGGCCGTTCTGCGTAATGAGCGCGTCGACGACCGGCGCGGACAGCACGCCGCGCGCATCGAAACGATAGAGCGCACCGGCCGGCTTGGCCGCCGCCATGTCCTGCACCATCGTGCCGGCCCAGAAGCGTCCTTGCCGGTCGCAGCGGCCGTCGTTGAAACGCATGTCGTCGCAAGCGAAATCCGGGGCGGCGAGCTTGCGCCCTGTCACCTGCACGGGTTCGCCGTTCGCCGAGGGCGCGGTCAGCGTGACCGCAAAGAGCCCGGTCTCGCAGCCGGCCAGCACCGTGCCGCGATGATCGAACGCGATGCATGCGACTTTCTCCGGCAGCAACCATTCAGAGCGCTCGCCCGAATCGATCCGCAGCCGCACGATCTTCTGCGCCGGAATATCCACCCAATACAGGGCTTGCTCCGCGACGCGCCACACAGGACTTTCACCGACTGAGGCCGGCGCCTGCCCCGCTGCCTCGACTCGCTCCACTCGCGGGTTCGCCGCGGCGCTCACCGTTTCGGCTCCATCGGACCGGCGAGCACAAATGGGCCGCCCTGGAAACGCTGCGTCGGATCGTCGAGTTCGGCGGTCGGTGCCGTGACCGGAAAGAGATGCTCGAATTCGACCGAACTGTCTTGCGGGCGAAAACCGAGGAACGCGGCCTTCGTGTTGTCCACCCACTTGGTCCGGTTATCCGAGACGCCGTAGACGATCGCGTGACCCACGCGGTTGGTGAACAGCGAGCAGCGCACCAGCTCGATGAAGTCGCGATAGCTCAGAAAGGTCACGAGCATGCGCGGATTCTTCGGCTGCTCGAACGACGAACCGATCCGCAGACACACGGTCTCCAGACCGAAGCGATCGAAGTAGTAACGCGACAACGATTCACCAAAGCATTTCGTCACGCCGTACAAGCTGTCGGGACGCAGCGGCGCATCGATATCGACCACCTCCGTCACCGGATGAAAACCCACCGCATGATTCGAGCTCGCATACACAATGCGCTTCACGCCCTGCTTCTGCGCAGCCGAATAGAGGTTGTACAGGCCACGGATATTCGCTTCGATCAGATCTTCGAACGGCGCCTCGACGGAAATGCCGCCGAGGTGAATCACCGCGTCCACGCCTTCGAGCAGCGCGTGGACCGCGGCTTCGTCCGCGAGGTCGACGGTCGAAGCTTCCTCATGCGCCGCCACCTCGCCAAGCGGAGCGATATCCGTGACGCGCACGATATCGGCCCACGCGGCGAGCGCGCCGCGCAACTGCTTGCCGAGGTTGCCCGCCGCGCCGGTGAGCAGCAGGCGGCGAAAGGGTTTCTGTGCCGCGCCGCGGTCAAGGTTCGAGTCAGTCATGTTTCTATAGTGGTGTGAGTGCGATCAGATCAGGCAAGGCAGCCAGCCGGCCCATCAGGTCACCGGCGCCGGATTGAACAGCGTCAACGCATTGTGGAGCTTGAGCTTTTCAGCGCAGGTCTCCTTGCGCCCGCTGGCGACGTCGAGCATCAGACGGAACAGTTCCCAGCCCACCTCTTCGATGGTCGCCGCGCCGGTCGCGATGGTGCCGGCGTTGATGTCCATCAGGTCGTGCCAGCGGCGCGCCAGATCCGAGCGCGTCGCGACCTTGATGACGGGCACTTCGGCGAGGCTATACGGTGTGCCGCGGCCGGTGGTGAAAACGTGCAGGTTGATACCCGCCGCGACTTGCAGCGTACCGCAGATGAAGTCGCTAGCCGGCGTGGCCGCGTAAATCAGGCCTTTCTGGCGAACCTTCTCGCCCGGCGACAGCACGCCGGAAATCGCCGAATTGCCCGACTTGATGATCGACCCCATCGCCTTTTCGACGATGTTCGACAAGCCGCCCTTCTTGTTGCCCGGCGTGGTGTTGGCGCTGCGGTCCGCGCCGCCGCGCTTCAGATAATCGTCGTACCACTGCATCTCGCGGATGATCGCTGCGGCGACCTCCGGGTTGGCCGCGCGCGCCGTCAATTGATCGACGCCGTCGCGCACTTCGGTGACTTCGGAGAACATGACCGTGGCGCCGGCACGCACCAGCAAGTCGGTCGCGTAGCCCACCGCGGGATTCGCGGTGAGGCCGGAGAACGCGTCGCTGCCGCCGCATTGCACGCCGATCACGAGATCGGACGCAGGGCACGTCTCGCGACGGCGATTGTTCAAACGCTTCAGATGACCATCGGCCATTCGCATGATCGACTCGATCATCGACTGGAAGCCGACGTGCGCTTCGTCTTGCAGTACGACGACGTCGCCGTTCAGATCGGCCTCGATATCGCCGATGTCCGCGACTTCGGCCACATTCGCGGCCGCGGCGATCGGAATCGTGCCGGGCGGCATCAGGCGCTCGGGCTGCAGCTTCTCGCAGCCGAGGCTGACCATCATCACCTCGCCGCCGAAATTCGGATTAAGGCTGATGTTGCGCACGGTGCGGATCGGCACCATCGCGTCGGGTGCGTCGATCGCAACGCCGCAACCGTAGGTGTGGCCGAGGCTCACCACGTCGTCGACGTTCGGATAGTTAGGCAGCAGTTCGGCCTTGATGCGGGTGACCGCGTGCTGGACCACATCGGCGACGCATTGCACCGTGGTCGTGATGGCGAGAATGTTGCGCGAGCCAACCGAGCCGTCCGCGTTGCGGTAGCCCTCGAACGTGTAGCCCTCGAGCGGCGGCATCTCCGGCGCCTTGATCGTGGCGATCGGCAGATCCTCGAGTCCCGGCGGGCTCGGCATGCGGATCACATGTTCGTTGATCCAGCTGCCCTTGGGCAGCGCCTTGAGCGCATAGCCGATCACCACGTTGTAGCGGATGACCTCGTCGCCCTCGGCCAGATCCGCCAGCGCGACCTTGTGCCCTTGCGGTACGCGCTCGCGCAGCGCCAGGCCATCGGGAAATACCGCGCCCTCACCCAGGCCGCCGTCGTTGACGACGATCGCGACATTGTCATTGGGGTGAACGCGAATGTAGAGCGGAGATTGTTCCATTGCATCGATCCTTATGGCGATGTACGCCTGCTGCGCCAGCTATTCATACGTCATCCTACAACACGAGAGATTGCACAGACGTTCCGTATTTACCCTAGGAGAAGCATTATGCCGCGAAATGCCCGTTGAGTTAGCCGTTTTGTTGTTGTACGATGACGTATAAGAAATCTCAATTTCTATCTGAACGAACCACCCGCGAACCATTCCGACGCTCTGGATACTCATCATGACGACACCGCAGGAACTGAAGCAGATCGTTTCCGAAGGCCTCCTGTCCTTCCCCGTTACCGACTTTGACGAACAAGGCGATTTCCGCGCCGACACCTATGCTGAGCGCCTCGAATGGCTCGCTCCTTACGGCGCGTCGGCGCTGTTCGTCGCCGGCGGCACGGGCGAATTCTTCTCGCTCACGCACAACGACTATTCGAACGTCGTGAAGACGGCCGCCGAAGTCTGCAAAGGCAAGGTGCCGATTCTCGCCGGCGCGGGCGGCCCGACGCGCGTCGCGATCGCTTACGCACAGGAAGCCGAGCGCCACGGCGCGAACGGCATTCTGCTGATGCCGCACTACCTGACGGAAGCCTGCCAGGAAGGTATCGCCGCGCACGCGGAAGAAGTCTGCAAGTCCGTGCCGAACATGGGCGTGATCATCTATAACCGTGCGAACTCCAAGCTTAACGCCGATATGCTCGAAGGGCTGGCCGAGCGCTGCCCGAACCTGATCGGCTTCAAGGACGGCGTGGGCGAGATCGAGAACATGGTGTCGATCCGCCGCCGCCTCGGCGACCGCTTCTCCTATCTCGGCGGCTTGCCGACCGCGGAAGTCTATGCCGCGGCGTACAAGGCGCTGGGGGTGCCGGTGTATTCGTCGGCAGTGTTCAACTTCATTCCGAAGACCGCGATGGACTTCTATCGCGCCATCGCCGCGGACGACCACGCGACCGTCGGCAAGCTGATCGACGAATTCTTCCTGCCGTATCTGGCGATCCGCAACCGCCGCGCCGGCTACGCGGTCAGCATCGTCAAGGCGGGCGCGAAGCTGGTCGGCCACAGCGCCGGTCCGGTCCGCGCGCCGCTGACCGATCTGACGGAAGAAGAAATGAGCAAGCTGGACGCGCTCATCAAGACGCTCGGTCCGCAGTAATCCGGCTGGCCTATTAGTAGCAATTGACACCCGCCGGCCGTGCGAACGATGGCTGCGTAGACGGCACCGCAAAGAGCGCCCGGGACGGCAACGTCGCCGGGCGTTTTTGTGCCGCACGAATGTATCGACGAAGCGTCGTAGCCGCTTTTTGCGCCACGACGCCTCGGGAGCCCACTCCTCCCGCGCAAAAGAAATTCAGGAGATGACCATGGAAATGAGCCGCACCGTCAGTGCCGCCCACGTCGCAAAGCGCACCCGAGTCCGCTACGGAATCCTGCTGCTGATCTTTCTGATCACGACCTTCAACTATGCAGACCGCGCCACGCTGTCGGTGACCGGCTCGGCCATGCGCGCCGAGTTCGGCTTCGACGCGATCCGCATGGGCTACATCTTCTCCGCGTTCAGTTGGGCCTACGTGCTGTCGCAACTGCCGGCCGGCTGGCTGCTGGACCGCTTCGGCGCACGGCGCGTCTACGCGGCGAGCATTTTCTTCTGGTCGCTCTTCACGCTGCTGCAAAGCTCGATCGGCTTGCTGGGCAGCGCGGCGGCCGCCGTCACCGCGCTGTTCGTGCTGCGCTTTGCGATGGGCGCGGCCGAATCGCCGGCATTTCCGGCCAATGCGAAGGTCGTGGCGAGCTGGTTCCCGACCAACGAACGCGGCACGGCGTCGGCCATTTTCAATTCGGCGCAATACTTCGCGGCGGTCGTGTTCACGCCGTTGATGGCGTGGCTTACCCACGCGTTCGGCTGGCACATGGTCTATGTCGTGATGGGCGTGATGGGGCTCCTGCTCGCGCTCACCTGGCTGAAGGTGATGAAGAACCCCGCGGATCATCCGCGTGTTTCGCGCGCCGAGTTGGAGTACATCGAACAGGGCGGCGGCGTGATCAGCGGGCAGAAGCAAGCCCGATCCGCCGACAAGATCGAAAGTACCGGCGGCTGGTCCCTGGTTCGCCAACTGCTCAGCAACCGCATGCTGGTCGGTGTCTATCTCGCGCAGTACTGCATCAACGTGCTGACCTACTTCTTCCTGACGTGGTTTCCGATCTACCTCGTGCAGGCGCGTGGCATGACGATTCTGCAAGCAGGTCTGGTCGCTTCGCTGCCGGCGATTTGCGGATTCTCGGGCGGCGTGCTCGGCGGCATCCTGTCCGACGGACTGATCCGTCGCGGCCATTCGCTCACGATCGCGCGCAAGGTGCCGATCGTCGGCGGCATGCTGCTGTCGGTGTGCATCATCGGTTGCAACTATGTGTCGACCGACTGGGTCGTCGTCGCGCTCATGTCGCTCGCGTTCTTCGGCAAAGGCATCGGCGCGCTCGGCTGGGCTGTCGTCGCCGATACGTCGCCGAAAGAAGCGCTCGGTCTCTCCGGCGCGATCTTCAATATGTTCGGCAACGTCGCCGGTATCGTGACGCCGATCGTGATCGGCTATCTCGTGGCGAAGACCGGCTCGTTCAACGGCGCGCTGGTGTTCGTGGGCATCAATGCCCTGCTCACGGTGTTCAGCTATCTCGTGATCGTGAAAGACATCAAGCGGGTCGAGTTGCGCCCGCGCTGATCGCGCGGCGGTTATCGTACTTCTCTGCGGACGGCGAAATGAGCGCCGTCGCAGCGTGAAACGCAGGCTACAAAGGGAACCCGGCGCCGTATCGGGCGCCGGCCCGCAAAATGATATGGCGTGGTTATAATCAGTCGTCAGACGACGGTATAATGAAACGCATGAAGTGTCTGCAACTATCTGATTCAAGGGGCGTTTTCGATGGCTACACCACTGGCATCCGCGGCACCGCCACGACGCGCTCGTAATCTTGCCGAGTTCGTCGTCAGCTACGTCACCGAGCAAATCGCGTCCGGCGCGCTGAAGCCCGGCGACAAACTGCCGACCGAATCGCAACTCATGGTCACGCTGAGCGTGAGCCGCACCGTCATTCGCGAGGCGATTTCGCGTTTGCAGGCGGGCAAGATCATCGAGACGCGGCACGGCATCGGCAGCTTCGTGCTCGAGCCGCAGCGCGAAAAGCTGGGCATCGACATGGTGCCCGCCACCACCCTGCGCGACGTGTTGTCGATCCTGGAACTGCGCATCAGTCTCGAAACGGAATGCGCGGGTCTCGCGGCCCAGCGCGCCAAGCCGGACGACCTCGCGCGCATGCGCGGCGCGCTCGACGCAATCGAAGCCACGCGCCATAACGGGCTGGACAGCGTCGACGCCGATCTGCAGTTTCATATCTCGGTGGCGCGCGCCACGGGCAACCGCTATTTCGTCGACATCCTCACGCAAATGGGCAGCGCGCTGATTCCGCGGAACCGGCTCGATTCGGCGGGCATTGCGCGCGCGGAACCGGACGCGTATCTGTCGCTCGTCAACCTCGAGCACGAAAGCATTCTCGAAGCAATCACGCGGCACGACGCGGAAGGCGCGCGCGCGGCCATGCGCATGCATCTGTCCAACAGCCGCGAGCGTCTGCGGCGCGCTAACGAAGCCGCCGAGGCGAATAGCTGATTCGGCTCGCTTCTGATTCGGGTTCGCTAAGGCGGACGCAATAGAAAAATGGCCGGGATATCCCGGCCATTCTTTTATCTCACTCGATTACCCGCCACTTAACTGCGCGTGATCTCGCCATCGCGACGACGCCACAGGTCCAGCGGGTTGCCGTCGGTCAGCGCTTGCGGCAGCAGATCGGCCGGGAAATCCTGGTAGCACACCGGACGCAGGAAGCGCTCGATCGACGTCGTGCCGACCGAAGTCGCGCGGCTATCGGACGTCGCCGGAAACGGGCCGCCGTGCACCATCGCGTGCGACACCTCGACACCCGTCGGGAAACCGTTCACCAGAATCCGGCCGGCCTTGCGTTCGAGAATCGGCACCAGCTTCTTCGCCGCTGCCAGGTCGGCGCTGTCCATCTGCACCGTGGCGGTCAACTGGCCGGCAAAGTGCTCGGCGACCGCGAGCAGTTCCCGCTCGTCCTTGCAACGGACGATGGTCGACGCCGGGCCGAACACCTCGTCTTCCAGTGCCGGCGTGGCGAGGAACGTCTGTGCGTCGGTCACGAACAACGCCGCGCGCGCCTGCGTCGGGCCGGTTGTATCGACACCGCGCGCTACAGCCTCGACGCCCTTGATCGCCGCCAGCTTGCCTTCGCCTTCTTCATAAGCAGCGCAGATGCCGGACGTCAGCATGGTCTGCGCGGGCTTGCCGCTCAGCGCGTCCGACGCCGTGGCGACGAAAGTCTTGAGCGCGTCGCTGTCGACGGCAATTGCGAGACCCGGATTGGTACAGAACTGGCCGGCGCCAAGCACCAGCGAATCGACGAAACCGCGCGCGATGCTCTCGCCGCGCGCAGCCAGCGCATTCGACAGGAGGAACACGGGATTGATGCTGCTCATTTCCGCGTAGACCGGAATCGGCTCGGCACGCGCCGCCGCGACGCGCATCAGCGACGTGCCGCCCGCGCGCGAACCGGTGAAGCCAACCGCCTTGATCGCGGGATGCGCAACCAGCGCCTCGCCGACGGAATTCCCCGCGCCGACGATCATCGAGAACACGCCTTCAGGCAAGTCCATCTCTTGCGCGACGCGCTGGATCACGCGGCCGACCATCTCGGACGTGCCGAGATGCGCGCGGTGCGCCTTCACCACGACCGGGCAGCCGGCCGCGAGCGCTGCCGCCGTGTCGCCGCCCGCCACCGAAAACGCGAGCGGGAAATTGCTGGCGCCGAACACCGCGACCGGGCCGAGCGGAATCTTTTGCATGCGCAGGTCAGAGCGCGGCAGCGGCTTGCGCTCCGGCAGCGGCGAATCGAGCGTGGCGGCGAGCCACTGGCCGGCGCGCACGACTTGCGCGAACAGCTTGAGCTGGCCCGTGGTGCGGCCGCGTTCGCCTTCGAGACGCGCCTTCGGCAGACCCGATTCCTGGTGCGCCCGTTCGATCAGCGCGTCGCCCAACGCCGTGATGCCGTCGGCGATACGCTCGAGAAACTCGGCCCGCACCGTGAGCGGCAGTTGCCGGTACGGATCGAACGCTTGCTGCGCCAGCTCACACGCCTGCCCCACGACGGCCACCGAGCCGCTACCGAAAACCGGCTCCGCGATATCGGATCCCGTGGCAGGATTGAACCCATGCAATGGTTTTTCCTCGCCGCGCACCGCTTGGCGGCCGATCAGCATTTCGCCGGTAATAGACATTTGCTTTCCTTGAGTGAAGGCCTAAGATATAGGTCATCCTACAACATTACGAGGTATGCGCGCAACCTGAAACGCTTGCCTGGCGAGGAATTCGGGTTAACGTGACCGTTACAACCGGCGAGGCCGGTGCTAATCTGCAATCAAGACATACGACGACCTATAACTGGTGTTGAGCCGTCGTCGGAACTTGCCCGATCCATTACCGTTCGAGGAAAACAGCCGATGCCAGCCGTCACGCCTTACCAGCCCTTACCCAACAGTTTCCGCCGAGCAGTGTGCGGCGGTGAAACCCTGATCGGCTGCTGGGCGTCGCTCGCCAGCCCGATCGTCACCGAACTGCTCGGCATTATCGGCTTCGACTGGATGCTGCTGGACGCCGAGCACGCGCCGAACGACGTCCTTACGCTGATCCCGCAGTTGATGGCGCTCAAGGACAGCGGCAGCGCGCCGGTCGTACGGCCGCCCGCTAACGACAGCGTGTTCATCAAGCGGCTCCTCGACACCGGCTTCTCGAATTTCCTGGTGCCGTTCGTGGAAAGCGCCGACGACGCGGCGCGCGCCGTTGCCGCCACGCGTTACCCGCCGCAGGGCATTCGCGGCGTCTCGGTGAGCCATCGCGGCAATCGTTACGCGACGGTGCCCGACTACTTCGACGTCGCCAACGACAACGTCTGCGTCATCGTGCAGATTGAAAGCCGCAAGGCCGTCGACGCGATCGACGAAATTCTCGCCGTTGACGGCGTCGACGCCGTGTTCGTCGGGCCGTCCGACCTCGCGGCCGCATACGGCCATCTCGGCAATGCGAATCATCCCGACGTGCAGGCGGCGATCGCGCGCGTGTTCGAACGCGCGCAAGCCGCGGGCAAGCCGAGCGGCATTCTCGCGCCGGTGCAGGCCGACGCCGAGCGCTACATCTCCATGGGCTGCCGCGTCGTCGCGGTCTGCGCGGATATGGGGCTGCTGAAAGCGGCCGCGCAGACGGTTCAAAAACACTTCATGCAGAAACAGGCGGGCCAGCAATAACCCGGCCGCCATGACATCTTCGGAGCATTCCATGCAAAAAGCAGGCTTTATCGGACTCGGCATCATGGGCAAGCCCATGGCCGCCAACCTTCTCAAGAACGGCGTCGCGCTGGCAGCGTTCACACGCAGCGGCGTGCCCGACGATCTCATCCAGGCGGGCGCTGTCGCGTGCGACAGCCCCGCTGCCGTGGCCGCGCAGGCCGACGTGATTTTCATCATGGTGCCGGATACGCCCGACGTCGAGCGCGTGCTGTTCGGCGAACAAGGTCTCGCCGGATCGTTGCGCGCGGGACAAACCGTCGTCGACATGAGCTCGATTTCGCCGATGGCCACCCGCGAGTTCGCGGCCCGCGTGCGCGAGACCGGCGCGGACTATCTGGATGCGCCGGTCTCCGGCGGCGAAGTCGGCGCCAAGGCCGGCTCGCTGACCATCATGGTGGGCGGCGAAACCGCGACCTTCGATGCCGTCAAGCCGCTGTTCGACATGATGGGCAAGAACGTCACGCTGATCGGTGGCGTCGGCGCCGGCCAGGTGTGCAAGGTGGCCAACCAGGTGATCGTCGCCGCGACGATCGAGGCAGTCGGCGAGGCGCTGCTGCTCGCCTCCAAGGCCGGCGTCGATCCGGCGCGCGTGCGGGAAGCGCTGATGGGCGGGTTCGCGTCCTCGCGCATTCTCGAAGTGCACGGCGAACGCATGACCAAACGCACCTTCGATCCGGGCTTCCGCATCGAGTTGCACCAGAAGGATCTGAACCTCGCGCTCTCCACCGCGCAATCGCTCGGCGTCTCCCTGCCGAATACGGCCACCTGCCAGGCGCTGTTCAACGCCTGCGTCGCGCACGGCGGCAAGGCGTGGGACCACTCGGCGATGGTGCGCGCGCTCGAATTCCTCGCCGATCACGAGATTGGCCAGAAAACCGCTTAAGCCGCACGCCGCTTTTAAATGCGCCGCTCCGCTTGCCCTATGCAGATAGGCAGGACGGAGCGGCGCATACGTGCGTTCGCCGGCTTCGCAGCGAGTTGACGGAAGTCGTGTCACTTCCACCGCTAAAGTTTTTTTTACAAACATTAAGGATACCTTACGTTAAGAAAACAGGTTCGACGAGCTGCATTCCCCAAAGTGGCAACGATTATTGACAACGCCCGCAAAGGGCAAGGAGACATCCGTGGCAACCATAGATAAAACCAACGGCAAGCGGGCAACATCGAAAACGCCCGGCCAGGCTGAACCGAATTCGCCCGCTCGCCGCGCCTTTATCGTGCTGGCGGGTACGTCAGCCGGCGCGACGCTGCTAGGCGGCTTGTCCGCCTGCGGCGGCTCTGTCAACGGCGGCCCATCCACGCCGCCCGTGGTACAGGATCCGATCTGGGGCACCTCGGGCGCCGCGACGCAGATCATCGCTTCCTTGCAAGGCATCACCCAGTCGATGTTTCCCACACGCGACTTCCTGGTCACGCAATACGGCGCCACACCGTGCGCCGTCGTTGCCGCGGCTAATCCGTACACGGGCTCGGCGTCGGTCGCGAGTCCCGGTTCCAACCTGACCAACGCCGCTGCCTCGTTCGACTCGCGCCCCGCGTTTCTCGCCGCCATCCAGGCCTGCAATGCCGCAGGCGGCGGACGCGTGGTCGTGCCGGCCGGCACGTGGTACTGCGCTGGCCCGATCGTCCTGCTGAGCAACGTGAACTTTCACCTCAGCGCGAATTGCACGATCTATTTCAGCCCGAACCCCGCCGACTACGCGAAGGACGGCCCGGTCGCCTGCGGCGCCAATGGCAATCTGTTCTATAGCCGCTGGCAGGCGAACGACTGCCTGAACTACGGCTCGCCGGTCTACGCGCGCAACCAGACCAACATCGCGCTGACCGGCGAAGACGCGACCTCGGTGCTCAACGGCCAAGCCATGACACCGTTCGCCGGCAGCGGCAACACCGCCACGTGCTGGTGGACTTTCAAGGGATCGAATGGCGCATACGGCTGCGTAAATTCATCGACGCCTTCGCAGGCGTACCTGAATCCGAAGAACGTCGATCTGAAAACCGCCGCACCCGGCATTTCCGATGCGCTCTATGCGCAACTGACCAGTCCCACGACACCGTGGCAGGAAGACCAGAACTACCTGCCCGCTCTCTCCGAAGCCGGTGTGCCGATTGCGCAGCGCGTCTTCGGTGTCGGCCACTATCTGCGTCCGTGCATGGTCGAGTTCATCGGCTGCACGAATGTGTTGATGGAGAACTACAGCACCAACAACACGCCGTTCTGGCAGCATCATCCGACCGATTGCAAGAACGTCGTGATTCGCGGCGTGACGACCAACAGCATCGGCCCGAATAACGACGGCTTCGATCCGGACGCATGTAACAACGTGCTGTGCGACAGCGTCACGTTCAACACCGGCGACGATTGCATCGCGATCAAGTCGGGCAAGGATCTGGATACGCAATACGGTCCCGCGCAGAATCACGTGATCCAGAACTGCATCATGAACAGCGGTCACGGCGGCATCACGCTCGGCAGCGAAATGGGCGGCGGCGTGCAGAACATCTATGCGCGCAATCTGCAGATGCTGAATCAGAACTGGGCGACCAATCCGCTGAACATCGCGATTCGCATCAAGACGAATATGAATCGCGGCGGCTTCGTGAAGAACTTCTACGTCGATACCGTCACGCTGCCCAACGGCGTCGCCCTGAAAGGCGGGGGTTACGGCAGCGCGTTGCTGAGCGGCAGCCCGATCAACGCCACGGTGCCGCTCGGCGTCGTGACGGCGAGCGCAGCCAATCCGTCGGCGGCGCAGGGCGGCCTGATCACGTTCGACTGCGACTATCAACCGGCGAACGACGCCATTCGAATCCGTCCGGCGGTCGTGCAGAACGTGAACATTTCGAACGTGACGGCGAGCAACGTGACGCTTAACGGCGTGACCGGCTCGTGCTTTCAGGCGATCGTCGCTCAAGGGCCCGTCGCGTTCGACTACAACGGCGCGGCCCCGACGCCGACCATTCCGCCGATCAGCGGCGTGACGATCTCGAACTGCAATCTGGGCACGGCAGTCTCGGCCGGGCCAGCGAGCGCGACTACACCTGGACCGATCTACGCGTACAACGTCAACGGCATTACGTTGAACAATGTGGTGATCGGCGCGACGACTTACAACACGACGGTCGTCGATAAGCGTTAAGCAGTTAGCGGTTGAACGGCTGGGCGAAGCGCGAGCTTCGTTCAGCCGTGGAGATTCAAGAAACGCAGGGAACAAAGCAAAAATGGCGGCGCCCGAAAGCGCCGCCATTTTCATTTCCGGCTCGACTGATCGGCGTCCGGAATTCATCGCGACCTGGCCTGACTCACTTGACCACCGCGCTCGCCGGTGTCCAGCGCGGCTCGGGCGTCTTGTCGGCGCTCTTCGCCAGCAGACACACCACGGCGGCCGCGATGATGTCGAACACCGCCAGCACCACGAACAACGGGCTGTAGCCGATCTGCGTGACCAGCACGCCGAACAGCGCCGTGAACGCAGCCGCGCCCAGGTAGCCTGCCATACCGCCCATGCCGGTCGCGGTAGCGACTTCGTTCTTGCCGAACATATCGGACGTAATCGCGTACAGCGCACCCGACAAGGTCTGATGCGCAAAACCGCCGACGCACAGCAGCGCCACCGCCACATAAGGACTCGCCACCAAGCCGACACAGGCCGGTCCGATCATGAACAGCGCGCCGACCACGAACACCATCTTGCGCGACGTGAAGAGCGACACCTTCGCGTACTTGTGAAACAGCGGACTGAGATAGCCGCCCAGCACGCAGCCGATGTCGGCGGCCAGAAACGGCATCCATGCATACAGCGCGACTTCCTTCAGGTTCATGTGACGCTCGGTCATCATGTACAGCGGAATCCACGCGTTGAAGGTCTGCCAGGCCGGCTCGGAGAGCATGCGCGGAATGCCGATCGCCCAGAAATCGCGGCTGCCGAGCATGGCGAGCCAGCTGCGCTTGGCGGCGCCGGCGTCGCTGTGCTTCGCTTCCTGGCCGCTGAGAATGTAGTCGCGTTCAGCGTCGCTCAACAGCTTCTGGTTGCGCGGGTGCTTGTAGAGCACCATCCACAGCACGCTCCAGATAATCCCAGCCACGCCGACGATCACGAAGGCCAACTGCCACTCGCCGCGCAACAACGCCCACACCACCAGCGGCGGCGCCAGCAACGCGCCGATCGACGAGCCGATGTTGAACCAGCCGATCGCCACCGAACGCTCCTTGGCGGGGAACCACTCGCTCGTCGCCTTGACGCCGGCCGGAATGCCGGCCGCCTCGGCAATGCCGAGCAGGCCGCGGAAGAACGCGAGGCTGCGCCAGCCCGTCGACCACGCCGCCGCCGCGCAAGCCAGCGACCATGCCAGCGCGAACGCCGCAAAGCCGATCTTGGTGCCGACAGTGTCGAGCAGGTAGCCGGCGACCGGCTGCATGAATGCATAGCAAAGCTGCCACGCCACGACCACGTGCGAATACTGCTCCGTGGTGATGTGGAGGTCCTTCATCAACGTCGGCGCCGCGACTGACAGCGTATTGCGCGCGAGGTAATTGATAATGAGCCCGGCCGCGACCAGACTGACCATCCACCAGCGGATGCCCTTGATTTTCATTGCTGCGTCTCCTCGTAATCCTGAACGGCTCAAACAGGCCGCGTAGTGGAAGCGGCCGAGCCGTCCGGAGCGGCGTCATCGCGCGAATAATCGATACCCACAAAGCTGCCGCCCTGGAAGCGCTGGCCGAGCGCGTCGAGCGGATTCGGCCGCGCGAGGATTTCCTCGGCGTAGACCTCGGCATCCTGCGTCGGCTGATAGCCCAGACGTTCGGCGCCGCTGTTGTCCCACCAGCTGCGTGTGTTGGCCGACACGCCCCAGATGGTCAGGAAGCCCACGTTCTCCGCTTCGACACAGCGGTCGAGGAAATGCAGCAGATCGCGATGACCGAACCAGGTGCTCAGGTGCCGGGGCTCGGTCGGCCGCTCGAGGCAACTGCCGATGCGCACGCAAACGCTCTCGATGCCGTGCTTGTCCCAGTACATTCTGGCGAGCGCTTCGCCCCACACCTTGCTCAGGCCGTAGAAGCCGTCCGGGCGCAGTTCGCAGTCGAGGCTGAGATGCTCGGTGACCGGATACATGCCGATCGCATGATTGGAGCTCGCGAACACGATGCGCTTCACGCCTTGCCGGCGCGCGCCTTCGTACACTTCGACCAGCCCGCGCAGATTGTTTTCGATGATCTCGGGCAGCGGACGCTCCACGCTCGTACCCGCGAAATGGATCAGGACGTCCACGCCTTCCAGCAGACGATCCACAATCGCGGGGTCGCGCAGATCGCCGTGCATCACGTCCTCGCCTTCCACGAGCGGCACGAGGGCCTTCGAGCCCGCGGCCGAACGCAACGGCGTGCCGCGTGCGATCAACGCAGCGCGTACCACCGAGCCAAGCTGGCCACCGGCTCCACTCAGAGCAATCTTCTTCATAAGGTTCCTTTCCTGCGCCGCGCGCGATCGAACTTGGGTACAGCCGTCGCTTCTGTCATGCCGGCAGCGTCTGCCGATTCAGCGATAGTTGTACGATAACGTACTATCGACGATACCAGACCGTATTTCAATTAGGCACTTACCCTTATCTCAATGAGCTGCCCGCCAGATTTCTCTTAATAAACAAGCGAATAGGCGGACACTATTTATGTGACATCGTATAACTAGAAACGCGTTTTTGCTCCAGAGTCCGGGATGGGAAGGACCTCGTCGGCCGGCTCCGCGCAGACGCACACAAGCGCGTAGACTTGATGCGCTCACGCGCAAGCCGGACTGCCGCCATGGCCCGGCGCAGCGCCCCTCTTCGATTGATTTTTAGCGCCGCACGCCACCATGCTCACTGCCCACTGTTCCGTGCAGTCCGTTGCCCTTCCGGCTGAATCGAGCGTCGCGCGTTTGTACGACGCGCCGGACCTGGCCGACGCCTATGCGGTCCGCCTGCCCGAGAACGCCATCGACGATCCGGAGTTGCTGGCGCGCTTTGTGTTCGCGCATCAGGCGGGATGGGTCGCGAGGTTGATGGGATTGCGCGATGCGATCGTCGCCCGTTTCGGCCTGAAGACCGCGGCGCAGTTACGCAGCATCAAGGATCCCGCCGCCGCAAGGGAGCGCCTCGACATCTTCAGGATCTACACGCGTAGCGCGCACGAGATCATCCTCGGCGAAAACGACCGTCATCTCGACTTCCGGGTTTCAGTGCTGCAGCAAACTCGCGGCACGCAGGAAGGACGCTCGCGCTATCTGATCCTGTCCACCGTCGTGCATTGCCACAATCGACTCGGCCGTTTCTATATTCTCGCGATCGCGCCGTTCCACCGGATGGTGGTGCGCTCGTCATTGCGGCGAGCGGCGCGCATCGGCTGGCCGACCGCCTGAGCGGTTCGACACGCGGGCGCGTGAACGATCACGGCCCGCGGTTCGGGTTCAAGTGCAACTGGGCGTGCTTGCTTACCCGCAGCCCACCGCACTCGCGACATCGACGCATCAACACGTCACCGCATTACGACCCGATGAACTCCAGCAGATCGCCGTTCACCTTGGCGGCCTCGACGGTGCACATGCCGTGCTGGCCGCCCGGATAGACCTTGAGCGTGGCGTTCTTCACGATCTTCGCGGTCAGACGGCCGGCCGCATCGATCGGCACGATCTGGTCGTCGTCGCCGTGCAGCACTAGCGTCGGCACGTCGATCTTCTTCAGGTCTTCCGTGTAGTCGACTTCGGAGAACTGCTTGATGCAGTCATACAGTCCCTTGATCGAGCCAGCCATGCCCTGGACCCAGAACGAATCGATCACGCCTTGCGACACCTTCGCGCCCGGACGGTTGTAGCCGTAAAACGGCAGCGCCAGATCCTTGAAGAACTGCGAGCGGTCGTCTTCCACGCCTTTGCGGATGCCGTCGAACACGTCGATCGGCGTGCCGTTCGGATTGCTCTCCGTCTTCAGCATCAACGGTGGCACCGCGCCGATCAGCACGGCCTTCGCGACGCGTTGCGTGCCATGCCGGCCGATGTAATGCGCGGCTTCCCCGCCGCCCGTCGAATGGCCGACGAGCGTGGCGTCCTTCAGATCGAGTTGCTCGATCAGCGCGGCGAGATCGTCGGCGTAGGTGTCCATGTCATTGCCGTCCCACGTCTGCTCCGATCGGCCATGCCCGCGCCGGTCATGGGCGATCACGCGAAAGCCTTTGTTGCCGAGGAACATCATCTGCGCGTCCCAGGCGTCCGCGCTCAACGGCCAACCGTGCGAGAAGACGACCGGGCGACCCTTGCCCCAGTCCTTATAGAAAATGGTCGTACCGTCTTTCATCTTGATCGTGCTCATCTGCTGACTCCTGTTAGTTGAAGTCTGCCGTCGCCGGCAGGTGGATGAAGCGTGTTCTCTTGAACCATTCGCGTGGCACGCGACACGACGCCCATTCGAGGCACGGCATGCCTCGCACCACACGTTGATGACGGATTCGCGACGCGCCCAGGCGATTCAGCCGGTGCGTCGGCGATGACTATTCGAAGCGAATAACGGGAAAAAATACTGGACTGGCTATACGGCGTGCATGCGTGAGTAGCATGCGCTCATTTGAAAAATGCTGCCGTTTGGCTGCCTGCATGGTATGGGCAATCGAGCCCGTTGGCTAGCCGCCGGGCGCATGGAAAGTCCGTTCCGACGGAGTGATTGTCGGTTGATGACAAGCCGATCCCAATTGCAGAACATCGCCTTGTGGATCGAATCTGCGGGCGGCGGCCTTAACTTGCTCCAGACCGATGCCGAGCCCGGCTCAAAGGCGTTCGAATCCGCCCGCGCGACAATGCTGCAGCGCGGTCGATTGCCGCAGTCGCGCCGTCGGCGCACCGAAACCGTGCCCGGCGCGCCCACCAAGGCGATCAGGAAAACTTGATATCCATCAACGACTTGCCGTCTCAAAATAAAAAAACGCCGCAAAACAACGTGGTTTTTTGACGCACGTCGCGTCGCAGCAAAGAATTTCCTCATCCCCTACTCTTGCGCCATCTGCCCAGTGCAGTGCGCACCGACAACGGTCGACGCGCGTAGTCCGCCCTCGCGGCCATCACGCACTTCACGCTCATGAACTCCGCTCTCTCGGCCTTCGATCTCGCCCGCATCCAGTTTGCGTTCACCGTCTCGTTCCACATCGTTTTTCCGGCGCTCAGCATCGGCCTCGCCAGCTTCATCGCCGTGCTCGAATGGCGCTGGCTGAAAACCCGCAAGGCGTACTACAAAGACCTTTGCCTGTTCTGGTCGAAGATCTTCGCAGTGGCCTTCGGCATGGGCGTGGTTTCCGGCGTGGTGATGAGCTATCAGTTCGGCACCAACTGGTCGGGCTTCTCCAGTTTCGCCGGCCCCGTCACCGGCCCTCTGTTGATGTACGAAGTGATGACCGCGTTCTTCCTCGAAGCGGGCTTCCTCGGCATCATGCTTTTCGGCTGGCAGCGCGTCAGTCCGCGCGCGCACTTCGGCGCCACGCTGATGGTGGCGATCGGCACGCTGATTTCGACCTTCTGGATTCTCGCTTCCAATAGCTGGATGCAAACGCCGCAAGGCTTCGAAGTCGTGAACGGCCGCGTCGTGCCGCTCGACTGGTTCAAGATCGTGTTCAATCCGTCGTTCCCATACCGGCTCGCGCATATGGCGCTCGCGGCGTTCATCGTCGCGGCGCTGGTGGTGTCGGCGGTGGGCGCGTGGCATCTGCTGCGCGGACGGCGCGATCCGGCCGTCAAGAAGATGTTCTCGATGGCGCTCTGGCTCCTCTTGATCCTCACGCCGGTCCAGGCGTTCGTCGGCGATCAGCATGGTTTGAACACGCGCGAATATCAGCCCGCCAAGATCGCGGCGATCGAGGGTCTGTGGGACACCGAAAAAGGCGGCACCGCGCTGAACCTGTTCGGCATTCCCGACATGCAGGCGGAAACCACGCGCTACGCCGTGTCGATTCCGCACCTGGGCAGCCTGATCCTCACGCATAGCTGGGACGGCGAAATTCGCGGTCTCAAGGAATTTCCGCCGCAAGACCGGCCGAACTCGACGGTGGTGTTCTGGAGCTTTCGCATCATGGCCGGCCTCGGCGTGCTGATGATCCTGATGTCGGTGGCCGCGTGGATGCTGCGCCGCCGTGGACGCCTGTTCGAATCGAAGTGGTTCCAGCGCGTCGCCGTGGCGATGGGGCCGACGGGTTTCATCACGCTGCTGGCCGGGTGGGTCACGACTGAAGCGGGTCGTCAGCCGTGGGTCGTGTACGGCGTGATGCGCACTTCGCAGGCCGTGTCGCCGCTCAGCACGCAGCAGGTCGGCATCTCGCTGATGACCTTCGTGGTCGTGTATTTCCTCGTGTTCGGCACCGGCGTCTACTACATGCTCAAGCTGATGCGCGCGGGTCCGGCGCTGCCTGGACACACGCCGCACGAAGCGCCGGAGCGCCTGCCGAACCAGACCGCGCGCCGCCCGCTTTCCGCCGCCGATCACATGATCGACGCCGCCTGAATCCAACCTTCTTCGCCAGCTACTTGCGATAGAGAAAGAACATGGACGTAACCGTAGTGTGGGCCGCGATCATCGCGCTGGGCCTTTTCATGTATGTGGTGCTGGACGGCTTCGATCTGGGCATCGGCATCGTCTTCCCGTTCTTCCCCGATGAGAAGGAACGCGACCTGATGATGAACACCGTCGCGCCGGTGTGGGACGGCAACGAAACCTGGCTGGTGCTCGGCGGCGCAGGGCTCTTCGCAGTGTTCCCCGCGGTCTACTCGACCGTACTGTCCGCGCTGTATCTGCCGCTGATCTTCATGCTCGTGTGTCTGATCTTTCGCGGCGTGTCGTTCGAGATTCGCGCCAAGGCCAATCGCACGAAGCATCTGTGGGACCTCGCGTTCATCGGCGGTTCGGCGGGCGCGACGTTCTTTCAGGGCATCGCGCTGGGTGCATTCCTGCAAGGCATCCCCGTGATCGACGGCGCGTATGCCGGCCACGCCTTCGGCTGGCTCACGCCGTTCAGCCTGCTCACGGGCCTCGGACTCGTGGTCACTTATGCGCTGCTCGGCTGCTGCTGGCTGGTGGCGAAGACCGAAGGCGATCTGCAACGCCGCCTGCATCGCGTAGTCTGGCCGCTGACGATCGTGCTGCTCGGCTTCGTCGCGATGGTCAGCCTGTGGACGCCGCTGCAGGATCCGAATATCGCGCAGCGCTGGTTCCACGACGGCCTCTTCTACCGTCTGCTGCCGGTGCCCTTCCTCGTGGCGGTCGCGGCGTTCTTCATGCATCGCGCGGTGCGTGAGCGGCATCACAACACGCCGTTCGCGCTCGCGCTGCTGCTGGTGCTGCTCGGCTACGCGGGCTTGCTGGTGAGCTTGTGGCCGTATGCGATTCCGTCGAGCATGACGCTCTGGGAAGCGGCCGCGCCGCGCTCGAGCCAGATGTTCACGCTGGCCGGCGCAGCGGTGATTCTGCCGATCATCATCGCCTACACGACGATGGGTTATTGGGTATTTCGCGGCAAGGTGCGTCATGGCGACCAACATCACTATCACTAAGCAGACCAACCCGGACGCAACGCTCGGCGCATCGAGCGCGCCGGCGCGCAAAGTGCCGGGCTGGCTCTGGTTCATCGCGCTGTGGTGCTTCGGCGTGGGCTCGGCGATGTCGCTCGGATTCGCATTCAAGCTTCTGATGAATGCGACGTTATTTGCAGTCAAATAGAGACTGCTTCAGCGCGCTTCGATCCGGCGCGCATAACCTTCGGAATCCTGCGGGGACGCCTTTAAAAAAGGACCGTTCGGCTCGTCTACCAAGCAAGCCGTAAACTATGCGCGAGAGACCTGCCTTGGACATCATGCGGTGCATCGGAGCAGACGGCGATTTAACAAATAAACGGTCACACAAGCGGTTCGCCGGAAGGTGCGCCGCGCCACCGATCAGGCATATGATCGCGGGGTGGGCGGCAATGATGCGATTCACGAGGCTAGAAGTAAAACGAGACCCTATAACGGCGGTAGCCCACATCGGGCAGGCCCGACTCGCGGAGACATCATGAAGTTTCTTGTAGCCGACGACCATGAACTGATTCGTCAAGGCGTCAAAGGCATGCTGCGCGGCCTCGATCCCGACGCCCAGTTCGACGAAGCCGACAACTGGGAGACGCTTGCCCTGCTCGCGCGTCCCGACGCCGATCACGATCTTGCCATCGTCGATCTGCATATGCCGGGCATGAGCGGCGCTTCGTCGCTCGAAGTGCTGTTGAAGGCGAACCCCGCGCTGCCGCTTGTCGTCCTCTCCGCCGAAGAATCGCCCGACGAAATGCGCGCGGTGCTGGCCGCCGGCGCGCTCGGCTTCGTGCCGAAGCGCCAGCCCGCCAGCGTCATGCTCAAAGCGATCGAACTGGTGCTTTCCGGCGGCGCTTATGTGCCAATGGAAGCGCTCAGCCTGCTGGGTTCGCGCGATGCGCAGGCCGCGCCCATGCCCGCTCGTGCCGAAGCGCTCGCTGATCCGTCGCAGCAACATGCGGCTCCGGTCGGCGCGCACGCGCCAAGCCAGGGCGGCGCCACGCTCACGGAACCGCTCACGCAGATCCAGGCACTGCAGCCGCACCAGCAGCATCTGCTGGAGAATCTGTCGCCGCGTCAGCAAGACATCATGCGGCTCGTGCATCGTGGCTGGACCAACAAGATGATTGCGCGCGACCTGGGCGTTGCCGAAGGCACGGTGAAGGTGCATCTGTCGGTGATCTTCCGGGCGCTCGGCGTGCATAACCGGTCGACGGCGATCGCCGTAATCAACGGCTGGCTGGAAGCCGGGAAAACCCTGTAGCACGCGATCGATGACAGGCGGCGTTCACGCCGCCCGTTCGCCTCTACTTTTGCGGTGCGCTCTGCGACTGGGTGCTTTGGGTCTGGCTTTGGGTCTGGCTCTGCACTCCGATTCTCGCTTCGCCTTGCGGCACGATCTCAGCAACCCGCGTCACCCCACTGACCGGCCGGCCGCCCGCTTCATGTCCCGTTTGGTCCACGCGCAATTCCAGCGCGGCGCCCGCCCGCCCCTTGTCCTGCTCGGCCTGCTGCCACAGCATCTCCAGCGTGCGCCGCAAGCGCGCCGGCGTGACCGGTTTATGGAGCACCGGAATCCCCTGCAAGGCGAGCGCCGCCAGTTCCGCCGACGCCATGTCGCCCGTGATCAGCAGCGTCACCACGTTGTCGTGCCCCGCGCGCGCGAGCACGTTGCGCACGGCAGTGAGCGCCTGCGCGCCGGTGCGGTGATTGGCCAACTGGTAGTCGCATAGCACGGCATCGGGCACGAAGCCGCCTTCGAGCGCGGCCAGCGCATCAACTTCGTCGCGCGCGCCGAGCACGCTGCAACCCCAGCGGCCCAGCAGACTGACGAGGCCTTCGAGAATCGACGGATCGTCGTCGATGCACAGCACGCGCCGCCCTTGCGCCGACGGACCGCCGGCCACCGCTTCGTTCAGGCTCGCGACGATGCCGCCGGGATCGCCCGCCTGCACCGGAAAGCGGAACACCGACCCGCGGCCCGGCGCCGAGCGCAGTTGCAACTCGCCGCCGAGCATGCTGACCAGCCGCTTCACCGTCGGCAAGCCGAGGCCGTGACCCTGGCGCGCGTCGCGTTGCGGATTGGCGACCTGATAGAACTCCTCGAAGATGCGCGCGTGTTCCTCCACGGGAATGCCGATGCCCGAGTCGCGCACTTCGATAAAGCCGCCCGTTTGCCGCCCGGCGCGGCGCAGGCCCAGCCAGATCGCGCCGTCTTCGGTATAACGCACGGCGTTCGACAGCAGATTGCTCAGCACGCGTTCGAGCAGCACCGGATCGTCGTGCACGACCATCGTGGTCGGCGCGATGCGTAGCGCCAGCCCTTTGGCGGCCGCCTGCGGACGATACTGGCTGCCGACCCGCTCGAACAGTTCGGACAGCCGGAAATGCAGCCGGATCACCTGGGTCACGCCGCTTTCGAGCCGCGCCAGATCGAGCACCTGGTTGAACAACTGGTTCAACGCCTCGACGTTGTAGACGATGTGCTCGGCGGTCTTCGCGTGCTGCACGGGCGTCGCCGCCGTGTCGTTGAGCGAGGCCGCGAGCAGGCCGATTGCATGCAGCGGCTGGCGCAAGTCGTGACTGGCAGCCGCGAAAAAGCGCGTCTTGGCGAGGCTCGCCTCTTCGGCCACCCGTTTCTGCGCGGCCAGCGACTCCGCAAGATACTGCTGATCGACGCGCGCCTGCACGACCTGCTGGAACAGCTTGCGATAACTCAACGCGTAGACGTTGATCGCGCAAAAGAAAAACGCGAGGACGATGGCAAGAATCGTGCGGTCGAACGTATGCGTGCCGAAATGCATGACGATCGACGGAAACAGCAGAAACGGAATCGAGGTCGAGAAATTCAGCAGGTCGAAGCCATTCGACATGAACACGCCTGCGGCAAGCGTGACGAGCATGACCGTGTGCAGCAGCGGCAGGTCGGACTGCGGGCTCTGGAACGCGAACCACACGGCGATGCCCGGCCCGCTGTAAAGCAGCATGCCGCGCACCGCGTGCAGAATAATCCAGCCGCGCGGCGAGACGAGTTTCGGGTAACGGCGGTTGCAGACCCAGAGCGCGAGGCCGGCGCAGTTGGCCGCGGCATAGAAACCGAAGCACGCAATGAACAGCGGCGGCGACGGGATTTTCGGCCAGTAAATCGCCACCAGCACCGCGATCGAAAACCAGTGCGAAAAGAACGCAATCGGATCCTGCGCGTACAACACGCGCACCAGGTCTTCGTCGATGGCACGCTGGATCGGGTCGGCCCGCATCGCGCGGTCTCCTTTTGTCGATCGGAGTTAGCGCCTGAGCTGTCGATCGGGGTTCGCGCGTTAGCGCGTTACTCCGATCCCATGCAGAGCACTTACTCCGGTCCCATGCACCGCGCATTGCACGGCAAATTCGGTTATGTGGATCGGAAGCGCGGCGACGCAAGCGGCGTGAACCGCATCGGACACTTCGGATACGGCGTGGCTCTACGTCTGCGATGCAACTGCGTAGCCGCAGTGCGATGCAATGGTCCAATGCATCCCGTTTCTCTTCAGACGAATAAGATGCACTTTGTCGGATGGTTTACCCGGCAGTTTACCCATCAGCTACCACTTAATCCATATAGGCGAAGCCGCCGTTGGAAACCATACTGGCTTCACATTCCAGCGCGGCCTCACCGCTTCAACATCCACATCCCGCCTGCAGTTCAGGCTCACCGCGCTCCCTGGCCTTTCCCCTTATGGAGGTTTTCATGGGCGCAGTTCCGAGCCACGAGTTCGTCCGCAATCTCGACGATGCGATCCTGCCGGATTTGTGGCGCCGGCGTACCCGGTTGTCCGGCGACGAAATGGTGTCGATGGTCGAACTGGTCAAGCGGGCCTTGCGGACCTATCACCCGCTCGAGCTGCAGGCGCTCGGCGAGGACAAGGAAGAACTGGTCGCCCAGTTCATCTACGCGAAAGTGCTGCGCCTCGCGCCCGGCCATACGGAAACCCATGCCTGCGCCGACAGCGCGCCGTCCAACGGCTACGCATTGTGCGCGTATTTCCGCCGCTACCTGATCGACTGCCTGCGCAGCGCCGGCCATCAGCGCAACGTATCCATGGAAAACGACGGCATGGCGCAGGAAATCGATCTGCACGCGCAAGCGCTGGAAGATCCGGTGGAAAGCGTGCTGCTGCAATACGGCCTCGACGAACACCGCGTACGGTGCTCGGCGCGCGCCTTTATCGAAAGCCTCGACGAACCGGAGCGGATCGTGCTGGCCGGCAGCCTCGGCTGGTGCTCGGAAGGTAAAGGCGGTCTGTCGGCAGTCGCAGCGCAGCATCGTGTGCCCTCGTATCACTATCGCGCCGTCAAGCTCGGCGTCACCATGAAGAAGACGGCCGGCGCCGAAGATTTTTCCAATACCAAGATCGGCCGCTGGCTCACGGACGTGCTCGGCATCGAGATCGACGTCGACAATCGCCCGGCGATTCTGCTCGCGCTGAACCTGCTCGCCGCCGAATCGAGCGACAGCGAAATGAATGAAGCGGCCGCGTAATAGCACGTGGCTGGGCCAGCGCCGGCCGCTCGCGCCGCCTCACGACGCCGCGCACGCGGCACAGCAGGCCCGCGCGCCACATACGATGCGCCTTTTTTTGTGCGCGCGCACCGCCTAGGATAAAAAAGCCGTCGCCGCACGCCGTCTTGCTTCCGAAGTCCCGGTTGTCTCTCCCCGCATTCCATTCCAGACGAGGTGGTCGTGATGAACCGCTTATCGAGCGTCGTAACTGCAATCCAATCGCACTACGACGTGGTTGTGGTGGGTTCCGGCTACGGCGGCGCGATTGCCGCGTCCCGCATGGCGCGCGCCGGGCGCCGGGTGTGCGTGCTCGAACGCGGGCGCGAATTCATGGCCGGGGAATTTCCCCGCACGCCGTTTCAGGGCACCGAGGAGGTGCAATACAACACGGCGCTGGCACATATCGGCTCACCGCTGGCATTGCTCGAAGTGCATGTGAACGACGATGTGAACGCGGTAGTCGGCTGCGGTCTCGGCGGCACCTCGCTGATCAACGCAAACGTCGCGCTCGAAGCCGACCCGCGCCTGTGGGATGACCCACGCTGGCCGGCCGCGTTGCGCGCCGACAAGGCGGGCCGCGACAAAGGCTATGCGCTCGCCCGTGAGATGCTGCAACCGTCGCCGGTGCCCGACAGCTATCCGACACTGCCGAAACTGCAGGCGCTCGAACTGTCGGCGCAGGCGCTCGGTATGAAAGCCGAGTTCTCGCGCCCGGACATCACCGTCACCTTCCAGGACCGCACGAATGCCGCGGGCGTCGAGCAGAAGGCTTGCGTCGGCTGCGGCGACTGCAATTCCGGCTGCAATTACGACGCGAAGAATTCGACACACATGAACTATCTGCCCGACGCCGTCGCCCACGGCGCGCAGATTTTCACCGGTACCGCCGTCCATTCGGTGCTGCGCGACGCGGCCACCGGGAAATGGATCGTGGGATACCAGCTGGTGAGCCTCGGGCGCGAAAGCTTCGGCGCGCCCGATCTGTTCGTGAGCGCCGATATCGTCATCGTGTCGGCCGGCACGATCGGCTCGACCGCGTTGCTGTTACGCTCGCGCAAGCAGGGGCTGAGCGTCTCCGGCATGCTCGGCAAGCACTTCACCGGCAATGGCGACGTGCTCGCCTTCGCCTACAACACCGAGCCGGTGATCAACGGCGTCGGCTGGGGCGCGCACGAAAAGGGCGAGATTCCTCCGGTCGGGCCGACCATTACCGGCCTCATCGACCATCGCGGCACCCCCAACGTCAGAGACGGCTATGTGATCGAAGAAGGCTCGCTCGCCGGCCCGGTGGGCGCGGCGCTGGTCGGCCTGCTCGGCGCCGCCGCGCCGCTCGAAGGCGTGGATGTCGCGCCGCGCTCCGTCGCCGAACAGCTCGCTTACGACGCCCGCGTGGCCACCAGCTTTCTGCGCGGCCCGTATCACGGCGCGCTCCATCACACGCAAAGCTACCTCGTCATGGCGCATGACGACGAAAACGGCGAGATCGACGTGGACGACAAAGGCCAGCCGCGCATTGTGTGGGAGAACGCCGGCAAGCAGCCGATCTTCCTGGCGGTCGAAGAAGTGCTCAAGCAGGCGACCGTGCCGCTCGGCGGCAAATACATGCGCAATCCCATTTCCACCGATATTCTCGGCAACCGCACCGTCACCGTGCATCCGCTCGGCGGCTGCGGCATGGGCGAGGACGCCGGGCACGGCGTGGTCGACCACATGGGCCGCGTGTTCAGCGGCGCCACGGGCAACGCGGTGCACGACGGCCTGTACGTGATGGACGGCGCCGTCATGCCGATGTCGCTCGGCGTCAATCCGCTCCTGACGATTTCCGCGCTGGCCGAACGTAATTGCGAACTGCTGCTGGCCACGCATCCGCTGAACGCCGCGCCGGCCGAGGGCGCGCCCGCCACGCCGAGCTTGCCGCCCGCGCCGACGCCGCAGGCCGCGTCCTCATCCCTGACGCCGTCCTCGCCGCAGAAGATCGGCCTGCACTTCACCGAAACGATGGTCGGCACCTACACGCCGATCGTGGCGGGCGAAGCAGCCACGAGCCCGATGAAGTTCACGCTGACCGTCGAATCGGAAGATCTCGCCGACATGATCAGCAATCCGCAGCATCTGGCGCAAACGGCCGGCACGCTGACCTGCCCCGCGCTCTCCGCGCAGCCCATGACGATCTCCGACGGCACCTTCAATCTGTTCGTGGTCAACGAGTCGGACGTCGACGAGCGCAACATGAATTACCGCATGACGCTCAACACCACTGAAGGCAAGACGTACTTCCTGAACGGCAAGAAGATCATCACGCGCACTTCGCCGATCAATCTGTGGGAGCAGACCAACACGCTCTACGCGGAGGTTCGCGAGTCGGCGCAAGCGGATGCGCCGCTGCTCGGCAAGGCGACGCTGATCATCACGCCCGAGAATTTCCTCAAGCAGCAACGCACGCTCGAAGTGACCCACGCGCCCGATCTCAAGACCCGTCTCGAATGGACCCTGAAGTTCGGCAAGTTTTTCGCGGGCGTGCTGTTCACCGAATACGGCGGCGTGGCCGCACCCTTGCAGTATTTCGACCCGAAAGCGGAGCCGCGTCTAAAGCGCGCGTTGCGTGCGCCGGCGCCGCAAATCGTTTTCTTCGACACGCCCGATGGCACGAAGCTCAGGCTCACGCGCTATCACGACCCCGCGCGCAAAGCGGCGCGCCCGGTGCTGCTGATTCACGGTTCAGGCGTATCGAGCCGCATCTACTCCACCGACCTGATCGCGACCAACATGGTCGAGTATCTTTTCGCCGCCGGCTACGACGTGTGGCTCGTGGATCTGCGCGTCAGCATCGAAATGCCGAGCGTGTTCGTGCCGACCAACGTCGACAAGGTGGCGCGCGAGGACATTCCGTCGGCGGTCGCCAAGATCCGCGAATTGACCGGCGTGCCGGAGATTCAGGTGCTCGGGCACTGCATGGGTGGCGTGGCGCTGAGCATGTCGCTGCTGTATGGACTCGAAGGCGTGCGCTCGGTGTTTATTTCACAGGTGTCGGCGCATCCGGTGCCCGGCACGCTGGAGAAGATCAAGGCCGGCCTGCATATTCCCGACATCATGCAACATCTCGGCGTACTCGACGTGACCGCCTATACGGAACACAAGTCATGGCCGCAGAACCTGCTCGATGAAGCGCTCAAGTTCTACCCGCTCAATCACAAAGAGGGTTGCGGCAATCCGATCTGCCACCGAGCGACCTTCCTGTACGGCCTGCTCTACGAACACGAGCAGTTGAACCAGACGCTGCATGCGAATCTGCAGGAAATACTCGGCGTGCACGACGTCGGCGTATTCAAGCATCTGGCCGCGATGGTGAGAGCACACAAGTTGGTCGATGCCGAAGGCAAGGATGTCTATCTCACCGGCACCGATGGTATGAAAGGACTGGAAGGCATGCGCCTGCCGATCGGGTTCATCCACGGCGATAAAAACGAAACCTATCTGCCGGTCAGCACGCAGCTCACGTATGAGATGCTGGTCAAGCATTTCCCCGAGCAGCCTTACGAGCGGACCATTATTCCCGGCTATGGACACATCGACTGCATCTTCGGGAAGAATGCCGCGGTGGATGTCTATCCGGTGATCGTGAAGTATCTGGACGCGCATTGAGGTAGCGCTAGGCGGTATCTGAAAGGCGCGCGCGAGCCACGCGCGCCTTCCTTACGTCTCGCTCACACGCCGGGTTTCAACAGCATTCGGCGGGTTCTCGTTTGGCTGCCGTTCATGTATGGTCAATACCCTGCAACGCTATCGTGCACGTTAGACCTTCATGCTTACGCCAATGAAAACATTCCTTCTGTCCGTATTGACTGCCGGCTTGCTGGGCAACGCGGTTGCCGCCTCGCAGGTGCAGGCGGCGGAGCTTCATGTCATGAGTTCGGGTGGCTTCACCGCCGCCTATAAACTGCTCGGTCCCAAGTTCTCGGCGTCGACGGGCAATACGCTCGACACGATACTCGGGCCGTCGATGGGCCAATCGCCGGAAGCCATTCCGAACCGCCTCGAACACGGCGAACACGCGGACGTGGTCATCATGGTCGGCTACGCGCTCGACGATCTCATCAAGCAAGGCAAAGTGATGCCCGGCTCGCGCGTCGAGCTGGCGGACTCGCGCATCGGCATGGCCGTGCGCGACGGTGCGCCGAAGCCGGCCATCGGTTCGGTCGATGCGCTGAAAGAGACCTTGCTGCATGCGAGATCCATCGCTTACTCGGACAGCGCCAGCGGCGTCTATATCGAGCGCGAGCTTTTCAAGCGGCTCGGCATCGAAGATCAGGTGAACGCCAAGGCGAAGATGGTGCCGAAGATTCCGGTTGCGTCGGTCGTTGCCAACGGTGATTACGAAGTGGGATTCCAGCAGGTCAGCGAATTGCTGCCGGTCGCGGGCGCCAGCTTCGTCGGGAAGATTCCGGAGTCGGTGCAATCGGTCACGCGCTACGCCGCGGGGATTCCGGTCGGTGCACAGCATTCGAAAGAAGCGAAAGCGCTGCTCGACTACCTCGCCTCTCCCGACGCTCAAGCTGCTGTCAGATCGACCGGGCTGGATTCCGTCGCCACGCATTGAAGCTGGTGGCGGCGTAGCGCGGTCAAAACAGCTTGCCTGGATTCAGAATGCCGTGCGGGTCGAGCGCATGTTTGATCGCCGCCATTGCCGCCAGCTCCGCCGGCGAGCGCGAGATCGGCAAGAACTCGCGCTTGAGCAAACCAATGCCGTGTTCCGCGGACACCGAACCATGTAACGGCCCGAGCATGTCGTAGACGAACGCGTACACCGCGTGATGATCGACGCCGGGGATCGAATGGCCGTCCACCGTGACATGCAGATTCGAGTCGCCGATATGCCCGAAGAAGTACGACGCGTTGCCCGGCCAGCGCTGGTCGAGTGCCGCACGGCAGCGGTCCACGAAGACGCCGATCTCGCCGATCGGCAGGCTCACGTCGAAGTTGATCGCGTCGAGCCGCACCGGAAACTCCGCGGTGCATTCGCGAATCGCCCATAGCGCGCGCACGTCGGCCACCGACTGCGCGATCACCGCGTCGCGGATCGCGCCCGCGTCGAGCGCTTCGGTCAGCGCGGCGGAGAAACGCTCGCCGTCGTCGGCCGAATCGAAGCTGGCGTGTTCGATCAGCGCATAGAGCGGATGCGCGTCATCGAATGGCGAGCGCGTGCCGGTCAGCTTCACGCCGAAGTCGTAAAAGTCTGGCCACATGATTTCGAACGCGCCGATATCGTTGCCAAAGCGCGTCGACAAACGGCGCAGCAGATTCACGGCGGCGTCGTAGCCGTCGAGCGCGACCAGCGCCGTATGGCGCGCGGCACGCTGCGGATGCAGTCGCAATACCGCGCGCGTGATCACGCCGAGCGTGCCCTCTGAGCCGATGAACCAGTGCTTCAGGTCATAGCCGGTATTGTTCTTCACCATCTTGCCGAGCGACGTGAGCACGTCGCCATTGGCCAGCACGACCTCGAGACCGAGCACCTGGTCGCGCGCGGTGCCCGACTGAATCACCCGGTTGCCGCCCGCGTTGGTCGCGAGATTGCCGCCGATCTGGCAGGAACCGCGCGCGCCGAGATCGAGCGCGAGTTCGAAGCCGGCTTCAGCCGCGGCTTCCTGCGCGGCTTGCAACGTGGTGCCGGCGCGCACGGTCAGCGTGGCCGACGCGGCATCCACTTCTTCGACACCGTCCAGCCGTTCGAGTGACAACGCAATATCCGTGGCGCGCGCGATCGCGCCGCCCGCGAGGCCGGTCATGCCGCCCTGCGGCACCACCGGCTGATGAGCCGCGTGGCAAATAGCGAGCGCCCGCGACACCTGCTCCGTGGTGCGCGGCAGCAGCAAGGCGGCGGGTCGCGTCGGTTCGTGACGCGTCCAGTCGGTCATGGCGCGTTCGCCGATCTGCTCGCCCACGCGTACGCTGTCTTCACCGAGCGCGGCGCGCAGCGCGTCGAGTGTCGCGGAAAGCGGCGCTGCGTGATTCGCCGTTCTGTTGTCTGTCATGCAGTGGTTCCTTGCGCGCCTTCAACGGCGTGTTTCTTCCGATAGCCCATCGAGTCGTTGATACGCCCGAGAATATAGTCGCCTGCGGCGACCGGCTGATACTTGAGATCGGCGTTACTCGTGCCGAGATCGCGCGGATCGACCAGCGCGCCGTACGTCGGATCATAAAACGTCGCGATCGAATAACGCTCGCGTCCCGATGTGTTGATCACACGGTGCAAGGTGGAGCGGAAGCGGTCATTGGTCCAGCGCGCCAGCAGATCGCCGACATTGACCACGAAGCTGCCGTCGACCGGCGGTGCATCCACCCACGTATCGTTGGCGATTTCGCGCACCTGCAGGCCGCCCACCTGATCCTGCCACAGCAGGGTGATGCAGCCGTAGTCGGTATGCGGCGCGACGCCGAACTGATCTTCGTCCGATCGGGGCGGCTGCGGCGGATAGTAGACCATCTGCGTGCGCTGCATCCGTTTCGTATAACGCGGCGCGAAGAATTGCTCATCGACGCCGAGGCTCACCGCCACCGCGCGCAGCAGATCGGCGCCGCATGCGGCGACCGCCTCGTAGTAGCCATACAGCGCAGGACGCAACTCCGGCATGAAGTCCGGCCAATTGTTCGGTCCGCGCAACGCCTGGCCGGCCAGCACGTCGGCGTCGTCCTCCGGCAGCTCGAGGCCGATGCTGAAAAACTCCTTGTAGTCGGGACGCTTGGCCTGGTACATGGTCGCGTCGCCGAGCGCGTTGAAGCCGCGGTGCCGCTGATTGACCGCCGCGCGCCGCTTGGTCTCCACCGGAAACGCGAAGAAGTTGCGCGCGGCCTGCGCGGCGGCATCGATCGAGCCCTGCGGCACGCCGTGATTGATGATGTAGAAGAAGCCGATCGTCGTGCACGCTTCACGGATTTCCCGCGCCACGCGCTGCAAAGCCTGCGGATCGCCCGCGCGCACGCCGGCGAGATCGATGATCGGAATGCGGGTCACGGGCATCGTGCTGCTCCTGAAGGTCCGAATGAATCGGCTGATGAAAGTGGCGCTCGAATCGTCTGCGGGAAGACGCGTTCCCGCCTCATGCATTGCAGTTGTATATACCGCCAAAAGCGTACCCGCAAGTTGCTTTGCAGCGCTTCGTATAAGGGCTTTTCTCTACTCGCGCGTTTATTTATTTCGCGCGAAAACTGCGGTATATACTGCCTCGCATGACTCGCGCCGAATCCGAAAGGACTCGTTTCGTGCACCATTTTCGCGCGACACCGCTTTGCCAACCGGAGAATCCCATGAGCATCCTTGCAGGCTGGAAGTGTCGTTTGGTCATGCTGGCGTTGTGCGCGGCAAGCGTCACCGCCCACGCGGAAGACCAGCTCGCCAAAGTGAAGAAAGCCGGCGAACTGGTGGTCGGCACCGAGATGCAGTTCGCGCCCTTCGACTTCCTCGAAAACGGTCAGCAAGCGGGTTTCAACAAGGATCTGTTCGCCGAGGTCGGCAAGGAAATGGGCGTGAAGGTGCGCTTTATCGACTTGCCGTGGCCAAGCGTGCTGCCGGGTCTGGAAGCCGGCAAGTTCGACATGGTCGGCGGCCCGCTCACCGTCACCAAGGCGCGCATGGAGCGCTACACGTACACGCTGCCGATCGCGGACGCCACCGACGCGCTGCTCAAACGCGCGAACGATACGTCAGTCAAGCAATCGTCGGATATCGCGGGCAAAACGGTCGGCGCGGGCAAGGGCTCGGCGCAGCTCGACCAGTTGAAGGCCTATGTCGCCACGTTGCCGAAGCCGCCTGAAATCCGCGAATACGTCGACAACAATCAGGCTTACGCCGATCTCGCCGCCGGTCGCATCGCGGCGGTCGCGAACTCCATGACCAACATCGCGTACGTGGCCAAGCAGCGCCCGGAGACGTTCGCCGTAGTGCAGCCGCCGTTCGGCGCAAAGGTGTACTTCGCTTACTGCCTGCGTAAAGACGCGGACAGCAAGCCGCTCGCCGATGCCTTCAACGCCGCGCTCGTGAAAATGCATAGCGACGGACGCCTCGCCGCGTTGCAGAAGAAATGGTTCGGTGTCGCAATGGACGCGCCGACGACCATGCCCGCGCCGAACTATTGATCGACTGATGTTGCACGTGTCTTGATGCACGCGATGCGGCCTTTGCCACGAGCCGCATCGCCCTCCCCGTTCCAGCGAGTGCGACGCTTATGTTCAGCACGACCGTCTTCCTCCAGGGCTTGCCGCTGCTGCTGCACGCGGCGCTCGCCACCATCGGCATTTCGCTGACTGGTCTCCTGATCGGGTTCTTCGTCGCGATCGGCGTGTGCGCGGCGCGGCTCTCGCCGAACCGCGCGGCGCGCATGTTCGGCGGCGCTTATGTGTTCTTCTTTCGCGGCGTGCCGATGCTGGTGCAGTTGCTGCTCGTGTATTACCTGTTGCCGTTCGCGGGCATCAACGTGTCGCCGATCGTGGCGGCGCTCAGCGCGGTGTCGTTGTGCTCCGCGTCGTATATCGCCGAAATATTGCGCGGCGGCTTTCTCAGCGTTCCGCCGGGCCATCTCGAAGCCGCGCGCATGCTCGGGCTGTCGCCGTTCGACATGCTGCGCCGCATTCTCGTGCCGCAAGCGTTCCGTTTGACGCTGCCCTCGCTCGTCAATGAAATGGTGCTTCTGATCAAGGCTTCGTCGCTGATCTCGGTGGTGGGCGTGGCCGAGTTGACACGCACTGCGCAGAACATTGCGGCCAGCACCTATCGGCCGCTCGAAGCCTACGTCGCGGCCGGGCTGATCTACTTCGTGATCTGCGGTGCGCTCGCGCTCGTCGCGCACGCCGCCGAATACCGCTTGCAGCACGCCTGAGTTCGACATCGACACCACGCCATGCAAAAGCTCGATCCCACCGTCATCACGCACAACCTGCAGCCGATCGCCGCGGGCCTCGCCACGACGCTCGGCACCTGGGCCGCGGGCGTCGCGATCGGCATCCTGATCGGCTTTCTGATTGCCGTGCTGCAACTCTTTTGCGGACGCTGGGTGCGCGGCATATTGCGCTTCTATATCGAACTGTTTCGCGGCACGCCGTTTCTCGTGCAACTCTTTTTGCTGTATTACGGCGGCCCGTCCTTCGGGCTCACGCTCGAACCGATGACCGCCGGCGTGCTCGGTCTGGGCCTTTACGGCAGCGCGTATTTCGCCGAAGCCTTTCGCTCCGGCTTTCAATCCGTGCCGCCGGGTCATCTGGAAGCAGCGTCGTGTCTTGGCCTCACGCGCTGGCAGGCGGTCGTGCGGATTCAGGTGCCGCAAATGCTCGTGCTGATCGTGCCCGCGCTGACCAATCTGATTATCGTGCTGAGCAAGGAGACGGCCGTGCTGTCCATCGTCACCGTGCCCGAACTCACGTTCGTGCTGACCGGCATCGGCTCGGCCACCTTTGCTTTCGTCGAAACGCTGCTGGTGCTGTGTGTGTGCTATCTCGCGCTGGTCGAACTGACTTCGCGCGCGGGCATGTGGGCCGAGGCCCGCATCGCGCGCTTCATGGCATGAACGGAAACGGGAGCCTCTTATGAACGCCATCGCCGACATGCCCTCTTCCGCATCCACTGCTACCGTCGGACCATCGTCCGGCGAGCCGCTGATCGAAGTGCGCGATTTGCGCAAACGCTTCGGTGAAGTCGAAGTGCTGCGCGGTGTCGATCTCGAGATCGCGCGCTCGGAAGTGGTGTGCATCATCGGGCCGTCGGGCTCGGGCAAAAGCACGCTGCTGCGCTGCCTCGCCGCGCTCGAAACCTACGATCAGGGCGACGTGCGCATCGAAGGCGAACTGCTCGGCTATAGCGAGCGCAACGGCAAACGCGTGCGCGCGTCGCAAAGCGAAATCAACCGCGTGCGACGCAACGTCGGCATGGTGTTTCAGCAGTTCAATCTGTGGCCGCATATGACGGCGCTCGGCAACGTAATGGAATCGTTGCTGCGTGTACGGCATCTATCACGCGATGAAGCGCGCCGCCGCGCCAACGCGATGCTCGAAACGGTCGGCCTCGCACACAAGGGCGACGCGTATCCGGCCAAGCTTTCGGGCGGCCAGCAACAACGTGTGGCGATTGCGCGCGCGCTCGCCATGGAGCCGCACATCATGCTGTTCGACGAGCCGACCTCGGCGCTCGATCCGGAACTGGTCGGCGAAGTGCTGCAAGTGATGAAGCAGCTCGCGCGCGACGGCATGACGATGGCAGTGGTCACACACGAAATGGGCTTTGCCGCGCAGGTCGCGGACAAGGTCATGTTCATCGATCAAGGCCGGATCGCCGTGCAAGGCAAACCGCGCGATGTCTTTCACGATGCAGGGCAGCCGCGCTTGCGGCAGTTCCTGCAAAACTACTTCGACCGCAACGCGTTCTGGACGCGCGGCCCCGACGAAGCGCAACCGCTATGAACACGCGCCGGTTTCTGCCTGCTTCACGCGGACGCTGACGCAAGGGCCGCCGATGTCCTCCACCGTTCGCAGCCGCACCCACGACAAGCCGCTTCCCGCGTCGGCCATGAAAGCCGCACACGCCGCGGCCGACGCGCCGGCCGCGCGCTACGAACAGGTCAAGAGCCATATCCGTCACATCATCGAATCGGGCGAGCGTCGCGCGGGCGACCGTCTGCCGTCCGAACTCGATCTGGTGGCGACGCTCGGCGTGTCGCGCATGACCGTCAACCGCGCGCTGCGTGAACTCGCCGAAGAAGGACTGGTAACGCGAGTCTCAGGTGTCGGCACCTTCGTCGCGCAAAGCAAGCCGCAATCGACGCTGCTGATGATCGCCCATATCGGCGACGAGATCCGCTCGCGGGGCCATGAATACCGCTGCGACACGGTCCTGTCGCAACGCGAAACGGCGTCCGTGATGGTATCGAACGCGTTAGGGCTCGCGCCGGGTGCTTCGGTATTTCATGTGATCTGCGTGCATCGCGAGAACGGCTTGCCGGTGCAACTCGAGGATAGGTTTGTGAATCCGGCCGTCGCGCCGGATTTTCTGCTGCAGGATTTTTCGGCGGTGAGACCGTCGGAATATCTGTTCGACATCGTGCCGGCGCACGACGTCGAGCACGTGGTCGACGCCGGCCTGCCCACGCGCGCCGAAGCCGAACTGCTCGAAATCCGTGCGGAGGAACCGTGCCTCACGCTGATGCGCCGCACATGGACGAGCGGCGTGGCGGTCACGTTCGCGCGTTTCGTGCACCCTGGGTCGCGTTATCGGCTAGGCTGCCGCTTCTCGCCGGATCTGTCGCAACGCCAGGGTTGAAAACGCGGCACGCGTCGTACTACGTTAGACGTTGCCCGCAAGATGAAAACGCGACGCCGGGTGCCACAGCTGCACCGACGTCGCCACGTCGTCGCCCACCCACGTGCGGCGCCATAGTTGCAGGCACGGCTCGCCGATATCCATCAACAGATGCCGGCGCACATACGCGTCGGGCTTCTGCGCATAGATGCGAAACTCGGCGCGCTGAATCGGCGCGAGCCGCACCATGTAGTGATTCGGCGTCTCGATCGTGAAGTCCTGCTCCAGATAATCGGGGAACACCTTCGGATTGACGTAGCGGTCCTCGTACTGGATCGGCTCGCCCTCCTCGCTGTGCACGATGCACGAATGAAACGCCGGCCCGCTGGCGAGACCGAGCGCTTCGAGCGCCTGCGGGTCGTCGCTCGGTTCGAGCGTCAGCACACGCGCCGAATGGCGGTGACCACGCGCGGCGATTTCGTCGGCAATGTTGCGGATTTCCAGCACCGTCGATTCGTAGCGCTGTGGCGCGACGAATGTGCCGGAGCCTTGCACGCGCGTGAGCACGCGTTCGGTGGTCAATTCGCGCAGCGCGCGCGACACCGTCATGCGCGCGACGCCGAATTCCTTGACCAGTTCCGTTTCGGACGGGATCAACCCGCCGGGCTTCCAGTCCCCTTCGCTGATGCGCCTGATCACGTAGCGTTTGATCTGCTCATAGGCAGGCAGGGCTTTCGCGGGTGTCTCCTGGCCGCGATCAGGGCGGTCCTGCGTCTCCGTGATTCGCGCGTTTGTAGTTGTGTTCACTCCGACCTCGTGGGTGGTACGCGGGTTGTACTTGGTGGGTACACCTTGGCCGGCTCGCCGGCGGGTAAGCCCGCTCACCGGCATCGTCCGAGTCATGCCATGTGCGCGGCGGCCTGCCCGTCGTTGACGGCGATGCTCGCGGCCGCGCGGACGTGGCCCGCGGCCGCCAGATTCGTAAGCGTTGCCGGCGCCATCATCTCCGCGCCGTCGACGGACCTGACCGGCCGAGGGCCAATGTTACCAGGGTTCGGCAACGGCGGCGGCGCTTCGTCGGCGATCATGCGAAAGGCGACGCTCATGTCGTCCGCGAGCGGACGGTCGTCGCGATAGGTCGGCACGGCGCGGCGCACGCGCTGCCACAACGCTCCGGTGTGCGGTGCGCGTGGCGCGTCGATACTTTGCAGGTCGTAGGCTTGCGCCGCCGCTAGCAATTCGATCGCGACGATGCGCCCGGCGTTGTCGATGATTTCCAGCGCCTTCAGCGCGGCGGGCGTGGCGTGACACAGGTGATCTTCCTGCAAGGCCGAAGTGATGCCGCCGTCGAGACTCGCGGGCAGCGCGAGCCGCCGGTTCTGCGCGACCAGCGACGCCGCCGTGTACTGCGCGATCATGAAACCGGAACAGGTACCGCCCGGCTCGGCGAGAAACGCCGGCAGGCCGCTCACCAGCGGATTGACGAGACGGTCGAGGCGCCGCTCGGCCATCGCGGCGACTTGTGCGATCGCGGTGGCGAGACTATCCATTGCCAGCGCGATCGAGGCGCCCACCGCGTGCGCCTGCGAATACACGCGCGGCTCTTCCGGCGTGCCGGCGACGATCGGGTTATCGGTAATCGAGGCGAGCTCGCGATTGACCACGTCGGCGGTCGCGGCGAGCACGTCGCGCGCGGCGCCGTGCACGTGCGGAATGGTCCGCATGCTCAGCGGGTCTTGCGTACGCTGACCGACCACCGCCGCGAGAATGCCGCTGTCGGCCAACGCGGCGCGCATCCGCCCGCCGACCAGGTTCAGCCCCGGCGAGATGCGCAAGGCCAGCGAGTCTTCGTCGAAAGCCGCGAGCTGGCCGCGCAGATTCTCGAAGCTCATCGAGGCGACCATATCGGTCCAGTCGAGCAGGCGTTCGGCGCGCGCGAGCGCCAACGCGGCGAGGCCCGTGACGCACGGCGTGCCGTTGACGAGACTCAGCCCTTCCTTGGCTTCGAGCACGAGCGGCTCGAGCCCGAGGCGTTGCAGCGCGTCGCGTCCTTTAAGCCGCTCGCCGTGAAAGCGCACGTAGCCCTCGCCGATGCAGACGAGCGCAATATGCGCCATGTGGCTCAGATAACCGACCGAGCCGAACGCCGGCACTTCCGGCAGGCAATCCGCGTTGAGCAGCGCCACCAGTTGGTCCGCGACTTCGAGGCGAATACCCGAGTGGCCGTGCGCGAAGTTATTGACGGCCGCGGCCATGATCGCGCGCGTTTCGGCGACACCAAGCGGCGCGCCGACGCCGACCGCGTGGCTCATCAGAATGTTGCGCGATAACGTGCGCTGCTCGGAGGGCGAGACGATCACGTCGCACAGCGCGCCTACGCCGGTATTCACGCCATACGCGCGAATACCGCGCTCGACGATCTGTTCGACAAGCACACGCGCCGCCGCGATGCGCGCGCGGGTGCCGGCGGAAAGTTCGAGCGGCTCGCCGGCGGCAACGGCTGCCACCTGAGCCCAGTCGAGAGGACGATCGGAACGGATCACGGCCATGTCAGTGCTCTGCTTGGTAGGTTATCTGGTGATGCTGATCAGTTGGTGGTGCGGTCCTGATGGCTCGAAACGAATTGCCGGAACCGATCCGACTTGCATTCGACGAACACTTCGTCGGGCGTGCCGTCGGCTTCCACTTGCCCCTGGTGCAGGAACATCACGCGATTCGATACATGGCGCGCGAAACCCATTTCGTGCGTGACCACCAGCATGGTGCGGCCCTCTTCGGCCAGCGAGCGCATCACGCGCAGCACTTCGCCCACCAGTTCGGGATCGAGCGCCGACGTCGGTTCGTCGAACAGCATCACTTTCGGATGCATCGCCAATGCGCGCGCAATCGCCACGCGTTGCTGCTGACCGCCTGAAAGATGCGCCGGATAGTGGCCGCCTTTTTCCGCGAGACCGACTTTCGCGAGCAGCGCTTCCGCCTCTTCCACCGACTCGGCGCGGCTGCGTTTTTGCACGCGCATCGGCCCTTCGATCAGATTTTCCAGCACCGTCATATGCGACCAGAGATTGAAGTTCTGGAACACCATGCCGAGTTGCGAGCGCACCCGGTCCACCTGGCGGCGGTCGCTCGGTTGCAGCTTGCCGTCGCCGCGGCGCTTCATTTTCAACTCTTCGCCGGCGAGCGAAACCGAGCCGTCATCGGGTGTTTCGAGCAGATTCAGGCAGCGCAGGAAGGTGCTCTTGCCCGAACCGCTCGCGCCGAGAATCGAGATCACGTCGCCTTGATGGGCGTCGAGCGAAATGCCTTTGAGCACGTGATGGTCGCCGAACGATTTGTGAATGTTCTTGACCGACAGTGCAACGGGTGCCGTAGCGTTCATGGGATTCTCCAGATTCATCCAGGATGGGCGGCCGTTCAGGGCGCGGCGCGGCGTGCTTCGGTGGTGGCGGAAACCGGGCGGTTCGCCGCGGCCTGCGGGCGCGCCGTGCGCAGATGGCGCGACAGACGCGTTTCGAGCATGCCGAGCAGCCGCACGATGACGAAATTCAGGAACAGATAGATCAGTGCGGCGCAGATGAAGACTTCCGTCGTGCGATAGGTTTGCTGAATGATCTGTTGCGCGACGCCGGTGACTTCCCACACGGTGACGAGACTCGCCAGCGCCGTCGATTTGACGAGCAGCACCGCTTCAGTCGAATACGCCGGCAGACACTGGCGCAAGGCGATCGGGCCGATCACGCGACGCAGCAGCGCGAAGCCCGACAGGCCGATCGAATAACCTGCCTCGATCTGACCGACCGGCACGGCCATCAAACCGCCGCGAATGATCTCGGCGGTATAGCCGGCCGTGCATAGCGCGAGCGACAACACCGCGCACATGTAGGGCTCGCGCAGCACCGGCCACAGGAAGCTCTCGCGTATCACCCCGAACTGGCCCATGCCGTAGTACACGAGGAACATCTGGATCAGCAGCGGCGAGCCGCGGAACACGAGGATATAAGCGCGTGCGAAGCGATTCGGCAGCCAGTGCGGCGACACGCGCATCGTGACGATCACGAGCGAGAGCAGGCCGCCGAGAATCAGCGAGCAGAAGAACAGGCCGAGCGTGGTCGGCACGGCCCCGAGCAGTTGCTTGATCGTGTCGAACAGAAAGTCGAAGTCGAAATGCATGATGGCCGCCCTCGTCAGTTACGCGCGAAGTTGCGCTTGAAGGATCGGCCCACGTGCGCTTCGGCACGGTTGAAGACCCGGTTCGAGATGCTGGTCATGAGCAGATAGAGCGCACCGCCCACTACGAAGAACGTGAAGTACTGATGCGTGGAACCCGCCGCCACCTGGCTCGTGCGCAGCAATTCGGCGAGGCCCGTCACGGAGATTAGCGCCGAATCCTTCAGGCTCAATTGCCAGACGTTGCCGATGCCGGGCAACGCGAAACGCAGCACTTGCGGAATCAGGATGCGCCGCGCCATGGTCAGCGTCGGCATGCCGATCGAGCGCGCGGCTTCGAGTTCGCCGCGCGACACCGCCAGCACCGCCGAGCGGTACACCTCGGCCTGATACGCGCCTGAAATCATGCCCACGGCCAGTGCGCCGACCACGAACGGCGGCACGCCGACGAAACCCTCCGCGCCGAACCACTGGCCGACGGTCGTGACGAGCGTCGAGCCGCCGAAATAGAACAGGTAGATGACGAGCAGTTCAGGCACGCCGCGAAACACGGTGGTGTAGATATCGCCGACCACGCGCAGCGTACGAAAACGCGACAGCTTGGCGGCCGCCACCAGCGCGCCGAACACGGCGCCGACCGCGAGCGCCGCGAGCGTGAGCGCCACCGTCATCAACGCCGCGAGCAGCAATACGCCGCCCCAGCCTTCCGGCCCGAAGCCGAGCATCTGTATCAGAGCCATTTCCTACCTCTCATCTTCATCCAATGCGGCGGATCGAACCGGCCGGCATGCGCTGGTTTTCGCCACGCGCCTGCCGTTGCCTCTTAACGTGAAGGCGAATCAAGGCGTGACGTCGGTCTTGAACCACTTGTCGGAGAGCTTCTTGACGGTGCCGTCGGCGAGCGCGGCGCTGATCGCGGTGTCGAACTTCGCCTTCAGGTCGGCGTCCTGCTTGCGGAACGCGAGGCCTTCGCCCGGGCCCCAGATCGGGCCGCCGATCTTCGGGCCGGCCATCACGATCGACGCGGTTTCTTTCTTGTCGATGTTGGCGGCGTAGTACGTCACGTCGTCGAACGAGGCGTCGATGCGGCCATTGGCCAGATCCAGATCGCGTTCGGGCGATGTCTTGTAGACGCGGATCGTGGCAATGTCCTTGAAGCCGTCATTGATGAACTTGGTGTAGACCGTGCCCGACTGAATGCCGATGGTCTTGCCCTTCAACTGCTTGCGCAAGGCGTCGACGGTCGGCTGGTCGGCTTTCGGGTCGCCCGACAGCTTGACGACGGCCGCGCCCGGCGCGGCTTTGGGCAACACCTTCGCATCGGCCACGGCGAACGTGGCAGGCGTGGCGGCGTACGGCTTCGAGAAGGCGATGATCTTTTCACGCTCCGGCGTGATCGAGATCGCATCCATCAGGACGTCGAACTTGCCCGCCTGCAAACCGGGAATCATGCCGTCCCAGTCTTGCGCCACGAGATTGCATTGCAGCTTGATGCGCTCGCACAGGTTGGCGACCAGTTCAGGTTCGAAGCCGCCCAGCTTGCCGCCCGGCAAGGTCAGATTCCACGGCGCGTAGCCGCCTTCGAGCGCGATCGTCACCGTCTTCCAGTCTTTGGCCTGCACCGGTGCCGCGAAAATCGCCGCGGCGCCGAGAACGGCGCCGATCAATGCTTTTGCTGCCGTCGTGCGCTTCACTTTCACGTCGAAACTCCTTTGATTGAGGAAACCGTCGAGCCGAATGTTTAACCGCCGCTTAATTTGTATAGACAAGTCTGCATGAGTCAAAAAGCTGTCGCAAGAGAATTTGTGAGAAATTGGCGGAATCATCGGGTAAGCCCCTAGACGATGCAGCGTGGCGTGGCTTTGCGGGGAGTTCTTAATGCGCGGAAGGTGCACGGCGTGCTTCGCAGCACCGGCAAGTGCAATTCGTTTTGTCTAGACAGGTTGATGCAAGCTGAGCAAACGCGCGCGGAGACGGCGGTTCGATGCGCCCTACCAGATGAACGGCACGAAGCGATAACGCACGCGCGCCATGTAGTCCGTGTAACCGTCGAGTTGCGCGGCCAGCACGCGCTCTTCGCGCACCGCGCGCCAGCCGATGCCGATCACCATGACCGGCACGAAGGCGAGTCCCCACCACGATCCGAGCAGCAAGGGCGTGCCGACGAACAGCAGCAGCGCGGCGGAATACATGGGATGACGGACATGCGCGTAAAGACCGGTGTCGATCACTTTATGCCCGCGGCTCGCCTGGATCTTCACGACCGGCGCGGCATAGCTATTGGCCTGGAACACGAAGCGGCACATGAAGAGGCAGAGGAACACGCAGAGCGAGCCGAGGCTGACCAGTGCCACCGGCAACGGCGCGGTCCAGTGAAAGCGCATTGAGTCGAACGCCATCAGGACGAGCCAGCCGCACCACGCCACCGAGACGCTCACCATGAAAACGCGGTCCCAGCGGCTTTGCTGCTCCTGCACGAATGGCGACAGTCGCTCGGCGAGCAGGCCCGGATCATGGCGCGCCAGCCACAAACCGATCCACAGGCTCAGCACGCCCAACTCGATCACATACCACCACCCGGCCGGCCATGCCAAGGTGCCCGCCGCGCCGAACAGCAGCGCGCCCATGCCCACCAGCCAGACCACCGTTTGAAAGATGAGACGCGCGACCATGACGGTTCGTTGCTACGCGGTTTTCGCCGGCGTGCGCACGCGGTCGAATATTTCGGCGATGTCGATCTCGCCGGTGTTCAAGCCGAACTGATCGCGCAGACACGCCGCGAGTTCGCCGGCGCTCCTGAGTTGCCGCTCGCTGATGAGCCGGCCATCGGCTGCGCGTTCGCTCAGTTGATCGTTGAGCAGCGCGAGCCGCGCTTCGGGCAGCACGCGGCACACGATCAGCGTGCTCGCGAAAATCGCTTCCGGCGAGGTCGACGTGTACCAGTTCGAGGTTTCGTAATCGATCCACTCGACCGGTTGCAGATCGAAGCGGTAGACCCGCGCCCAGCTTGCGTCGCGCGCCTGCACTTCGAGAAAAAGCGCGTCGCGCGATGCGTCGGCGAGACGGAACGTGCCGAGTTCGGTGGGCTGCGCGATGCCCGCGGTCAGCCGCAGCGGCGCGGTCAGCGTCACGCTGCCGAAACCCACGTCGGCGATCCAGGCTTCGTTCTCGATGTCGAGGCGCAACACCATGTGCGTGCGCGGCGGCGGCGCATCCGATTCGCGCCCCCACAGTACGCGCCCGAGCAAGGGCGTGACCTCGAAGCCCAACTGCATCAGCACGTTGGCGAATAGCGCGTTCTGTTCGAAACAGTAGCCGCCGCGGTGTTCGGTGACGAGTTTGCGCTCGACCGATTCGAGATCCAGTTGCACCGGACGCCGCGTGAGCGGGTTCAGGTTCTCGAACGGAATCGCGCGCGGGTGCAACCGGTGAAGCGCCTGAAGGACTTCCGGCGTTGCAGCGCGCGGGCCTTCATAGCCAATGCGGGCGAAGTAGTGGTCCAGATTCACTGTGTGAGACATCGGCAGGGTTCCGGTATGGTTTTGGACACAGGACGCTTATCGGTGATGCGCCGCCGTGCGGTTTTGGAAATCGATCATAGCCGCTTTTTTGGTCCGCTCACTGTGGCGGCCTTTACCTGTTTTCGTAGCCGCCGGTCGACGCCGCCCGAACGAGGGCGGCGTTCATCTCCGAACCGGTTTCTTACTGACCGCCCTTTAGCGCCGAGGTCGCAATCGACGGCACGCTAATGCCGTGGCTCGACGCGAACTGCACGGCCGAGCTCAGCGTCGACATCAACGATTGCAACTGCCCCGGCGCCGATTGCGCGATGTATGACGCGCTCTGCGCCGTCTGCGGATTCATGCCGGCCTGCAGCAGCGACGACGGATTCATCTGCCCGATACTGCCGAGCCCCGACTGCAGGCTCGAATACTGGCTCACGCCTTTACCGAGCGACGACAGGCCGTCCGTGAAAGCCTCCTTGTTGATCGGCGTGGCCGACGCACCACCGCTCGCGCGGCTAGCGAAGGCCTGGGTCAGCGTCTGCGAGAGCGACTGCTGCGTGCTGCCCATCTGCGTCAATTGACTCACTGAGGGCGTGCCGCCGCTCAGCAATCCCGCCGCCTGCTGCGCCTGCCCCGCCGCGCTGCTCATCCCCATCGCCGAGGCCAGACTCGACTGGCCGCTGAGCACCTGCTGGTTCGCGCCCACGTAGGTCTGCAACAGTTGCGACACGCCGCCGGACGACGCCGTCGCCCCAGCGCCCGCGGAACTGTCGCCGCCTATGCCGAACTGTTTGAGATTCAGCTGCGCATTCGAGACGCCACTCACCAGCAAACCGCCGCTCGCCAGCAACGAAATCAACACTCTGCGTTTGTTCATATCCACCTCCTGTATTGGCGTTTCGGGTACTCGTGCGAGTTCGACACCCCACCCCGGAACGCGTTCATACGACCACCACCATACAGATTCATTACGCTCTCATTCTCTGCAAATTACGTGCAAATGCCGTTTAGTAGCAGTACGTAAAGAGCAAAGTTATATGTCAGTAATATTGATGCGAATCGTTCTCATTTGTGTTGACGCACCAAATCCGCATGCGTACGATCTCGCAATCTGCTGCAGTTGGCGTCGCGAACCAATGCAGCAAATCGCGGGCATGCGGCGATGCGCCGCGATGGTTCAAATCAGTCGATACAACACCAATAAGGATTTCGATGAAGTTCGCCCATTTCGACGGACCCGGCGTAGCAGCCCGTCCGTTTCGCGATTCCGTGCCGCGCGCCAACACCACGCGCCGTTCGCGTTTGCCCTCCATGCGGCGTGCCGCGCTTTGCACGGCGTTCGCGTGGGCGTCGCTGACAGCCGGCGCCGCCATGGCCGAAGCCAATCCCGACGCGGCGCCGGAAGCGCCCGAGGCCGACCTGAAGATTCAGGCGACCCAGACGAACCAGTGGACCGGCTTCTGGAATCGACAGCAGATGCTCGGCGACATAGGCGGCCTGCGCCCCTGGCTCGGCAAATACGGCGTGACCTTCACGCTCACCGAAACCAGCGAAGTGCTCGCCAACCTGCGCGGCGGTCTCGCGCGCGGCGCCGACTACGACGGCCTGACCACGGGCACCGTGCAATTGGACACGCAAAAAGCGTTCGGTTTGCCGGGTGGCCTGTTCAACGTCAGCGCCTTGCAGATCCATGGCGCCAACCTCAGCGCCAACAAGCTCGGCACGCTGAATACGGCGAGCGGCATCGAAGCCGACGACGCGACCCGTCTATGGGAATTGTGGTATCAGCAGTCGTTTCTGAACAAGCGCATCGACGTAAAGATCGGTCAGCAAAGTATCGACCAGGAGTTCATCACGAGTCAGTACTCGGCGCTGTTCGTCAACACGATGTTCGGCTGGCCGGCCCTGCCCTCGTACGACATGCCGTCCGGCGGCCCGGCGTATCCGCTGTCGGACCTCGGCGTGCGCGTGCGCGGCCAGATCACGCCTGCGTTGACCGCGTTGGCCGGCGTGTACGACGGCGACCCGCTCGGCAACAACCCGGACAACAAGAGCGGCACTAACTTCAACCTGCACAACGGCACGCTGTTCATCGGCGAGTTGCAGTACGCGATCAACCAGCCGGCCGATGGCGAAATGGTCGGCGCGGGCGGCGGCGGTTTGCCCGGCACCTACAAGCTCGGTGTCTGGTACAACAACGGCAGCTTCGCGGATCAGCGCTACGACAATACCGGCTTGTCGCTCGCCAATCCGGCCAGCAGCGGCATCGCCCAGAATCATCACGGCGACTACAGCTTCTACGCCGTGGCGGACCAGATGATCTGGCGTCCGGACCCGGACGAGCCGCGCAGCATCGGCGTCTTTGCCCGCGTGATGGGCGCGCCCGGCGACCGCAACCTGGTGAGTCTCGCCGCCAACCTCGGCGTCGTGATGAAAGCGCCGTTCGCCGGCCGCGACAACGACAGCGTCGGCCTCGCGCTCACCTACATCAAGGTCGGCAATCACGTGAACGGCCTCGATACGGATGCGCGGGCATTCAGCAACAGCCCGTACGGCATACGCACCAGCGAAACCACGCTCGAGGCGACGTACCAGTACCAGGTCAATCCGTGGTGGCAACTGCAGGCTGACGCGCAATACACGTTCAACGCCGGCGCCGGCCAGAATCCGAACGACCCGACGCAGCCGCTGCGCAACACGTTCGTCATCGGCGTGCGGACCAACATCAACTTCTGATGACGTCCGCGCCCAATTCACACGCTACCGACCCAATCGAATCCCATGCTTTCGATCATGACCGCAACCACCGCTTTGTGCGCAAGCACGGAGGCTCAATCGTGAACACTCCCACGCGCCAGTTTTCGCCGCGCGCCGCGCGGGCCCTGATCGCCGCCGCTGTCAGCGCGGCCGCATTCGCGACCGCCGGCAGCGCGCACGCCGATCCGCAAGGTTTCCTTGAAACCGTCAAGCACCACACCACGCTGATCAACACCGTGCCCGGCAACGGCGACCAGAATCCGTACGCGGTGGTGGTCGCGCCGGTCACGGCCGGTACGGTCAAGCAAGGTGACGTGCTGGTCGGCAACTTCAACAACTCGACCAATCTGCAAGGCACCGGCAGCACGATCATCAACTATCACCCGGACACCAAGGAGATGACGGTGTTCGCGACGGTGCCGCGCGATCTGAAGGAATGCCCCGGCGGCATCGGTCTGTCGACCGCGATGACGATGCTCAAGTCCGGCTACGTGATCGTCGGCAGCACGCCGAGCAACGACGGTACCACCGGCACCAAGGGCGCCGGCTGCCTGATCGTGATCGATCCGCAAGGCAAGGTCGCCTCGACCATCAGCAGCCCGAACATCAACGATCCGTGGGGCAACATGGCGGTCGTCGACAACGGCAGCAGCGCCACGCTGTTCGTCAGCAACGCCGGCTTCGGCGTGGGCGGAGCTGACGGCAATCCGCCGGTGTTCAAGCAGGCCACCGTGCTGCGTCTGGATCTCGACGTGCCGGCCGGCAAGCCGCCGGTCGTGAAGAAAGAAACAGTGGTGGGCAGCGGCTTCGGCGCGCAGGCGGACAAGGGCGTGTTCCTCGTCGGCCCGACCGGACTCGCGCTCTCGCCCGATCAGAAACTGCTGTACGTGTCCGACGCGATCGGCAATCGCATCACCGAAATCGACGAACCGATGACGCGCGACAGCAGCGCGGGCGTCGGCCGTCAACTGACCGCCGACGGCCTGCTGCACCGGCCACTCGCGATGGTGACCGCTCCCAACGGCCACCTGCTCGTCACCAACGCGCTGAACGGCCAGATCGTCGAAATCGATCCGGCCAGCGGCAAGCAGATCTACGCGCGCTGGATCGACACCGACAAGGCGCAATCGCCCCCGGGCAACGGCGACCTGTTCGGTCTCGCGATGACGCCTGAAGGCGACGGTTTCTACTACGTGCAGGACGACGTGAACACGCTGGTGCTCGCAAAGTAAGTTGCACATTCCAAAGCCGAACGAAGGTGAAGTAACCATGGCAAACGATCAACCCCCGCGCCCCAAACGGCGCGGGTTTCTCAAGGCGGGCGGCGCCGCGGTCGCGGCGGGCGCGAGCCTCGGCGCGGGTCTCGCGACATCGCAAAACGCGCTAGGCAAAACGCAGTCGCATGCCCTCGCCGATCCGCAACTCGCCGTCGAGCCGTTCTACGGCACGCATCAAGGCGGCATCGTCACGCCGCAGCAAAGTCACACCTACGTCGCCGCGCTCGATCTCACCACCGAGAAGCGCGAGGACGTGATCGCGCTGCTGCGCGCCTGGACCGACGCCGCCGCGCGTCTCACGCAAGGCGGCACGGCCGCGCCGCTGCCGACCGGCGATGCCGCCGACAACAAGGCCGCGCCTGATTCCGGCGATGTGCTCGGCCTCGGCCCCTGCGGGCTGACCATCACCTTCGGCTTCGGCCCCGGTCTCTTCACGCATGAGGGCAAGGATCGCTATGGCCTCGCCGCGCGCCGCCCCGCCGCGCTCGTCGATCTGCCGCGCTTTAACGGCGACCAGTTGATCAAGGAAAAAACCGGCGGCGATCTGTATATCCAGGCCTGCGCGAACGATCAGCAGGTCGCGTTTCACGCGGTCCGGCAGTTGTCGCGCCTCGCGTACGGCACGGCGGCGATGCGCTGGGGCCAGTCCGGTTTCCTGTCGGGTCCGCGCGGTCAGACGCCGCGCAATCTGATGGGCTTCAAGGACGGCACCAACAATCCGTCCACCGCCAAGCCGCCGTTGATGAACCAGTTCGTGTGGGCCGGCGCGAGCGCCGACGCGCCGTGGATGGAAGGCGGCACCTACACGGTCGTGCGGCGCATCCGCATCACGCTGGAACACTGGGACAACACCGAACTGGACTTCCAGGAACAGGTGTTCGGACGTCACAAGTACAGCGGCGCGCCGATCGGCAAGCAGAACGAGTTCGACGCCGTGGACCTGAAGGAAGAGGACAAGGACGGCAATCCGGTGATTCCGGAGAACTCGCACGTGCGTCTGTCGAATCAGGCGAGCAACAACGGCGCGCAGATTTTGCGGCGTTCGTACTCGTATAACGACGGCACGAACTTCTACATCGAGCGCTGGCCGCCGTGGCGCCAAGAAACGGAGTACGACGCGGGCCTCATTTTCATCGCGCATCAGAGCGACCCGCGCAGCGGCTTCATTCCGATCAACGGCAGGCTCGCGAAGTTCGACATGATGAACCAGTTCACGACGCACGTCGGCAGCGCGATTTTCGCTGTGCCGCCGGGCGCGAAGCCGGGTTCGTATATCGGCGCGGGATTGTTCGAGACGTAAAGCAGACGCAGTCGACACAACACAGATCAACTACAACATCACAACGGACTTCTGGATCATGGCTTACAACTTGTTTGGCACTCGTCTGCGTGTCCTGGCCAATACGCTGGGCAGCGCGGCCGCCCTCACGCTGGCCGCTTTCGCGACGGTGCCGTCGGCGGCCGAGGCCGCGTCGATCACGCTGTATAACGCGCAGCACGAGCAGGTCGTCAATCTGCTCGCCAAGGACTTCGAAAAGCAATCGGGCATCTCGGTGAAGATCCGCAACGGCGAAGGCCCGGCGATGGCCGCGCAGATCGTCGCTGAAGGCGCGGCCACGCCCGCCGATGTGTACTTCACGGAAAACTCGCCGGAGCTGATGCTGCTCGAAGAGAAAGGCCTGCTGAACAAAGTGGACAGCTCGACGCTCGCCACCGTGCCGGCGCGCTTCAGCTCGCCGACCGGCGCATGGGTCGCGGTGACCGCGCGTGAAAACGTGCTCGCCTACAACACCACCAAGGTTCAGGCTTCACAACTGCCGCAATCGCTGTTCGATCTCGCCAAGCCGGAATGGAAAGGCAAGATCGGCATTGCCCCGAGCGACGGCGACTTCCTGCCGCTCGTCTCCGCGGTGCTCGCGCTGAAGGGCGAAGCGCAAACGGTGCAATGGCTCAAGGGCCTGAAAGCCAACGCGCAGATTTTCGACGACGACGAAGGCGTGGTCGCCGCCGTGAACCGCGGCGGTGTCGCGACCGGTCTGATCAACAACTACTACTGGGCGCGCCTGCATGCCGAACTCGGCGACGGCAAAACTCGCAGCGCGATCTATCACTTCGGCAACGGCGACGCCGGCGCGGCCGTGAACGTATCGGGCGCCGCGGTGCTGAAGTCCGCGCACAACACGGACGGCGCACAGAAGTTTCTCGCGTACCTGGTCAGCGACCGCGCGCAACAGTTGATGGCGAATAGCCACGTGATGTTCGAGTATCCGCTGCACGCAGGCGTCGCACCGGATCCGATCCTCAAGCCGTTCGCCGAACTGAGCCCGCCGCCGCTGACGATCCAGCAACTCGGCGACGACAGCCAGGCCGGCAAGCTGCTGCGCCAGGCAGGCCTGCTGTAATGAGCGAAGCTTTGTCAGCCGGACCACCGGCTGTCCCCACTGTCCCGGCGCGCGCCCGTTCGCGCGCGCCTCGCGGACTGTTCGCGGCAGCGGCACTCAGCGCTTTGCTGGTGTTGCTGCCGATTGCGTTTACGTTCTGGCGCGCCGCGAGCTTCGGCGTCGGCGAGGCGATCGACTTGATCTTCCGGCCGCTCGTCGGCGAACTGCTGGTTAACACGTTGATGATCACCGTCTCGACCACGCTGGTCGCCGCCGTGATCGGCACGGCCGCCGCGTGGTTCGTCGAACGCACGCACTTGCCGGGACGCCGCGCGTGGGCCGTATTGAGCGCCGCGCCGCTCGCCATGCCCGCCTTCATCTCGAGCTATGCGTGGGTGTCGCTGAGCCTGGATTTGCAGGACTTCGCGGGCGCGTTGCTCGTGCTGACCTGTGCGTATTTTCCGCTCGTCTATCTGCCGGTCGCCGCCGCGTTGCGCGGCATGGATCCGGCGCTCGAAGAAAGCGCGCGCGCACTTGGCTGCAACCGTTGGACCACTTTCATTCGCGTCGTGCTGCCGCAACTGCGTCCGGCGCTGCTCGGCGGCATGCTACTGGTGGCGCTCGGCGTGCTGTCCGAGTTCGGCGCGTTTACGCTGCTGCGTTTTCACACGTTCACCACGCAGATTTACGCAGAATTCCGCACCAGTTTCGATGGCGGCGGCGCTTCGCTGCTCGCGTGCCTGCTGATCGTGATCTGCCTGATCGTGCTGGCATTCGAGTTTCGCGTGCGCGGCGCGGCCCGTTATGAACGCGTCGATCGCGGCACACGTCGCGCGGTGTTGCGCTATGAACTCGGCGCGTGGCGCTGGATCGTCGTCGCGGGTTTCGCGCTGCTGTCGATCACCACGCTCGGCGTGCCGCTCGGCATGATCGGCTACTGGCTCACGCAACCGGGCGCGGCGGCCGTCACACCGGCTGACGTGTCGCCCGAACTGCTGTTCAACGCCACGCTCTCGTCGATCGGTTTCGGACTTGCCGCCGCACTGCTGACCACCTTGCTGGTCGTGCCGCTCGCATTCTTGCTGGTGCGCTATCCGACCCGTTTTGCGACGTTGTTCGAACGCACCGTGTTTCTCGCGCAAGGCGTGCCGGGTCTGGTGATCGCACTGGCGATCGTGTCGCTCGCGGTGCACGCGCTGCAGCCGCTTTATCAGAGCGCGACGCTGCTGGTGATCGCCTACTCCATGCTGTTCATGCCGCTGGCGCTGGTCAGTGTGCGCGCCGCCTTCATGCAGGCCCAGCCGCGTCTGGAGGAGACCGCGCGCGCGCTCGGCCTGAGCTGGTCGCAGACGCTGTTTCGTGTGGTGTTGCCGCTGGCGGGACCTGGACTCGGCGCGGCCGCGGCGATGGTGTTCATCTCGGTCGTCACCGAACTGAACGCGACGCTGCTGCTCTCCCCGCTCGACACGCAAACACTCGCCACCCAGGTCTGGGCCGACACCTCGACGATGGCGTTCGCCGCGGCGGCGCCCTACGCAGCGTTACTCACCGGCATTTCGCTGTTCGCCTCGGGCCTGCTGTTCGCGCTGCTCGGCAAATCGGCGCTACTCGGCGAACGCGGCTGACGCGCCGCGCTTTTACCATCGGATTTTCATGAGCGAACTTCGTATCCGCGGGCTGCAAAAATCATTCGACGGCACGCCAGTGCTGCACGGCATCGATCTGTCCGTCGAACGCGGCACGCTGCTGGCGCTGCTCGGCCCGTCGGGCAGCGGCAAGACCACCCTGCTGCGCCTGCTGTGCGGCTTCGAACGCGCGGATGGCGGCAGTGTGGACATCGACGGCCGCCGCGTGGCCGGCGACGACCTGCATGTGCCATCCGAACAGCGCCGCATCGGCTATGTGCCGCAGGAAGGCGCGCTGTTTCCGCATCTATCGGTGGCGGACAACATCGTGTTCGGCTTGCCGCGCGCACAGCGGCGCGCGCGGCATCGTGTGGCCGAGTTGCTAGAACTGGTCGGCTTGCCGGCGAACTTCGGCGAACGCGCGCCGCAGCAGTTGTCGGGCGGCCAGCAGCAACGCGTCGCGCTGGCGCGCGCGCTCGCGCCGTCGCCCACGCTGGTGATGCTCGACGAACCCTTCTCATCGCTCGACGCCGCGTTGCGGCTCGAAACCCGGCAAGCGGTTGCCAGCGCGCTGGCCGCGACCGGCGCGACAGCCGTGCTGGTCACGCACGATCAATCCGAGGCGTTGTCGCTCGGGCATGAAGTGGCGGTATTGTGGAACGGCCGGCTGATCCAGACCGCGACGCCGGAGACGCTCTACCGCCGGCCCGTGACGCGCGAACTGGCATCGTTCGTCGGCGAGGCGGTGTTGTTGCCGGGCATGGTCAGGCAGGATCGCGTGAGTTGTGAACTGGGCGAATTGGCGTTGTCCGGGCCGATGGGCCAGGGCGCAGTCGATGTGATGGTGCGGCCCGAGCAGATCCGCTTGTTGCGCGCCGAAGAAACGATGCCGAACGGCGCGGCGGCCTATGACGCAGTCGTCACGGAAGTGATCTTTCAGGGGCAGGACGCGGGCGTCGCGCTCCAATTGCATTCCGACATGCGGACGATCGTGCGCGCGCGCGTGGCGGGCTATCTTTGCCCGCGGCCGGGGGAGCAGGTGCGGCTCGCAGTGGATGGCGAGGTGACGGCTTACGCTCGCGGTTGAGCCTGAGGCCGCAGCGAGAGGTCCTGCATCATCTGCGCGGCCAGATAATCGCAGGTCGGTCGATCCGATTTGGCGCTGCGCGCCACCACGATTTCCAGCGGCGCGATCTTCGGCAAGCCTTGCGCTTCACCGAGAATCGTAAGCCGTGGCGGCACGCTGCAACGCGTGAGCGCAATTACCGATAAGCCTGCATCCACGGTCGCCACCAGTCCCATCAGGCTCGCGCTGCTGAATGCCGCGCGGTAGCGAATCCGCGCGCCGTCGAGCGCGGCCAGCGTATGCTGGCGCGCCACGCAGCCCGGCTCATAGAGCCCCACCGGTAGCGGCGACACCGCCAGCACCGGCGTATCCACCGACGCCCCCACCCACACCATCGGCTCGCTGCGCACGAATTCCCCGCGCATCTTGCGGTCACGCGTGACGAAAGCGAGATCGATCTTGTTGTCGGCCAGCATTGGCGCGAGCGACGTGCTCTGCGCGCAGACGATTTCGATTTCCACGTGCGGATACAGATTCGAGAAGCGCCGCAACACGGGCGACAGCAGCGAGGACACGTAATCGTCCGGCGCGCCGAGCACGACGCGCCCGGTCACCTCGGGCCGCACGATCGCCGACCACGCCTCCTCATGCAACGCGAGCACGCGCCGCGCGTATTCGAGCAGCGTATTGCCCGGCCGCGTGAGCGACAGATTGCGCGTGTTGCGGGCGAACAGCGTGGTGCCGAGCATGGTTTCGAGCCGCTTGATCTGCATGCTGACGGCCGCCTGCGAGCGATGCACGGTCGTCGACGCCTTCGTGAAGCTGCCCGTTTCCACCACCGCGACGAAGGTGCGCAGCAGATCGACGTCGAATTCGGGGTGCATGATTTATCAATCCAGCTTATGGAATTACTCAATTTAATTCGTTTGTCGGTGCCGTGCAAGCCGCGCAATACTCGGGGCATCACCTCATCACATCAATTCGCGGAGCCGTTGCGCATGTCCCTCACCCAACGTCAACAAGGCGCCATCACGCTGGCCAGCGGCGGGCTTTTGATGGGCACGCTCGGGGTCTTCGTCGAGGAGGCGCGGCTCGGCGCGCTCACGCTCGTATTCTTTCGCTGCCTGTTCGGCTTTCTGTCGCTCGCCGCGTATTGCGCGTGGAAAGGCTTCTTCACGCGCGCGCATTTCACTCGACGCACCGTCACGCTGGCGCTGATTACGGGCGTGCTGATGGTCACGCAGTGGGTCGGTTTCTTCGATGCGATTCATCGCACCAGCATCGCGGTTGCAACCGTGGTGTTTCACGTGCAGCCGTTCTGGGTCGTGCTGATCGGCGCGGCGTTGTTCAACGAGCGGCTCGGCGTGGACCGGCTCGGCTGGATCGCGACCGCTTTCGTGGGACTCGTACTCGCGTCGGGCGTCGCGGCCACGGAGAATTTGCAAGGCCATGCGAGCTATCTGATCGGCATCGGCGAAGCGCTGGTGGGTTCGGTGCTGTATGCGAGCGTCACGTTGATCGCCAAAGGGCTCGGCAATTTGCGGCCGCATCTGCTGACGCTCGCGCAGTGCGCGGTCGGTGTGGTCTGCCTGCCGTTCATCGCGCCGCTCACTGCCGTGCATATCGGCCCGATGCAGTGGTTCTGGCTGGTCGGCATGGGCGTGTTGCATACCGGGCTGTCGTATGTGCTGATTTACGGCGCGTTGCCCAAGCTGAGCACGCCGATCATCGCCGTGTTGCTGTTCGTGTATCCGCTGACGGCGATCGTGGTCGATGCCGTCGTGTATGGACGGGCGCTGTCGATGCCGCAACTGGCGGGCATGGTGCTGATCGTGGTCGCCAGTCTGGGGGTGAATCTCGGGTGGCCGCTGCTTTCGGTGCTGCGCCCTGGCGGGCGCGTGCGGCGCCAGGTGGATTGAGATGGAAGCGGCGCTAAAAGTCGGCCACTCATGAAGTTCGTGTCACGCCTTATTGACGCGTCGCCGCTGTCAAGGCCAGAAACGCCGTGCCCGGTCGGAAAGACCTTACGGCCCGGTTTCGTATTTTCCGTTGGACCATCATCCACTAGCTCACGAGACAATACGCCACGCGCCTGTAACTGTGCGATTGATGTCGCCAGTCTCAGCGCGTTTTTTGTGGAACTCAACAGATACAACGTCGTCTCCAGTCCCGTGCTGCGACTTTCGCTCGCTGCTTTCACGGAAACGACGCGGGTCTCGTCAAAACCAGAAGTGTTCGGCTATCGCCCCTACTCGCGGACGTTGACCCCACGCAATAATGCGCAGGGGCAACTCCACCCGCCACTCAGCCAAACGGCCAAACTCACTGCGGTAAAACCTCGCCCTTCGTCTCCGGCGCGAACGGAATCACGAACAGGCCGACGATAAACGCGAGCGCCGTCAACGCCACCGGCACGCCGAGCGTATGCATATGCAGCACCGCCGCGCCGAGCAGAAAGTTGACGCCCGCGCCGACGAACCGCCCGAACGACGTGCAGAACGCGAACGCCGTCGCCCGCACGCGGGTTTCGAACTGCTCCGGCAGCCACAAGCTGAACAGCGCGAAATTGCCGCCGAAGAAACCCAGCACGAAGAGCCACGCGATGAACGGCGCGAGCCCATTGGGCAAGTAAAACGCCCAGCCGAAGCTGCCGACGATCGCCACCGCCATGCCGACGAAGTAGATCGCCAGCGTCTTCTTGCGGCCGATCCGCTCAGCGAGCGGCGGTAACGCGAGACAGCCGAGGATCGTCGCGATGGACAAGAGCCCCGTGGCCAGCGACGCCGTTCTGATCGCATCGTTCCTGGCCATGCCGGCCTTGGTCGCCAGTTGAATCACGGCGGACGGCTCGTACACCGCGCCCGCCCACAGCCCGATGATGGCGATGGTCAGCAGAATGCACGCGACCCAGGTGCGGCGTCGATAAGCCGGCCCCATGATCTCGCGCAAGGGCTTGGTGCGCACGGTGCGCGCCTCGGCCTTCTCCCACTTCTCCGACTCTTTCACCCGCAGCAGGATCAGAATCGCGACCACCACCGGCACCGCACCGGTCAGGAACATCGCGCGCCAGCCGTAATGCACGCCGACCGTGTAATTCAGCGCCGCCGCAAGGAAGAACCCGGCGTAGTAGCCCGTTTGCAGATAACCGGCGCCCATCTTGCGACGATCCTCCGGCCACGCCTCCGCCACGTAGGTCCCTGCCAGCGCCCACTCGCCGCCGATGCCGACGCCTGCAATGAAGCGATAGATACCGAGCTCCCACACGTTGTGCGAAGTCGCCGCGAGTCCCGTGAAAATGGCGAACGTGAAGATGGTGCCGGCCAGCACCTTGGTGCGGCCGAAGCGGTCGGCAAGCGGCCCCCAGATGAACGACAGCCCCCACCCGACCAGGAACAGCGCGAACAGGATCGACCCGGCCAGGCCGACGTTCGCCGGCGTCGCCGCATAACCCGAGCGCGGCAGCAGTTCGGTCAAGGCCGGCGTCAACACGAGCGCGTAGATGAACGAGTCCATCCCGTCGAGCGTCCAGCCTGCCCACGCCCCCCAAAAACCTGCGATCTGCGAACGATTGAGCGGCGTGCGGCGCCGCGAGACCGACGTGCGGTCGGTTAGTGAATTCATCATGCTCCTCCGGCCCAACGGTTGGCGTACTTAAGGTTGACGTACTTAACGCGAACGACGAGATGGCGCGTTTGTGATGAACCGAGGTGTCCTCGCACGACCAGTCAGAGGACGCCACGGACAGAGGGCAAAAAAATTTCCGGGTTTGCCCGCCTGTAATTCGCGTTTTTTTATATATAATATTTGATATTATGAGCGACGCAACAAATGGTTTTCCCCTGGACGCCCCGGCGCGCATCCCGCTTCTACCCGCGGCGGCGCCGCGTGAGAGCACGTCCCGCGTGATTGCGGAGGCGCTGCGTGCGGCGATTGTCGACGGAACGCTGGCCCCCGGTGCGCCGCTGCGGCAGGACGCGATCGCGCGGCATTTCTCAGTCAGCGCAATTCCCGTGCGCGAGGCCTTGCGGCAGTTGGAGAGCGAGGGCTGGGCCAAGGCCGCCGTGCACAAGGGCGCGACCGTTGCGCCCTTGTCGGCGGAAGAAGCGCGCGAAATCTACGAGATCCGCTCGGCGCTGGAGAGTCTCGCCATCGGGCTGGCGATTCCTAATCACACGGCGGCCACCTTGCAGGAATCCGTTGCTCTGTGCCGCGCCGCCGAGTTCGAGGCAAACCCGTCGCTGTACGTCGCGCGCAATGTCGCGTTTCATATGAGCCTGTATGCGCCCGCCGGCCGTCCGCAACTCGAGGACATGATCGGCACGCTGCACCGGCGTGGTGAAAGATATCTGCGCTTGAAGTTCGGCTTGCCGTCGTACAAGGGCGAGTCCGACAATGAACACGCCGCCCTGCTCGACGCCGTGCAACGCCGCGACATTCCCGCCGCGCAAAAGCTGGTCGTCGCGCATCTGCTGGGCACGGGCGACCTGCTTTATCGTTTCCTGAGCGAACGCGCGCAGGCCGAGGCCGCGCTCGCGAATCAACCCAAGCCGCGCGGCAGACGCCCGCGTGCCACCACCGGGAGCTGAGAGAAGCCGATGAACCAACCCGCCCAAGCCGCTGCGTCCGCAGTTTCAACACCTACCGCCCGTTCGTGGACCACGCGTCGCGACGAAAAGAACCGCCGCCTCGCCGCCATTGCACCCTGGCTCGAAGACGGTGTGCTGCCGCCGGAGCGCATCGTCGATGCGCTCGAAACGCTGATTCAGCCGGGCGACCGCGTCGCTCTCGAGGGCGACAACCAGAAGCAGGCCGACTTCCTGTCCCGTTCGTTCGCCAAGGTCGATCCGCAAAAGATCCATGACGTGCATCTGCTGATTTCGAGCATTGGCCGCCCTGAGCATCTGACGCTGTTCGAGCGCGGCATCGCGCACAAGGTCGACTTTTCGTTTGCCGGGCCGCAGAGCCTGCGGGTTGCGCAATTGCTCGAAGACGGCCAGCTGGAAATCGGCGCGATCTACACGTACGTCGAGTTGTACGCGCGCATGTTCGTCGATCTGACGCCGCACGTCGCGCTGCTGTGCGCCGAAAAGGCCGACCGTCACGGCAATCTGTACACCGGCGCGAATACCGAAGACACACCCACCATCGCCGAGGCCGCCGCTTTCCGTCATGGCATCGTGATCGTGCAGGTCAACGAGATCGTCGACGAACTGCCGCGCGTCGATATTCCGGGTTCATGGGTCGACGTGGTCGTGCAGGCGGACCGGCCGTTCGCCGTCGAGCCGCTGTTCACACGCGATCCGCGCCATATCGGCGACCTGCAGGTGCTCACCGCCATGATGGTGATTCGCGGCATCTACGAACCGTACGGCGTGAGCTCGCTGAATCACGGCATTGGTTTCGATACGGCCGCGATCGAATTGCTGCTGCCCACGTACGGCGAATCGCTCGGTCTGAAGGGCAAGATCTGCCGCAACTGGACGCTCAACCCGCATCCCACCATGATTCCGGCGATCGAATCAGGCTGGGTCGACAGCATTCATTGTTTCGGCAGCGAAGTCGGCATGGAGGCGTATATCGAGGCCCGTCCCGACGTGTTCTTCACCGGCAACGACGGCAGCCTGCGCTCGAACCGCGTGCTGTGCCAGTTGGCCGGGCAATACGGCGTCGATCTGTTTATCGGCTCGACCTTGCAGATCGATGCGGACGCGAATTCGTCGACCGTCACCCGCGGGCGTCTCGCCGGTTTCGGCGGTGCGCCGAACATGGGCCACGATCCGCGCGGCCGGCGTCATTCGAGCGAAGCGTGGCTCAAGCTGCTGCGCGATGAGGGTCCAGTGTCCCGTGGCCACAAGCTGGTCGTGCAGATGGCCGAGACCTACAAGAAAGGGGGCGAGCCGACCTTCGTCGATGAACTCGACGCCGTCGCGGTCGGCGCGAAAAGCGGCATGCCGGTCGCACCCGTGATGATCTACGGCGACGACGTCAGCCACGTGGTCACCGAAGAAGGCATCGCGCATCTGCACAAGGCCGAAGGCATCGACGAGCGGCGCGCGGCGATCGCCGCCGTGGCCGGCGTGACGCCGATCGGGCTGCGCGCCAAGCCGGAGAAAACAGCGGAGTTGCGGCGGCGCGGCATCGTCGCGTATCCCGAGGATCTCGGCATCCGGCGCGGCGAGGCCAAGCGCTCGCTGCTGGCGGCACGCAGCATCGACGATCTGGTGACGTGGTCGGGCGGCCTGTACGAGCCGCCGGCGCGCTTCAGGAGCTGGTGAGCATGGCGCCCGCTGCTTTGCTCGCGCGCGCGCAAGCGCAAGCACCGTGTGGTCGCGCCGTACGAGCGACGCTGGCCGATTCGCGCGTCGACGTTGCCGATGTCTCTCACGCCACGGCCCGCGCCGCCCATCTCGCGCCGACGCTTTCCGACACACAGTTGGCACGTTATGCCATCACCGCACTGATCGCCGAAGCCCAACTCACGCCCAAGCCCGCGCTGGTCGACCGGCGCGGCAGCGGCGCGCATCGCGACCTCGATCTCGACACCATGCTGCGCTCGGCGCACGCGCTCGAGCCGACCTTCGCGATGCTTGCCCGCGCGGCGCGCCGCCGCGGCGAACCGTCCGCGTTGCTGCGCACTGAACTCGCGCAGATCGGCCGCGCCGGCGAACAGGACATGTTGCGAGCAACAAGCGGCAGCAACGCGCATCGCGGCGCGATCTGGATCGTCGGCCTGCTGGTCGCGGGGGCGTCGCTGCCCATCGGTGCCATGCGTCCGAACGCGTCGCAGATCAGCACGCTTGCCGCGCAGATCGCCTGCTTCCCGGATCGCTTCGCCGCGCCGTCCGACAGTCACGGTGAACGCGCGCGTCAACGCTACCAGGTCGGCGGAGCGCGCCGCGAAGCGCAAGACGGCTTCCCGCATGTCGTCGATGTGGGTCTGCCCGCGTTGCTCGCCGCGCGCGAGCGAGGCATCGACGAAAACGCCGCGCGCGTCGACGCCCTGCTCTCGATCATGGCAACGCTGGACGACACCTGCCTGCTGCATCGCGCGGGCTTGCCCGGTTTGCACGCCGGGCAACACGGCGCGCAACGCGTGCTGGACGCGGGCGGCAGTTCGACGCCCGCGGGCCTTGAAGCGCTCGCCGCGCTCGAACACAACTTGCTATCGCTCAACGCATCGCCCGGCGGCGCAGCCGATCTGCTCGCCGCCACCCTCTTTCTCGACATGCTGGCGCATCACGACGCCGACAGGAGCTCCGACTCATGGAAAATCTGACCTTCGACTATCCGGCGAAACGCGCCGTCACGACCCGCGCGCATGTCGGCGTGGTGGGCTCCGGCGATCTGGAAGTGCTGCTCTCGCCCGCCGATCCGGCTAGCGCGCTGACGGCGCACGTCGTCGTGCGCACCAGCGTCGACGGCTACAGCCACATCTGGAAGAGCGTGTTCGACCGCTTTTTCACCCGCTACGACGGCGCCGCGCAAATCGAAATCAACGACTTCGGCGCGACGCCCGGCGTGGTCGCGCTGCGGCTCGCGGAGGCCGTCGAAGCCGCCGAACAGGGAGACGACGCATGAATACGGCTGCGACCGCTCATCCCGCGCCGATGCTGCGCGAGAGTTTCATCGAACTGCCGGCGCGCGAGCGCGCTCGCTCGCTGCTGGATGCGGGCACTTTCCGCGAACTGCTCGGCCCGTTCGACAAGATCGAATCGCCGTGGCTGCCGTTGCAAGGCGTCGTCTGCCAGGCGGATGACGGCTGCGTGATCGCGCGCGGCACCATCGACGGCGAACCCGCCGTGGTCGCCGCGATCGAGTCCGCGTTCCAGGGCGGCAGCATCGGCGAAGTGTCGGGCAGCAAGATCGCCGCGGCGCTCGAACTGGCCTTGCGCGACTGCGAACGCGGCAAGATCGTGCGGCCGGTCGTGCTGATCGAAACCGGCGGCGTGCGGCTTCAGGAAGCCAATCTCGGCCTCGCGGTGATCGCGGAGATTCAGGCCGCGATCGTCGCATTGCGGCGGCATGTGCCGGTGGTCGGCGTGATCGCGGGTATGGTGGGCTGTTTTGGCGGCATGTCGCTGGCGGCTGCGTTGTGTTCGTACCTGGTCGTCACGAAGCAAGGGCGGCTCGGCATGAACGGCCCCGAAGTGATCGAACAGGAAGCCGGCATCGACGAGCTCGATGCAAGCGATCGCCGCCGCGTGTGGCAACTGATCGGCGGCGAACAGCGGGCGGCTACCGCGCTCGCCGATCAACTGGTCGACGACGACGCCGACGCGGTGCGCACCGCCGTGCGTTCCGCCTTCGAGCAAGGCGTGCCCGCCGCGCATCGCAGCGAACAGGTCGACGTTTTCCTGAACCGGCTCGCGCAGATCGATCCCGCCAGCGTCACACCGGAATCCATGCGTGACGTGTTCAACCGTCACGCGCAAACCGAATCACGCAAGGAGCAAGGATGAGCGACGCACAACCTAGCCGCGGCGCGCGCTGGTTCCAGGCGCTGGCAGGCGAATCGATCAGCCAGGCACCCGTGTTGAGCGGCGACGCAGCGCTCGGCGGCGAGACCGCGCATTTCTTCTCGGTCGTGCCCGATCCCGCCAACCGCTTTCCGCGCGCGACGGATAACGTGGTCGGCCTCGAACAGGGCTGGCGGCTCGCGCGCGCCGTGCGCGATGCCGTTGCGCGGGATGAAGCGAGCGGCACGCGCCGCCCGATCGTCGCGATCGTCGACGTGAAAAGCCAGGCGTACGGCTATCGCGAGGAGATGCTCGGTATTCACCTCGCCTGCGCCGCGGCCGTCGACGCCTACGCCGCCGCGCGCGACGCGGGCCATCCGGTGATCGCGCTGATCGTTGGACCGGCGATGTCGGGCGCCTTCCTCGCGCACGGCTATCAGGGCAACCGCATCGTCGCGCTCGACGCGCCCGGCACCATGGTTCACGCGATGGGCAAGGAAGCCGCCGCGCGCGTCACGCGCCGCACGGTCGAAGCGCTCGACGCACTCGGCGAAACCATCGTGCCGATGTCTTATTCGATGACTTCTTTCGCCAAACTCGGCCTGCTCGACCGGTTGATCGACGGCGTCGATGCCGACGCGCCGGACGCCGCGCAGATCGAGCGCGTGCGGCAGGTGTTGGCCGAGCAGATTCGCAGCGTGCGCGACGATGGTCGCCGCAATCTCGCGCATCGGCTGGAATCGGCGGCGGCGCAGAAGAATCGCGCGGCGTCGATCGAAGTGCGCCGGCGTCTCGCCGAACAATGGGATGCCGTGTGATGCAAGTGTGTGCCGCGCCGCCGTTTGCAATCGAACACGCATTGTCGTGCGACGCGCGATGGCGGCCGCATGATTTGCTGCGTCTGCAACGCTTGCAAGCATTCGATGGTGAACCGGCGTGGGTGCGCGAGGCTTTTCAGCGCGCGCCGTATGCGGTCGTACGACGCGCGCGGGCGGCCAACGGGTACGTCGCGATCGGTATGCGCGGTGCCGGGCGGTCGGAGCGCTATGGCACGTGGGCAGCGTCGGCGGATGTGGTGAGCGCCGTGTCGCCGGAAGCGCTCGCTTTTTCATGCACGCCACTCGCCGGGCGCAACGCACTGCCCGCTTTCGCCGCGCTCGCCGCGTTGCAGGAGGACGCGACGGGTCCGTTGAGTGCATTCGTCTGGGGACCAACCGGTAGTGCCGGTTTCGAACTTGCGACACACGTACCGACGGTGACGGCATCGAGCGATCTCGACCTGCTCATCCGCACCCACGACAAACCGCTCGCGCAAGTTCGAGCCGTTGAATTGCTGCGGCATCTGCAAGCGCTGGCGGAGCGCATCGGCGTGCGCGTGGACGCGCAGCTCGATACGCCCGCCGGCGGCGTGGCGCTAGCCGAGTGGGCAGCGGGCAAACCGCGCGTGCTGGCACGCCACGAGCGTGGCCCGCAACTGATCGAGAATCCCTGGGCCGCCACGTCTCACGGCGGCGACGCCTGATGCTCGCGCTGCTTTTCCCCGGCCAGGGCGCGCAGACGGATGGCTTCCTGCATCGTCTGCCGGAGCATCATGCAGTGCGCGACACGCTCGCGGAAGCGTCGCAGGTGCTCGGCGTCGATGTGCTCACACTGGACACGCCCGACGCCTTGCGCTCGACCGTCGCGGTGCAGATCGGCTTGACGGTCGCGGGCGTGGCGCTCACGCGCGCGCTGGCTGCCGAACGGTTCGTGCCGGAGATCAGCGCGGGCTTATCGGTCGGCGCATATCCGGCGGCAGTGAGCTGCGGCGCGATTCACTTCGAAGACGCGCTGAAAATGGTTCGCCGCCGGGCCGAATTGATGGAGACTGCGTACCCATCCGGCTACGGTCTCGCCGCGATATCGGGTTTGACCGAGTATCAAGTGGAAACCCTCGCTGCGCGGCATGCCGAAGAAGAACAGCAGCATGTCTATATCGGCAATGTGAACGCGCCGCGCCAGATTGTCATAGCGGGCCCGAATGACGCACTGGACGCCTTCATCAAACGCGCGCTCGCAGCGGGCGCGCGCAAGGCCACTCGCCTCGCGGTGAGTGTGCCGTCGCATTGCGAATTGCTCGCGCAAGCCACGGACGAACTGGTCGCCTACGCGAAGGACGTGCCCTTTCACGCGCCGCAAAGCATCTATGTCGGCAATCGCGGTGGCCGTCCGTTGTATACGGCGGACGCGATCCGCAACGACCTCGCGACCAATATCCGCTACACCGTGCGCTGGTTCGACGCGCTTACGGTCATGCAGGAAATGGGCGCACATGTGCTGATCGAAACGCCACCGGGCCAGGTCTTGACCGACATCGCGCACGAGTACTTTCCTGAAACCGCCGCGCTCGCAACCAGCACCTTCTCGTTCGATCGACTCGTGGCCACCGCGCGACGGCGTCTGGACGCCGGCTAAACACGCCGCGCGGTGTTCGTCAGCATGCCTCAGCGTTTCTCGATCAACTGCCGCCCCATCGCCTTCGCATACTGATCGCACGCGTTACGCGCGACACGCGATGCCGCCAGCACGCCGACATCGGCGTCGTCACGGTAATACATCGCGACATCGATCGGCGGCGGCAGCGGACGCACCTGCAATTGCCCCAGTTCGCCGTTGCTCAGATAAGGCTCGACGAATAGCGCGGGCACCGCCGCAATCCCATAGCCGTCGCGCAGCAGTTTCACGATCACCGCGACCGACGGCATGCAGGTCACCTGAGTCTGCGCGAGCGGCACACCGGCTCGCTTTGCGAGCGCCTGCACGATCGCATCGACGGCGACTTGCGGCGCGGTGCCACGGCCGAACGTCAGCACGGGTTTGCTCAACATCGTTTGCACATGTTTCGCGCGGCTGGCGGGAATCAGATCGCTGCGCGCGATCCAGCGCACGGGATAGCTCGCCAATAAGGTCGACACGATCGACGCCTCATGCTCCCCGGTTTCTTCCACCTGAATCACCAGATCCAGTTCGCCCGCGCGCAAACGCGGCCCGAGTATCGCGCTCGAATCGACGGTGAGATCCACGACGATGCGGTTGTATTCGAGGTTCAGCATGCGGATGTAGTCCGGCAGCCAGCTATGCACCACCGTCTCGATCACGCCGAGGCGCAAGCGCGTCGCCACTTGCGTCTCGTCCTGCGCGGCCAGTTGCAGCGAGCGCGTGGCCTGCACCACCGAGCGCGCATGCGCGAGCAGACGCTCGCCATTCGCGGTGAGCTGAAATTCCGCGGCATCGCGCTCGATCAACTCGACGCCCAACTCCGCTTCGAGCGTTTTGATGCGCAGCGAAATCGCCGCGGGCGTCGCGTGCATGGCGGTGGCGGTCGCGCGAAAACTGCCCAGACGGGCAAGCGTCAGAAACGTTTCGACAAAGCGGGTATTCATTGCAGGTTCTCTCAACAGCGGCGGGATGGACGCGATCATCGCCGCAAACCGGCTGCGGCGCTGTTAAGTTTAATTTAACGAAACGCAATAAAAACTCGCTGGATGGATATTTTTGACGTTACTAATCTGGGTTGCATCACAGAGCTTTTCAGCCAACGCGATCTACCTGGAGTCGAGCAGTCCATGTCCTACACGCCGTCCGAGTTTCGTCAGCAGATACGCAGCCGCCGCCTGTCCGGCCCCACTGCGGGCTATTGCGGCGACTATGCGCAAGCCAACCTCGCCATCCTGCCCAAACAACACGCCGACGATTTCCTGCGCTTCTGCACGCTCAATCCGAAAGCCTGTCCGCTGCTGGCCATCGGCGAACCAGGCGATTGGCGCGTGCCCGCGCTCGGCGCCGATCTCGACATCCGCAACGACGTGCCGGCGTTTTATGTGTACCGGCATGGCGAGCGCGCCGAGGAAGTGCGCAGTCTCGACGAATTGTGGCGCGACGATCTGGTGGTGTTCGCGATCGGCTGCTCGTTTTCCTTCGAAGAAATGCTGCGCCGTGAAGGCATCGCGCTGCGGCATATCGAACAGCAGGTCAATGTGCCGATGTATCGCACACACGAGCGCAATGTGGCGGCCGGCGTATTCGGCGGCAACCGCGTCGTCTCGATGCGGCCGATGAAAGCCGCCGACGCCATCCGCGCGATCCAGATCACCAGCCGCTTTCCCGCCGTGCACGGTGCGCCGGTTCATATCGGCGATCCGTCGCTGATCGGCATTCGCGATCTGGCGCGTCCCGATTTCGGCGACGCCGTCGAAGTGCGCGGCGACGAGTTGCCCGTGTTCTGGGCTTGCGGCGTCACACCGCAAGCCGCCATCGAAAGCGCGCGTCTGCCGTTCGCGATTGCGCACAAGCCGGGACACATGCTCGTCACCGACATTCCCAACACCACGCTGGCGGTGCTGTAGCCGCGGCGTTTGCCCCCATCACCAGCCGCGCGACGAAACGCGGCCAACGACGACCGGAGTGCAAGCATGGAAACCGAAGCGCAGTTGACCGCCGACACCGGGCATTACGACCCGGCCGGATCAGGAAAAGGCCCGTTCGCATGGTATCGGCAGATCTCCGCCAGTGAGAAGCGCGCCTTCTGGAGTTGCAAGATCGGCTACGTGCTCGACGCCATGGACACGCAGTTCCTGAGCTTCGTGATTCCGACGCTCATCGCGACGTGGGGCATCACGCGCGGCGACGCCGGTCTGATCGGCACGGTCACGCTCCTGAGTTCTGCGCTCGGCGGCTGGGCTGCCGGCGTGCTGTCGGATCGCATCGGCCGGGTCAAGACACTGCAGATCACGATTCTCTGGTTCGCGGTCTTCACGCTGGCTTGCGCGCTGGCGCAGAATTTCTCGCAACTGCTGTGGGCGCGCGGGCTGATGGGACTCGGCTTCGGCGGCGAGTGGACGGCCGGTGCGGTGCTGATCGGCGAAGTCATCCGAGCGCGCGATCGCGGCAAGGCGGTGGGACTCGTGCAGGCGGGCTGGGCGATCGGCTGGGGTATCTCGACGTTGCTCTTCATGGCCGTGTTCTCGCTGGTGCCGGCCGATTACGCGTGGCGCGTGCTGTTTGCGATCGGCATTGCGCCGGCGCCGTTCGTGATCTGGATCCGCCGCTTCGTCGACGAACCCGAAGTGCATCGGCAGCAGAAAGCGGCGCAGGCCGCCACGCAAACGCGCACCTCGCTGCTCGATATTTTCCGTGGCGAGATTCTGTGGACGACGCTGCGAGCGTCCGTGCTGGCAACCGGCGTGCAAGGCGGCTACTACGCGGTGACCACCTGGCTGCCGACGTATCTGAAGACCGAACGGCATCTGAGCGTGATCGGCACCGGCAGCTATCTGGGCGTGGTGATCGTCGGCTCGTATTGCGGCTATTTGACGGGCGCTTACGTCAGCGACAGGATCGGCCGCAAGCGCGCCTTCATCGCGTTCGCACTGGCGTCGTGCGCGATTGCGCTGGTCTACACGCAACTGCCGCTCGACAATCTCTCGATGCTCGTGCTCGGTTTCCCGCTCGGCTTCTGCGCGTCCGGCATTTTCTCGGGCATGGGCGCGTTCCTCACCGAACTGTTCCCCACGCGGATTCGCGGCTCCGGTCAGGGCTTCTGCTACAACTTCGGGCGGGCGGTCGGCGCGACGTTTCCGTTCCTGATCGGCTACGTCTCGCAGACGATGACGCTCGGCCACGCGATCGGCGTGTTCGCAGCGGCGGCGTATGGTGTCGTGATCCTCGCCGCGTTGACGTTGCCTGAAACCAGAGGACGGCAACTCAGCGCGTGAGCCGCCACAGCGCGCATGTTCAAGCCTGCTCAGGCGCGCGTCCGATCACATGCGAATCCGACGCCGCCGATCCGTCCGCATGCCCGCGTTCCCGTCCCGCGGTCACGACCGCGCCGGTGCCGCCCGGACGCCCCACTGATTTGGCGTGACGCTCGATCAGCCGTTGCAACAGGCAGAACGCGCACAGCAAGGCGCCGATCACAATGCGGGTCCACCACGAACTGAGCGTGCCGTCGAACGTGATCAGCGCCTGGATCGTGCCGAGAATACCGACGCCGAACAGCGAGCCGATCACATAGCCGACGCCGCCCGTCAGCAGCGTGCCGCCGATCACGGTCGCGGCGATCGCATCGAGCTCCATGCCCTGCCCTTGCAAACCGTAGCCCGACAACACATAGAACGTGAAGACCGCACCGCCGAGCGCCGAGCAGAAGCCGCTCAGTGCATACACGCCGATGCGTGTGTGCGCGACCGGCAAGCCCATCAGCAAAGCCGAGCGCGCGTTGCCGCCGATCGCGTAGACGTTGCGGCCGAAACGCGTGAAGTGCGCCACATAGATCGCCGCCAGCAGCGTGACGAACGCGATCAGCACATTCGCCGTCACCGAGCCGACGCCGATGTCGAGACGAAACGCCGAAATCTTCTGGAACGTCGGATCGGTGATGGTGATCGACTGCGTCGTGATCAGAAAGCACAAGCCGCGCGCGAAGAACATGCCGGCCAGCGTGACGATAAACGCCTGCAAGCGGAAGAAGTGAATCAACGCGCCCTGCACCGCGCCGAACACGGTGCCCATCAGCAGCACGATCGGCAGGATCACCCAGACCGGCCAATGCAGATGTTCCGACAGCACCGCCTCGACGATGGTCGTCAGCGCGACGACCGACCCCACCGACAGGTCGATGCCGCCGGACACGATCACGAACGTCATGCCGATCGCCACGATCAGCAAGAACGCGTTATCGACCAGCAGATCGAGGAGCACTTGCCACGAGAAGAAACCGGTGTACATCACCGAGCCGAATCCGAACAGCGCGCAGAACAGCAGGATCGTGACGGCAATCGGCAGCGTGCGCGGATCGACGATATGAGCCCAGGCTTCGAGGATGCGTCTCATCGCGCCACCCTCCGTTGCGTGACAAGCGATAGACCGAGCGCACGCGCCGACGGCGACTGGATCACGCTCACCGCAAGCACCACGGCCGCCTTGACGACGAGCGTGGCTTCCGGCGGCACGCCGATCGAATACGTGGTGTAGGTCAGCGTCTGAATGATCAGCGCGCCCAGCACCGTGCCCGCGAGACTGAAGCGGCCGCCGAGCAGCGACGTGCCGCCGAGTGTCACCGCGAGGATCGCGTCGAGTTCGAGCAGCAGGCCGGCGTTGTTGCCGTCGGCGCTGCGCACGTTCGAGCTGATGAGAATGCCCGCCATCGCCGCGGTCAGTCCCGAGAAGCCGTACACCGCGAAGACGAGCGCTTTGGATCGCAAGCCGACCAGACGCGTGGCGACCGGATTGACGCCGATCGCGCGAATGAACAGGCCGAGCGCCGTGCCTTCGACGAGCGCGGCGGTGGCCAGCACCGCCACCGTGGCGATCCACACCGAGCACGGCACGCCGAGCCAGTAGCCACCGCCCACGAACAGATAGCCCGGCGCGCCGATCGGAATGATCTGCCCTGCCGTCAGCAATTGCGCGATGCCGCGCCCGGCGACCATCAGGATCAAGGTGGCGATGATCGGCTGCATGCCGACGAAGGACACCAGCAAACCGTTCCACATGCCGCTCAGCACGCCGACGATCAACGCCGCGATCAGCGCCTGTGCGATCAGTCCGCTCGATGCTTCTGGCTGCGTCGCCAGTATCGTGGCGGCGGCCGCGCCCGCGATCGCCACCACGGCGCCCACCGAAATGTCGATGCCGCGCGTCGCGATCACGAGTGTCATGCCGGTGGCGACAAGCACCAGCGGTGCAGCGCGATTCAGCACATCGATCGGCGCGCCGAACAGATGGCCGTCGAGCATGCGCAGCGACAGAAAATGCGGATTGACCCACAGGTTCAGCCCGCATAACAACACCAACGTGACGCATGGCCAGATCAACGGCCGCTCGGCGCCGTCGCGCACGAACCAGTTCGATAGCTTCATTCGCCGCTCCCCGCGATGAGTCGATAGATGTTGTCCTCGTTCGACGCTTTACCGGCCACTTCGGCGATCTTGCGACGGTCGCGCAACACCGCCACGCGATGGCTCACGCGCAGCACCTCGCTGATCTCCGACGAAATGAACAGGATGCTCAAGCCGCTCGCGCACAGCGCCAGCAGACGATCCATGATGTCGAACTTGGCCGCGACGTCGATGCCGCGTGTCGGCTCGTCGAGGATCAGCAGCTTGGGATCGGTGGCGAGCCAGCGCGCCAGCAGCGCTTTCTGCTGATTGCCGCCGGACAGCAGGCCGATCGGCTGTTCCGCATCCGCGGCCTTGATGCCGAGCCGCTCGATCCATAGATCAGCCAGTTCGCGCGCGCGTTGCCGGTTGATCTTGCGCCACCAGCCACGCCGCGCCTGCAACGCCAGCAGGATGTTCTCGCGGATCGACAGTTCGGCGACGATGCCTTCTTTCTTGCGGTCTTCCGCGCAATAGCCTATGCCGTGGCGCACCGCATCGCGCGGCGAACGCAGCCGCACGGGGCGGCCTTCCACCAGAATGGTGCCGCTATCGGCGCGGTCGGCTCCGAACAACAGCCGCGCGGTTTCCGTGCGGCCCGAGCCGAGCAAACCGGCAAGGCCGAGGATCTGACCCGGCTGCACGTCGAGGTCGATCGGCTGCATGGTGCCGCGCCGTCCGACGCCGCGTAGTTCGATGAATGGCTGGACGGTCTGCGCGACTTGTTTTTCATGCGTGTCGTGTCCTTCCTGGGCGGCTTCACGCAAACGTGCGCTCATGCGCTCGTGGCCGACCATCTTCGATACCAGTTGATCGGCCGGCAGATCGCGCGCGAGATACTCGCCTTCGCGCTCGCCGTTGCGCATCACCGTAATGCGGTCGGAGATGGCATACGTCTGCTCGATGAAATGCGTGACGAACAGAATCGCAATGCCCGATTGCTTAAGATGCCGAAGTATTTTGAAGAGCTGGCTGACTTCGCCGTCGTCGAGGCTCGAGGTCGGCTCGTCGAGAATCAGCACACGCGCGTCGACGGAAAGCGCCCTCGCGATCGCCACCATCTGCTGCACGGCGATTGGATAGGCATCGAGCGAACGGGTGACGTCGAGCGTCACGTCGAGGCGCGCCAGCGCGGCTTGAGCCCGTCGCTTGATGTCGGGCCAGTCGATTGCGCCGAAGCGTCTCGGTTGCCGGCCCGCGAAAATGTTCTCCGCTACCGAGAGATTCGGGCACAGGTTCACTTCCTGATACAGCGTGCGCACGCCGGCCGCTTCGGCCTCCTGCGGCGAGGCGAACGCCACCACCTCGCCACCGAGGCGGATCGTGCCGGCGTCCGGCGCGACGACGCCGGTGAGCACGTTGATCAAAGTGGATTTGCCCGCGCCGTTCTGCCCCATCAGCGTATGAATCTCGCCGGGGAACAGGCGGAAATCGACCCGCTGCAGCGCCTTCACGCCCGGGAACGTCTTGCTGACGCCGGCGGTGGCGAGAATCGGTTCGACAGTGTTCGTGGTGCCGTCGGCATGGGTTGCCGCGGCGCCGGTGATTCCGGTGGCGGCTTGGGCGTTGCCGCTGCCGCCAGCCGGCGGATTCGGTTCGGAAGCGGGATGCGTCATAGGCCTCGCTCGATCGGCGGTGCGTGGTTCGGCGGCCTCCAGCAGCCTCCAGCCGGCATTGCGCGGAAAAGAGGCCGCCCGCTACCCAAGCAGACGGACGGCCAGGCACCACTGGAGAAACCTTTTTTCGTGTGTCGGTACTCGCTTCCCTGTCGCGCGCTGTTCCGTGCGTCTATGTCCGCTTATTACAGTCAGGAAGCCTTATCAATTACCGTCAATACTTGCGCGTCGGTAGTGTCTGCGCGGCGACGCTCATCGGGAAGACCGTCTCTTCCGTCAGGATACGCTTGGGCAGCGGCTTGCCGGCCACCACATCCTTCACCGCCGACATCAATTGCGGCCCGAGCAGCGGACTGCATTCCACATCGACGTTCATCTTGCCCGCGGCCATCGCCTGGAAGCCGCCCTTGGTCGCATCGAACGAAACGACGATGACGTCCTTGCCCGGATGCATGCCGGCCTCTTCCATCGCCTGGATGGCGCCGAGCGCCATATCGTCGTTATGCGCATAAACTACATTTATTTTATTTCCATATGTCTTTATAAACGCTTCCATGACCTGCTTGCCGCCGGCCAGCGTGAAGTCCCCACTTTGCGAGGCAATGATCTTGAATTTGGGATCGTTCTTGATCACTTCGAGAAGACCCGAGTGCCGGTCGTTGGCAGGCGCCGATCCGACCGTTCCCTGAAGTTCAGCGATGTTGACGGGGCCTTGGTCGTTTTTATAGTGATCCGCGAGCCAATGACCACCGCGCCGCCCTTCTTCCATGAAGTCCGAGCCGATCATCGTCACGTAGAGCGAGGTGTCTTTCACGTCGATGTTGCGGTCGGTGAGAATCACCGGAATCTTCGCGGCTTTAGCCTCGCGTAGCACCGGTTCCCAGCCCGACTCGACGACCGGCGAAAACGCAATCACGTCGACTTTCTGCGCGATGTAGGAGCGGATCGCCTTGATCTGGTTTTCCTGCTTCTGCTGCGCGTCGGAGAATTTGAGCTTGATCTTCGCCTCGGCCGCAGCGGACTTGACCGATTCGGTGTTGGCGGTTCGCCATGCGCTTTCCGCGCCGACTTGCGCGAAGCCCAGCGTGATCTGTTTGTCCTGCGCGTAAGCGCCCGGCGTGGTCAGCGTCAGCGCACCAAAGCCCGCGCAGAGTGCGAGCGCGCCCAACGCACGACATGCGGCGCGTCGTGTATTCGCCATGACTGTCTCCTGATCGTTGTTGTGTAGGCGACCCATCGAATCCGCCCAGCCGTTGCGGCCCTCACGGTGCGTGGATCGTGATGTAGCGTAGTGTCTAGGGCGTTAACCGTCCAATCATATGATTCGCGTCGGCGATATCAATTTTGGTATAGCGGGCGGTGGCGGTTGTGGCGTGGACGTGGGATGCGCTGTTGATGTGGGCGGAGTGCGTTGGTTGGCTCGGCGATGCGCTTGGCGCTTTTTTATGCGCTTACGTGCTCGGCTGCTTGTTCGGCTTGTTCGGCTTGTTCGGCTTGTTCGGCTTGTTCGGCTTGTTCGGCTTGTTCGGCTTGTTCGGCTTGTTCGGCTTGTTCGGCTTGTTCGGCTTGCTCGGGCTTGTCGGGCTTGTCGGGCTTGTCGGGCTTGTCGGGCTTGTCGGGCACGCTCGGCTATGCGGCGCCACCGCCGCCGCCCCACACGCGCCCCATCAGCGGACACTCGCGCGCGGCGTCACCCACCGAAACGTCAGATTGATCCGCTCACCCACCACGCGCGGCTCCTTCGGCACCCGATGCCGCCAATCCGCTTGCGTGTTGCCCTTCATCACCAGCAAGCTGCCGCCCTTCAGCGAAAAAGACTGCACGACGCCGGTCTTGTTATGCCGCAGATCGAACGTGCGTGCGACGCCCAGGCTCACCGAGGCGATCACCGGCTGTGCGCCGAGTTCGGGCTCGTGGTCCGCATGCCAACCCATGCTGTCGGTGCCGCTGCGGTAGCGGTTGATCAGCACGCTATTAAAATGCGCGTTGCAAATAGACTCCACGGCGGACTTCAGCTCGGCGACGGTCGGCGTCCACGCTTGTGGCACATTGCGAATACCCGAGTAGACATAGACGGCGTCAGGCTCGCCTTGCCAGGCGGTCAGCCGCGGCAGCGGCACGCGGCCGGCGGGCGTGCCCATCATGTCCTGACGCCATTCGACTTCGTCGATGAGTTGCGTCAAGGCCCGTGCCGCCACTTCAGACGGCAGCCAGTCGGGATACCAGTCGACGTCGGGCGCCGGCAGAGCATCGGAAAAATCCGCAAAGAGATCCGTCATGAGATTGACTGAGTACGATCGCGCGCTCAATGCGCGACCGGAAAGAACCTTGGCTATTATGGCGGCAACGACGGCGACGCTCCTACGCGCGGCTTGCGGTTTGATCCGGCGCCGTCCTTTCCAATTCACACACAACCTTCAAGGAACAATCAAATGATTCTTTCCGACCAGGCGCTCGATCAGCTTTTCCGCGAAGCGCGCACGCATAACGGCTGGCAGCAAAAACCTGTCGACGACGCCGTGCTCAAACAACTCATCGAACTCGTGCTGCTCGGCCCGACCTCGGCCAATTCCAGCCCGGGCCGCTTTGTCTTCGTCAAAACGCAGGAGGGCAAGGAGAAGCTGCGCCCGGCTTTGTCGCCAGGCAATCTGGAGAAGACGATGGCAGCGCCGGTCACGGCGATCGTCGGGATGGACATGGAGTTTTACGAGCACCTGCCGAAGCTGTTTCCGCACGCCGATGCGCGCAGCTGGTTTGCCGGTAACGACAAGGCGATCGCCGACACGGCATTTCGCAATTCGACGCTGCAAGGCGGCTACCTGATTCTCGCCGCCCGCGCGCTCGGCCTGGACACGGGTGCGATGTCGGGTTTCGACGCCGCCAAGGTCGACGAAGCGTTCTTTGCCGGCACGACCGTGAAGTCGAACTTCCTGATCAATCTGGGCTACGGCGACCCGTCGAAACTGTTCCCGCGCAGCCCGCGCTTCGCTTTCGACGAGGCCGCGCGGATCGTCTGATCCACGGCGCCCGATCTGCTGTTGAGAGCGGTCAACTCAAGATCGCCACGTAGAACACCACGGCGCCGATCAACGCGCCAATGAAGCAGAAGCCCTCTTCGGCGTCGTCGCCGTTTGACCGAACCCAGGCCCCGACGACGCCGAACAATCCCGCGATACCCAGAGCGACACTGAGCATCACGACATAGAACAGCGCGCTTTTGCCCAACTCGGAAAAATCGATGTTGCGCACGCCGAAGTACACGCCGATCGCCATCACCGAAATGACGACGAGCGGCAGCATGACATGGCTGCCCTCGTGTCCGACGTGATGCGCATGGTGCGCGTGGCGGAACGGGTTGCCTGATCTGAGCAGCTTCATGTGCGCCTCCTGCTTCGCCTTCCGGCGGCGACAAAACGAACCGCTAAGCGGACTGCGACGGCTTCATTGTGGCCCTCGCCCTGGCTTTAATACAAGCCGGTTCTATTTGAGAATAGTCCACGCTCGGGCACAATTCAAAGCCCATTTAATTCGACCGTATCAGCCAGCTGGACGGCCTGCATACAACAGCGTGGATTGCTGCAATGCAGTAACGTGCGAACACCTTCAGAGGTAGGCGGTCTGGCGTGCCGACATCGAATTTGGCGCCGCCGGCACGCGCTTGCACATCTCGGTAGAATGGATCGGCTCGTGGGGCCCCGGGTTTGGCGGGGCCCGCCGCCCCCCCCCGCGCGACCCCCGTGGGCGGGCCCTGCCGCCCGGGTAGTAGGT